>NZ_JBXAPM010000008.1:0-330938 GCF_058803965.1 Reyranella sp. GW821-FHT14A01
TGCAGCTCATCGCCGACATGGTGGAGCCCAACACGCGCGCGCTCGACGTCGGCTGCGGCGACGGTGCGCTGCTGGCCGAACAGGCCGGTCGGCCGCCAGACCAGCACGGCGGCCATCAGCACGTAGACCAGCACCTGCGAGATGGCGGGCGCGGCGCTCGAGGCGGCGCTGGAGCTCATGAAGGTCTTGAGCATGTCGGGCAGGAAGGCGCGGCCGACGATGTCGATCTGGCCCACCACCATGGCGGCGATAAAGGCTCCTTTGATGGAGCCGATGCCGCCGATGACGATGATCACCAGGGCGAGGATCAGGATGTCGTCGCCCATGCCGATCCTCACCGTGGCGATGGGGGCCGCCATCAGGCCGGCGAGACCAGCGAACACGGCGCCCAGCCCGAACACCAGGCTGAACAGCAGCTCGATGTTGACACCCAGCGCGCCGATCATGCGGCGGTTGGAGGCACCGGCGCGGATCAGCATGCCGAGCCGCGTGCGCGCCACCAGCCAGGCCAGCAGGATCGCCACGACGGCGCCGACCACGATGATGGCGAAGCGGTAGGCCGGATAGGGCACGCCCGGCAGGATTTCGACTGTGCGGTTCAGGAAGCCGGGGATCGCAATGCTCTTGCCGGCGGGGCCCCAGATCGCGCGCACCAGCTCGTTGAAGAACAGGATCAGGCCGAAGGTCGCCAGCACCTGGCTGAGATGGTCGCGCGCGTAGAGCCGCCGGATCACCACGGCCTCGACGACGACGCCCAGCAGGAAGGTCGCGGGCACTGCCAGCAACGCGCCCAGCACGAAGGAGTCGGTGACGCCGATCAGGGTCCAGGCGATGTAGGCGCCCATCATGTAGAGCGAGCCGTGCGCCAGGTTGACCAAGTCCATGATGCCCAGGGTCAGGGTCAGTCCGGCGGCGAGCAGGAACATCAGCAGGCCGAGCTGCACGCCGTTCAGCACCTGGAGCAGCAGGTATTCCATCTATGCCTCAAACAAAACGGGAGCGCGTCGCCGCGCTCCCGTCGATTTCTTCGACGACGACCGTCACTTCATCGGGCACTTTTCGGCGAAGGGATCGACCGCGTTCTTCACGGCGGTGGCGATGGTCTTCACCGTCATCATGCCTTGCGGATCCTTGACCGTTTCCTGGATGTAGAAGTTCTCGATCGGGAAGTTGTTGTTGCCGAACTTGAAGTCGCCGCGGACCGACTTGAAGCTGGCCTTCTTCATCTCGGCACGGACCTTGTCCTTGTTCGACAGGTCGCCCTTCAGCGCGTCGGCCGCCGACGCCATCAGCATGATCGCGTCATAGCTCTGCGCGCCGTAGTAGGACGGATAGACGCCGTGCTTCTTCTTGAAGTCGGCTACGTACTTCTTGTTGGCCTCGTTCGGCAGGTCGTTGACCCATTCCTGCGCGCCCAGCGTGCCGAGAGCGAGGTCGCCCTGCTGCGGCAGGGTGATCGCGTCGATCGAGAACACCTGGTAGAGCGGCACGGTCTTGTTGAGGCCCGACTGCGCCCACTGCTTCACGAACTGAACACCGTGCGCGCCGGGATAGAAGATGAAGATACCGTCCGGCTTGGCGGCGGCGATCTTGGTCAGCTCGGCCGAGAAGTCGAGCTGGTCGGGCCACTTGGTGAAGTCCTCGCTGACGATCTTGCCCTTGTAGGTGCGCTTCACGCCCGCAAGCATGTCCTTGCCGGCGGCATAGTTGGGGCCGACCAGGTACAGGCTCTTCACGCCCTTGGTGTTGAGATATTCGCCCATCGCCATCGGCGTCTGGTCGTTCTGCCACGAGGTCGAGAAGAAGTTCTTGTTGCAGAGCTCGCCCGCGATCTGCGACGGGCCGGCATTGGCCGAAATCAGGATCGTGTCGCCCTCGTCGACCACGGTCTTGTAGGAGGCCAGCAGCACGTTCGACCAGATGTAGCCGGCGATGAAGTTCACCTTGTCCTGCTGGACGAGCTTCTCGGAGCGCGCCTTGCCGACATCCGGCTTGAACTGGTCGTCCTCGTAGACGATCTCGAAGGGCTTGCCGCCCATCTTGCCGCCGAGATGCTCCTTGGCGAGCTCGACCGAGCGGCGCATGTCCTCGCCGATCGCTGCCTGCGGGCCGGAAAAGGTGCTGACGAAGCCGACCTTGATCGGGCTCTGGGCCATGGCCGGCAGGCCGCACGCCATCGCCGCCGCAATTGTTGCGGTCCCAAACAATTTCTTCTTCATGAGCCGACGCTCCCTGTTTCCCTTGGCCGCTATAAAAGCGGAAAACCCGCAATCCAACAACGGCTTAATGGATCGTCGCCGATGCTCTCAGGGTGGCGAGCGGCAGGGCGGACGCGGCGGACACGTCGACCGGTCCACCGTCCAGCATCGCCCAGGTGAAACCCGCGCCCGCCGCCTCGCGGCAGCTCGCGCTGGCCACGATCGTGACCTCACCGTCGCGCGGCGCGCTGCGGCCGAACTGCTCCAGTCGCGAGGCGACGTTCACGGCCTCGCCGATGGCGGTGTAGTCGACCCTGCCGGCGAAGCCGATATTGCCGACCAGCACCGTGCCCGTGTGCAGGCCGATGCGCATACGGCAGGCGTGCAGGCCGCGCGCCCGGCGCTCGATGTTGAAGGTCTCGACCTCCTTCGCGACCGCCAGCGCGCCCTGGCAGGCGATGCGGGCATGGTCGGGAACGGTATCGGGCGCGCCCCAGAAGGCCATGAGCCCGTCGCCGATATACTTGTCGATGGTGCCGCCACTCGCTTCGATGGCCGGCCCGATTCGCGATAGCAGGTCGTTCAGGTAGGCCGCCGTCTCGGCCGCCGGCCGGTCGCGCGAATAGGCGGTGTAGCCTTCGAGGTCGCTGAACAGGATGGTGACGGCGCGGTCCTCGTTGACCGGCAGGCTGCCCTGCTGCTCGGTCAGGCGCGCCACCAGGGCGCGGGGCAGGTAGGTCGCCGACAGTTTGAGGCCGCGGGCCATGCGCTCGAAGGCGTGGTTGGCGCGGCTGATCTCGCGCACGCGGCTGTCGGGCAGGGCGGGCACATTGTCGAGGTCGAGACGCTCGACGGCGCCCGCCGCGCCCGCCAGTGCCAGGATGGGCTGCGCCAGCCGCCGGCCGAGATAGATCGCGGCCAGGCCGGTCAGGAGCATCAGCACGCCGCCCGCGATCAGGATGCCGCGCACGATCCAGCGGGCCCAGGCCGATTCGCGGCCGGCCTCGTAGTAGCCCACGATCAGCTCGGCCGGCGCATAGGCATCGACGTTCTTGCGGATCCAGGCGAAGGACCGGTCGCCGACCCAGTTCCAGTGGCCTTCGATGCGGGCGTAATGCTCGAACCATGACAGCGGATTGGGATTGGGCGCCCAGATCGAGGCGAGGACGGGATCGCCGACTTCCTCCAGAGTGACCAGGCGAGTCTGGGCGCGGGCCTCGCCGTTCAAGGTCTTGGCGAGCTTGGGATGGGCCAGCACATGGTCGCGGCCGGCCAGGATGAAGGGCGTGCGCTCGCCGTCGAGCTCGATCTCCTTCAGGAAGCGCGACAGGTCGGTCGTGCCGATCGCCGCACCGATGACGCCACGGTACTCACCGCGCACGCGTACCGGCACGATGACCGGCAGGATCGGCTCGCCGACGACGAACGACCAGACCGGCTCGCCCCAGCCCGGCCCGTCCATGGTGCGGCCCCGTTCGAGCAGAGCGTCGGCGAAGCGCACATTCTCGCGCCGCTCCGGCCGCATGGTCCGGTCGGCGCGCACGAAACGCGTGGCCTCGCCCTCGACCGGCAGCACGACGAAGCCGATGGTCTGGGGGACGGCCGCCAGCGTGCCCAGCGCGAAGATGCGCCACTGCTCGCGGTCGTCGAAGTCGATCTCGCCGCGGGCGATAGCGTCGCTGAGATAGGCGAGCTGGTTCTGCACCGGCCGCAGATGCGCCTCGAGCCGGCGCTCGATCAGGTCGATCGTCAGCTCGGAGCGCTGCAGGGAGGAAGATTCGAGATTGCTTTGCGCGGCGAACCAGGCGACGCCGATCACCGGTGCGATCGAGACGAAGACCAGGCCGACCATCAACGCCGGCAGCAGCCGCGCGATCGGCCAGCCGGGTGTCTCGGACTTCTTCGCGAAGATCATGCGGTCCCGATGCTTCCACGAACGCGGGACGAAAAAGTGGCGCGGCCGGCGTTCGGCCTACACAATAACTTGATCTCCCATCCAGCACGTCCGGCTTTCGGGGACGCCGTCGAGGACCAGCGGTGTGAAGCCTTCCCTCGTCCAGAAGCGCATCGCGCCGGTGTTCATGCGGTTGACGCCGATGTGAAACGACCGGGCGCCTCGTGTCCGGGCGGCAGCCAGCCACGTTCGGAGAAGCAACGATCCCATACCGCGGCGCTGCAGGCGGGGGAGCAGGTTCAGGTGCAGATGCGCAGGGTAGCGCGCCACGATCTCGGCCGACGTTGCGGCGGGATGGTGGATCATCGACGCGCGTCGCTGATCGGCGGTCTGCTCGTTGGGAGGGACGCCGACCGGATCGGGATAGCGTTGACGCAGCGACGGCCACCAGTCGCGCTCCAGCCGCTCTTCCCATGCAGCGGTGTCGACGACGCCGGCGACGAAACCCGCAACACCGTCGCGATCCTCCACGACGAAGGTGAGATCCGGTTCGAGCAACGCATAGGGCGCGATGTAGATGTGCCCCATCATCTTTGGATCGCGATAGAGATGCGAGGCATCGCCGCCGGCATGGCCCGTCGCCAGCGAGATCGCATAGCAGGCGTCGAGGTCGGCTGCCCTGAACGGCCGTATCCGCGGCTCTTCCAAGGTTGGCTTTGGTTCAGCCACGCAGCTTGAAGCGCTGGATCTTGCCGGTGGCGGTCTTCGGAAGCTCGGGCACGTATTCGACCCAGCGCGGATACTTGTATGGCGCCAGTGTCTTCTTGCAGTGGCTCATCAGCGCATCGGTGAGTGCCGCGCCCGCATCGCCCGGCTGCTTCAGCACGACGATCGCCTTGGGCTTGATCAGCGCCTGCTCGTCGGCCTGGCCGACGACGGCGGCTTCGAGGATCGCGGGATGGCCGACCAGGCAGTTCTCGATCTCGACCGGCGAGCACCAGATGCCGCCGACCTTCAGCATGTCGTCGCTGCGGCCCTCGTAAATGAAGTAGCCGTCGGCGTCCTCGCGATAGGTGTCGCCGGTGTTCAGCCAGCCGTTCACCATCGTCTCGGCCGTCTTCTCGGGCTTGTTCCAGTAATACTTGGCGGTCGACTCCGCCTTGATCCACAGGCGGCCGCTTTCACCCTTGGGAACGGGATCGCCGTTCTCGTCGAGGATGCGCACTTCGTAGCCCGGTACCGGCTTGCCGCTGGTGCCGGCGCGGAAATCGTCGAGCCGGTTGCCGATGAAGATGTGCAGCGCTTCGGTCGAGCCGATGCCGTCGAGGATGGTCGTGCCGGTCTGTTCCTTCCAGCGGCGGAACATGTCGCCGGGCAAGGCTTCGCCCGCCGAGACGCAGGCGCGCAAGGAAGACAGATCGCGCTTGGTCGTCTCCAGCGCGGCGAGCTGGGCGGCATAGAGCGTCGGCACGCCGTAATAGATCGTGGGCTTGAAGGTCTCGATGTTGCCGAAGGTCGTGTCCGGCGTCGGGCGGCGATCGTCGAGGACCGCGGTGCCGCCGACCCACAGCGGGAAGACCATGCCGTTGCCCTGGCCGTAGGCGAAGAACAGCTTGGCGGCGGAGTAGCTGATGTCCTGCTCGGTCACGCCCAGCACGCGCACGCCGTAGAGCTCGCTGGTCACGACCATGTCGCGCTGGGCGTGGACGGCGCCCTTGGGCCGGCCGGTCGAGCCCGAGGAATAGAGCCAGAAGCAGTCGTCCCCGGGGGCGGCGAGTTTTGCCTCGAGCGTGGGCGAGGCCTTTTCCATCTCCGCCAGGAACGCGTCGACCGTCATCGAAGGAGGCGCCTTGGCGCCGAGCTGCTTCAGCGCCGGTTCGATTTCACCGGCGAACTCCGCGGAATAGACGACGAGGCCGCAGCCCGAATCCTCGATCATGTAGGCATAGTCGGGCGCGCGCAGCAGCGTGTTGGGCGGCACCGGCACGATGCCCGCCTTGATGGCTCCCCAGAAGAGATAGAAGAAGGCCGGGCAGTCCTTCACCACCATCAGCAGCCGGTCGCCGGGCTTCACGCCCAGCCCGAGCAGCGCATTGCCGGTCCGGTTCACGCGCTCCGCCAGCTCGGCATAGGTCACCGTCTCCTGGGCCGTGAGGATCACCGGCTTCGCGCCACGTCCTTCTGCCAGATGCCGGTCGATGAACGGCACCGCGACGTTGAAGCGGGTCGGCAGTTCGACCGCGTGGGCGGGAGAGAAGGAAATGCCTGTTGGAAGCGCCATGTCGGGTCCCGGGAAGGATTCTTGAGCCCCTTCGATACTGATCGGCGCATGGACTCGCAACGCCTCCAGCCGTCCGACGTTGAATGGCCGGAAACCCGCAGGATGGACTTCGATGAGGCAAGGCGTCGTTTTCGTGCTCGCTTCGGCTGTGCTGCTCGCCGGCGTAGCCAGCGCCCATGTTTTTGCTCCCCTGCCGGAGGGAACGCCGTTCCAGGCGTCCGCCAAGGCCGCCACGCCGTCCACAGCCCAGTCTTCGTCTTCGAAGCCGGTCGTCGAAATTCGCCAAGCGCCCGTACCGCTCCAGGTGCGCGAACGACCGCCGGTGGTGTTGCCTCCCGTCGTGGAAACGGCTGCGGCAACGCCGGCGCCCCAGACAGGCATGCCGATGGATGGTGAGGCCGGGAAATTCGCCAAGGGCGCCATCGAGGCCGATGGCTACAAGGCCGTGAAGAACATCACCCCCGGGCCCGACGGGACGTGGCGCGCCCGTGCCTTGCGCGGGAAGACCGAAGTCGTCCTGACGGTGGATCGCGACGGCCGTGTGTCCGCCGATTGAGTTGGCAGATGTGCTTTTTTTGATTGCTCGCAACCCCTCGCCCTTATCGGCGTTGTCTGGATGCAGCCTTTGATGGTTCCAGTAACCGTTCCTCTCCCCCGAGGGGCTGCAGGAGCCCGCCCTGGTTTTTACCAGGGCGGGCTTTCCATTTGCGGATGACCGATGCTGAACAACAAACGCCCGCCGGGGAGATCCCGAGCGGGCGTTGTTGTTGGTTGTGTGGCGCTAGAACTTGAGCGCCACGCCGCGGTCCGTCGGATCGGTCACACCATCGCCCGCTTTGGCCAGTGGCTGAGCAGTGGTCGGCCGAACGCTGATCGAATTGGCAGGTGCGCCCTGGCGGACCAGCTCCTGCTTCACGGCGTTGGCATAGTCGGCGCGACCCTCGATGCGAACCGGCGACGACTTGGCGGCGTCGGCAGCGTTACGGACGGTGTCCATGGCCGAATCCGGCACGCGGGCGCTGCCCCTTTCCATGAACAGCATGTGATCGGACTTTGCGACCGGCGCATTCGGCGCCGACGCGATGTTCTGGCTCATGGCCGACAGCGGCATCAGGGCGAGGCCGCCGATGACGAGAGCAATGCTGAGCTTCTGCATGATCGAATCTCCTTGTGGGTACCCAATCAACGCAAAAGCAACAGGGGAAGTTTCCCGCTAAATGCGAGGAACGGTTCCTCCGGAAAGGCGTTGTCGCAAACTATGCACGCCGCTGTTTACATCGTGAGCGTCGTCACGCTCGTCAGCTTCGTGTTCGGGATCGCGGCGCTTGCGCTGATTTTCTACAACAACCGGAAAGGCTAATTCGGGAGGCATTTTTCCTCCCGGAGGCGAATACTGCGTGGGCTATGCGGTATCCGCCGTCATTTGCTAATATTGCAAAATGGAAATCATCCTGGTGATCGTGACGATGTGCGCCGCGGGAGGTGCGGCCTGGGGCTGGTGGCGCGCCACTCGGAACATCGAAAATCCCCCGGACAAATATGATTTCCCCGGCGGAATGACGCGCCGTGAGCATCTCAGCATTCTCTCCAGGAAGCACCGCCGCCGGCGGATTCCGCTCACGATCGGCGCCGGCCTGGCTGGGGGAGCGGGGGCCTTTGCAGCCTTGATGGCGATAGCGATCTTCAAGCGCTGAGCGCCTTTCGTCCGATATCGAACGGATGGGCCTATCTCTTGAGCGGGGCAAACCGCAGGCGCAGGCGCGCCACCGTATAGCGCTGCGGATTGCGCTCGATCTGGGAGAGCCGCCACGCCGGCCGCTGGTCGTTCGGCAGGACGCACTCCTGGAGCGCGGTCCTTGCGCGATCATAGAGGCCGCATTCCATGAAATTGATCGCATGGATCAGGGAGCTTTCCTCCCAAGGGTCCGGGCCGCGGCCCATCGCATCGAGCCGATCGAGGATCTCCTCGAAGGTCCTGTGTCCTTCGTTCTTCTCTTCGACCGTATGTCGCTTCATGCGGTATGTTTTACGCGAGGCCGGACGCGACGGCCAGCCGGCTTGCCGTCCACAGGCCGCTCGCGCACGATGCGCGCCGAATGAAAACAGGATGATCACAGGAGAGCGGCGATGTCGGAAGAACGGAAGAAGGTGCTGCGGCGATTCCAGGAACGGCTCGCGCATCTCGAATCCGGCGCCCTTTCGGGCCCTGCGCACTGGCACATCTTCCACCTGCACAACGCACTGAACGCGTTGCCGGACGATCATGCCGCCGCCGATCTGCATCTCGACGAGCTCGACCGGGCCGATCTGGCGAAGGAATTTCCCGAACTGGAGGCCGACAAGGCGCCCACCGTCTCCGAAATCCGCTCCCGCTTCGACATGATCGCGGGCGGAACGCTTTAGGGGGCGTTCGCGTCAGACCTGCTCGCCCATGCCCTCGTCGCGCCATTCGCGACGCATGCGCGCGATCTCGGTCTCATCGGGCCGGTAGGCCGGCGCCTCGGGATCGAATGTTGTCCAGCCTTCCTCGCGCCACGCCGCGGCCCGCTCGGCGGGATCGATCGGCCGATGAATCGACATCAGCCCTTCGATGCGCGCGACCTGGTCGTCGGGCACGCGCACCGTGACAAGCGTGCCGCCGCGACGGATCGCTTCGGAATAGACGGCCGCCTCTTCCTTATCGACGCCGGCGCCGATCAGCGCGCCCATGATGCCGCCCGTTGCGACGCCGGCCGCGGCGCCAACGGCAGTGGCCGCCAGCCAACCGGCTGCGACCACCGGGCCGAGGCCGGGAATTGCCAGCAAGCCCAGGCCCGCCAGCAGGCCGGCACCGCCGCCAACCAGGCCGCCAATGCCCGCGCCTGCGGCGGTTTCGGACACGACCTCGGCTTCGTCGTACTCGGCGCTGACATGCTTGTTGGCGATCAGGCTCACCTCGGAGGAGGGGACGCCGGCCTTCTCGATCGCGTCCACGGCGGCGCGCGCCTGTGCGTAGCTGTCGTAGAACCGACTCACCGTCTTCATCGCTCGCTCCCGGGCTGAATGCCGGCGTACAACAAGGCGAGACGTGCATGGTTGCCCGGAGCGGCGGCACCCGTGCAATCGCCTTGATATGCGCAGATAGACAATTCACGGAAGGCGCCATGCTCTAGGTTCAGTCGAACCGACTTCCTGACTTGTCAGAAATTCTTCGCTTCTTTCTCGCAACCTTTACTGTTTTGTATGGTTTCGTACATAGTGATTCCGAGGAGCAGACCAATACGATGAACGTCGTCAAGCTTGCAGTCCTGATCGCTGCACTGGCGTTCGGATCTCCCGCTGTGGCGCGGGATTTGACTTCCTCCGACATCTTTCCCGCGACTTACCCGACCGTGCGCGCCGTCGCCTACATGGGCGACCTGATGCGCGAGCGCAGCGGCGGTCGCCTGATCCTGTCGGACCTCGGCGCCGACGACCAGACGACCGAGAGCTTCTCGCTGGGCCAGCTCCGAAACGGCACTCTCGACATGGCGCGGGTCAATCTCGCCGCGTTGAACAGCGCGGCCCCCGCCACCGTCGTGCTCACGCTGCCCTATCTTTTTCGCTCGGACGCGCACGAGCGGCGGGTCCTCGATGGGCCGATCGGCGAGGAGATCCTGGCGTCGCTGGAGCGTGCCGGTTTCATCGGCCTCTGCTTCTACGATTTCGGCCCGAGATCGACCTATGGGACCAGGCCGGTGCGCAAGCCCACGGACCTGCGCGGCCTGAAGTATCGTGTCCAGCAATCCTCGAACTGGGCGCCGATGGTGCGTGCGATCGGGGCGCAGCCCGTGGTGATGCCCTTGTTCCGTGGCGAGGCTTCGATGCGCGCGGGCGTCGTCGAGATGGCCGACGGACACTGGTCGTCCTTCGTCGGCTCCCAGCATCATCGCGTGGCCAAGTATTTCAGCCTGACCGAGCATGTGCGGTCGCCCGGCGTGCTGCTCTTCTCGAAGCGAGTCTGGGACACGCTCTCTCCCGACGACCGGGCGATCATCCGAACGGCCGCCCGCGATTCCGTCCCCTATTACCGCCAGCTGTGGGACGACCATGAAGCGGCGGCCCGGCGCACCGCCGAGGCAGCGGGTGTCCAGGTCGTCAGTGACATCGACTATGCAGGGTTCACGTCGGCCATGGTGCCGTTGCACGCTACAGCCGTCTCCGACACGCGGCTCAGGTCGCTGGTCGAACGCATCAAGGCCGACCAGGGGCCATAGGCGTCGAAAGGCGCTATTTGAGTGCGTTCTTCAGCGGCTCGTTCGAGAGCTGCATCAATCCGCCGAACGGGAGGCCGAGTTCCAGGATCAGGTAGAAGGCCGCGGATGCGGAGAGGATGCAGATCGCGATCACGACGAACAAGGTCGGGTTGGCCGGCGCCGACATGCTGAAGATGCCGAAGATGAACATCAACCAGACGATCAGCACGACCAGGAATGTGTTGGAAATCGAATCCGTTGGCTGTGCGAACAGCGCGAGCTGTGTTTGCGCGAGGTCGGAGCTGACCTGGAGGGCGCGGGCCTGGAGCGCGCGCTGCTTCGAGTCGGTTGGCCGAAGGTCCTGCAGCATGAACAGGACTTCCTCCTCCGGCGTCCTCGTATCCTCGAACTTGACGCCGCGGGCGACGGCCTCCTCGCGCCAGATCGAATCGATCATCGGCTGGATCTCGGCGCGCAAGGCCGTCCGTATCGGCTGAGCCTCCGGCCCGTAATGCTTCAGCACCCGGTCAAGTTCGGTGATGTCGGCCGTCATGCGGCTCACCAGACCGCTGGTACGCTCGAAGGAGGTGCGCGTGGAAGCGAAGAGCAGGGCAAGGACCAGCGCCGACATGGTGGCGACGAGCGCGATCGAAAGCTTGATCACGTCCTTGGAATCGCCGCTCACGTGATGCTCGGGCAGGCGGGTGCGCAGCAGGGCCCCTCCGATCGCACTGACGACGATGCAGAAGAAGGCGATGGTGGCAAACTGGATGGGACTCAAGACTCGGGGCCTCTTTAAGGATTCTGGCTGGACTACTGCGCAGCGATGAACTTGCTTCCCGAATCGGGCGGCAGTCCGGGAGCCGTGTTGCTGTAATAGGCGAGGATTCCGATCTTGTTGCCCATCGTCGCCACGTGCAGGCGACAAGCGTCATGTGCACCGCCGCGCAGGAAGATCTCATCGCCGAGCTTTGCCCTGATCGACGACACGATCGGCGGAATCTTGTTTTGCGAATCCGGCGGCAGCGACGGCCGGACATCGAGGAAGCGCAGGGGCTCGTCGGGGCTGCGAACCGACGCCGAAGCACTCTGGGAAAGGCGAAGTTCCACGCCGGATCGCGTCTTGGTTACCGTGTCGATCCAGCAAATGTCCCCGGCGCCGGCGGTTCGTGCCGTGAGAAGGGCTGTCGTGGCTGTGGCCACGGCGACCAGGCAGATTTTTGGAGGGATGCCCTTCTTCCGAAGGGATTTCTGCACATATCGCGGCAAAACCAGCATCGCGGCGGATCATGCTCCAATCGATACCGGATTTCCATACGAGATGGGGGAGACTGGTCACAGGCTTGCCACACACGGGCGGGGCCATTTGAGGCAAGTTCGGTAAGCCGCCAACCGAGAGCGGCACCTCCTCCGTCACACCCGGAGGCTCCCCGACCCGCCTGCAACCCCCAAGTGCAGGCGGGTCTTTTCTTTGGGCAGCCTCAGTTGAAGCGCACGTACTCGAAGTCGCCCGGCTGGTTGTTGATGCCGCGGGCCGGCGGCGCGATCCAGTGGGCGAACTTGCCGGGCTGGGTGACGGCGGCGCCCATCAGCGAGGTGACATAGGCGCGGTCCTCGTCGGTCGGCAGCCACTTGTCCTTGTGGGCATTCCATTCGGCCTCGGAGAGGACCTTGCCGTCGGGCGAGACGCGGAGGCCCGCGAAGGCGCCGATCTGCCGGTCGAAGGCGCGGTGCGGCAGGGTCATTTCGAAGTTGATCCCGGCGCGCTCGATCGCCTTGTTCCAGCGCAGCACGCCGCGTGCGCAGTCCTCGATATAGTCCTGGCGCAGCCGCTCGTTCAGCGCCTGCAGCGCCGGCACCGCCTTCTTCACGATGCGTCCGTCCTCGACTGTCTCGATCTCATAGGTCGCGCCGGTGAGCAGGTGGTCGTCGTCGACGCGGGTCTCGAGATAGCGGCCCTTCACACCCTGTGTGTAGTAGTTGGCCGCGTTGGTCGAGGCCTCCTGGCCGAACAGGTCCAGCGACACCGAGAAGTGGAAATTGAGGTACTTCTGCATGGTCGGCAGGTCGATGCCGCCCAGGCTGCGCACGTCGTCGGTCTTGTGCTCCTTCATCAGCTCGCAGGTGCGCTGGAGGATGCGGCCGACGCCGGTCTCGCCCACGAACATATGGTGCGCTTCCTCGGTCAGCATGAAGCGGCAGGAGCGGGCCAGCGGATCGAAGCCCGACTCGGCGAGCGACGCGAGCTGGTACTTGCCGTCGCGGTCGGTGAAGTAGGTGAACATGAAGAAGGAGAGCCAGTCCGGCGTCGCCTCGTTGAAGGCGCCGAGGATGCGCGGCTTGTCGGGATCGCCCGAGTGCCGTTCCAGCATCGCCTCGGCTTCCTCGCGGCCGTCGCGGCCGAAATAGGCGTGCAGCAGGTAGACCATCGCCCAGAGGTGGCGGCCTTCCTCGACGTTGATCTGGAAGAGGTTGCGCAGGTCGTAGAGCGAGGGCGCGGTCTTGCCCAGCAGGCGCTGCTGCTCGACCGAGGCGGGCTCGGTGTCGCCCTGGGTCACGATCAGGCGGCGCAGGGTCGAGCGCAGCTCGCCGGGCACGTCCTGCCAGGCCGGCTTGCCCTTGTTGTCGCCGAAGGCGATCTCGCGATTGGGATCGCGGTCGGCCAGGAAGATGCCCCAGCGATATTCCGGCATCTTCACGTAGCCGAAATTCGCCCAGCCGTTCGAATCGGTCGAGATGGCGGTGCGCAGATAGACGTCGAAGGCCGAGGTGCCGTCGGGCCCCATGTCCTTCCACCAGTCGAGGAAGCGCGGCTGCCAGTTCTCCAGCGCGCGCTGCAGGCGGCGGTCCGACGAGAGATCGACGTTGTTGGGAATGAGCTGGCTGTAGTCGATGGCCATCGTATTTCTCCCTGACCTTACCGTTGGGAACTCATACTCCTCCCCATTCAAATGGGGAGGTGTCCACGAAGTGGACGGAGGGGTCAGGCTTGCGTGCCGCGATGACCCCTCCGCCCCGATGACGGGGTACCTCCCCATTTGAATGGGGAGGAAATCCTTTAAGCCCGCTTGCGGTCGTACTTGCTCTGCTTGCCTGTGCCGTAGAGCTTCAGCGCGCCTTCGGGCCCCGTCGCGTTGGGGCGCTGAAAGATCCAGTTCTGCCAGGCCGAGAGGCGCGCGAAGATCTTGGTCTCCATCGTCTCTGGGCCAGGGAAACGCAGGTTCGCCTCCATGCCGATCAGCCCGTCGGGCGAGAAGCCGGCGCGTTCCTCGACGGCGAGACGCACCTCGTCTTCCCAGTCGATATCGTCGGGGGTGAAGGTAACGAGGCCGGCTTCGTCGGCCGCCGCGGCGTCCAGCGCCTCGCCGATCTCGCTTTTCAAATCGTCGACCAGCGACGGATCGTGCAAAAAGCGTGTCGCGAGCCGGGTCAGCCCGTTGCCCATCGGATAGGGGCCGAAGTTCATGTCGGTCAGTCGAACCGTCGCTGCCGGCAGGTTGGAGCCCTCGAACACGCCGTCCAGCATGTAGGAGCGGTCGGCCGCCAGCGCGACCTCGAGAAGGGTGCCGGTGAAGCAGGAGCCGGGCTCGATCAGCGCAATCAGGCTACGCGAGCTGACGTCGAGCCGCTTCAGGGTGCGCTTCCAGAAGAGCACGATCTCGCGCACCAGCCAGTCGCCGGCGTTCTTCGCCAGCAGCGCGTCGTAGGCCTCGACCAGCGCGGCGTCGCCCTGGCTGGTTAGCACCCAAGTCCCAATCTCGGTCTCGTTGAGCCGCAGATGCATCATCGCATCGTCGAACTCGCGCGCCAGCGCCAGCGGCCAGAAGGCGGCGCCTTCGGCATGCACGTCGGCCGGCGGCGCGGAGGCGGGGCCGTTGAGGCGGAACTTCGCCGAGCGGCCCTCGCGGTCGATCTCGACGGTGAGATGGCCGTAGCGCAGCGTGTCGCCATCGATCTGGCGCTCAACGGTCGGTAGCGCGATGCCCTTGGCGCCCTTCGGTCGGGCCGACCTGGCGGCGACGTCCTCGGCGATCTTCTGCGTCTGCTCGACGAGCTTGGACGGCGGAATAAGCTGGTCGACCAGCCGCCAATCGCGGGCGCGCTTGCCGCGCATGCCCTCGGCGGTGGTGCAGAAGAAGTCGGCATGGTCGCGCCGCACCATGCGCTTGTCGACGAGGCGCGTCAGTCCGCCGGTGCCGGGCAGCACCGCCAGCAGCGGCAGCTCGGGCAGGGACACCGCGCTCGATCCGTCGTCGGCCAGCAGGATCTGCTCGCAGGCCAGCGCCAGCTCGTAGCCACCGCCGGCGGCGATGCCGTTGATCGAGCAGATGTAGGTCTGGCCGGAATGGATGCTGGCGTCCTCGATGGCGAGGCGCGTCTCGTTGGTGAACTTGCAGAAGTTCACCTTGTGGTCATGCGTCGACAGGCCAAGCATGTTGATGTTGGCGCCGGAGCAGAAGATGCGGTCGCGCTGGGAGCGGATGACGACGGCGCCGATCCCGGGATGCTCGAAGCGCAGGCGCTGCACCGCATCGGCCAGCTCGATGTCGACGCCGAGATCGTAGGAATTGAGCTTGAGCTTGTAGCCGGGCTTCAGCCCGCCATCCTCGTTCACATCCATGGTGAGGTAGGCGACGCCGTTCTCGAGGGCGAGCTTCCAATGCTTGTAGCGGCTGGGATCGGTGCGGAAGTCGATGGGCGCGGCGGCGGGGTCCATGGCATTCCCTATTTCTGTAATTCGGTACTGAATTACCTATTTACTTTCTTCGCCGCAAGGTCATTCTCCTCCACAGACATGGTCGCCATCCGTCCTGCCCAAGCCTCTGATCTGACAGCGATTTCGGCGCTGGACGCCCGGCTGACCGGCTCCGACAAGCCTGACTACTGGCGCGAGATGCTGGCGCCGGAGCGGCATTTCCTGGTGGCCGAGACAGGTAAAGGCGCGCTCGCCGGCTTCATCGCCGGCGAGATCCGCGCCTGGGAATTCGGCCAGCCTGCCGCCGGCTGGGTGTTCGCCATTCAGGTCGATCCGAAGACACGCCTCAAAGGTGTCGGCAGCGCGCTGTTCGACGCGCTCGCGGCACGCTTCAAGGAGCAGGGCGTGACGCGGGTGCGCACGCTGGTCGATCGCAAGGACCATCTGATCCTTTCCTTCTTCCGCGCCCAGGGCATGGTCGCCGGCCCGTCGCTGCAACTCGACAAGGAATTGCCGTGAAACTCCAGACGGCGACGCGGCTCGGCCTCTACGCCATCCTGGAACTGGCGCGCGATCCGGCGCGGACCCTGTCGTCGGCCGACCTCGCCGAGCGCTTCGGCGTCTCGACGCATTCGCTCGCCAAAGTCCTGCGCACGCTGTCGGCCGCCGGCCTCGTGCAGGGTGGACGCGGCGCGTCGGGCGGCTACCGCTTCACCGGCAACCGCCGCCGCATCACCCTCATGGACATCGTCGCCCTGTTCGAACCGGCGCCCGGAAGCCGCGCCGCCGAGCCGGGCGAAGAGACCGAGATCGGCGCTGCTCTCCAAAGGATCCTCACCGAGATCGACGAAATCGCCGAGGCAACGCTGCGTTCAGTCAGCCTGGAGACTATGCTGAGGCGACCCAACTGAGGGGCAGCGCATGTCGGCGCGTCTGGTTTGTCTTCTCGCTCTTCTCGCTCTTCAGGCTCTCCCGGGCATCGCGCGTGCCCAGGAACCGTGGACGCCGCCAACGGGCTGCGTCGCGAAGGACTGGAAAGAGGTCGAGATGTTCCGCGACTGGCTCACCCATGCGCCGCCCGACAACGAACTGCAGTGGGCCAGGGAAAAGGGACGCTGGCCCGCCAACGGCGGTGTCTGGCGCTGGCTCGAGAGGCTCTATCTTGCGGTCGACGGCGATCGTGTCGTGTCGCTGGTCGACTGCCCGTTTACGGATGGTCTCTATCGCAATCTTTATGAGAAATACGACGAAACGGGCGGCTTTCACATCGTCAGCGTCCATTTCTATGAAGACCGGTTCTACGTGCTGGTGATCAAAAAGACCGGCCGGATCTTTGCCATTCCCGGGCTTCCGGTCTGGTCGCCGGACCGCACGCGTTTCGCTTATGGCGTCTGTAGCGTGATGAACAGCCAGGACGAGATCGCGATCTCGCGGGTATCACCGGACGGACTCAAGACGGAGACCGAAGGCCACATGCCCTGCGGCCTGGGCGACTGCGAGATCGCCTGGGAAAGCGCCGATACGGTCGCCGCGACGTGCGCGAAGGCCGGCGAGCAGGGCAACGAATACAAGGTGATGCGGCTCACCCGTCGCGGCGGAAGCTGGACGGCGACGACGTCGGACCGGTGACGCGATGCGCGGATGTCTCGCCTCCTGGATCGTGATCGCGGCGGGCTTGTTTGCAGGATCGGTCGATGCGCAGCCGGCGGGGCGGGAGGCCGAGGCCTGTGTTCCGGGCGCCCGTTCGGCGATGACGGAGGAGTACGAGCAGACGAGCCGTGCCGAGGATTGGCCCCGGGAAGCGCCGCGCCTCAGGGCGGACGTGCCCAACGTCTCGCGTCACGGCGACCGGCTGCGGCTGGCGATCGACGGCGGCAAGGTCGTCGAGCTTCAGGACTGTCCCTACGGCGATGCGGGCTACCAGTATCTCTACGAGCGCTACGATGACCCTGGCCGCTTTTACGTCGTGCGCACGCCGGGCGCCGACGACTTCGCCTGGACGCTGGTGATGAAGCGCACGGGCCGTCTGTTCACAGTCCACGGCGCGCCGGTCTGGGCGTCGGACAAGACACGCTTCCTGACGGTCGCCTGCTCGCTGCAGCCGGCACGCGGCACGCTCTCGATCTTCACGCCGTCGGATAGTGGGATTGCGAGCGAGGCCGAGTTCGAACTGCCCTGCGCGACCGAGAGCTGCTCGGCGCGCTGGGATTTCCAGTCGTGGATCTCGATCGCCTGCACGCCGCGCGACGACACGAGCCGGAAGGGCAAGGAGTTCGTCCTGATGCGTGGCAACGACGGCAAGTGGAACAGGTTTGGACGGTAGTCATTGGAGCGCGCAACTCCAGTTGCGCTCATATCTTGCTAAACATGAGCGCCACTGGAGTGGCGCGCTCCATTGATACGTTTCGCTGCGTTGCTCTACGCCTTGTCCCATCCGTCGCGCGTCTGCGGCAGCTTCTTCTTGAGCAGCGCGCCGGCCACGACGTTGCGCAGGACTTCCGCCGTGCCGCCGCCGATGGTGAACATGCGGACGTCGCGGGCCATGCGCTCCAGCGGCAGTTCGCGGCTGTAGCCGCGGGCGCCGAAGAACTGCAGGGCGTCGTTGACGATCTGGATGGCGCTCTCCGAGGTAAACACCTTGGCCTGGGCCGCCATCAGCATGTCGGGGAACCCGCCTTCGCCCGAGCGCGCGGCGTTGTAGACGAGGGCGCGCGCGGCCGAGAGCTTGATCGACATGTCGGCGAGCTTCCACTGCAGGCCCTGGAACTCGTTGATCGGGCGGCCGAACTGGTGGCGCTTCTCCGACCAGTCGAGCGCCAGCTGATAGGCGCCGTCGGCGATGCCCAGCGCCACGGTGGCGGCGCCGACCCGCTGGCTGTTGTAGGCTGTCATCAGGTCGGCGAAGCCCTTCTTCAGGCCGCGCGGCGGGATCACCAGTGCGGAGGGCGGCACGTCCAACTCCTCGAGGTCGATCACCGCCTCGGGAATGCCACGCAGGCCCATGGTCGGCTCGCGCTTGGTGATCTTCAGACCCTTGGTCTCGTCGCGGATGGCGAGGAAGCCACCGATGCCCTCGAAGGTGCCTTTCTCGTCGTAGACCTTGGCGAAGATGAGGTGCAGGCGCGAGACGCCGCCGCCGGTGATCCAGTGCTTGCGGCCATTCAGGACGTAGCGGTTGCCCTTCTTGTCGGCGCGGGTGGTCATGCCGTTGGCATCGGAGCCGGCATCGGGCTCGGTGATGCAGATGGCGGGCTTGTCGCCGGCCAGCACCATGTCGGCCGCCATCTTCTTCTGCTCTTCCGAGCCGTAGGCCATGACCGCGCTGATGGCGCCCATGTTGGTCTCGACGGCGATGCGGCCGGTGACGGCGCAGGCCGAGGACAGCGCCTCGATGGCGAGCACGGCGTCGAGCCAGTTCTTGCCCTGGCCGCCATACTGGGTCGGGATCGTCATGCCGATCAGCTTGGCATCCTTCAGCAGCTCGACATTGTCCCAGGGATACTGCTCGGTGCGATCGACCTCGGCGGCGCGCCTGGTGACGGGGCCGGCCGCCAGTTCGCGGGCATGGGCCTGCAGCTTCACCTGGTCGGGCGACAATCCGGATGCGGTCATGAACTTCTTGCCTGGCTGTTGGGATCGATACTGAAGATGGTGACCACATCGCTGCGGCCGCGGACGGCAACGCTGCCCAGGGCGTTGAACGCGAATTCGTCGCCGCAGGCCTGGCAGGTGCTGCCCGAGATGAGGATGCGCGTGCCGTGTTGCTTGTTCAACTCTTCGAGCCGCGATGCGAGGTTCACGGTGTCGCCCAGCAGGGTGAAGCTCATGCGCTCGCCGGCGCCGACCGAGCCGCCGATGACGCCGCCGGTGCTGATGCCGATGCGGGTCGCGAAGGCCATGCCGACATCGCCGAAGGTGCGGCTGTTGACGGCGCGCTGGATGTCGATGGCGGCACGCACCGCGGCGGCGGCGTGGCCCTCGCAGGCCAGCGGCATGTTGAAGGAGGCGAACAGCCCGTCGCCGATGAAGGTGTTGACGATGCCGCCATGGGCGCGGATCGGCGCCAGCACCGTCTCGAGATATTCGTTGAGCGCCAGCACGAGCTGGTCAGGCGGCAAGTGCTCGGCGATGGTGGTGAAGCCCGCGATGTCGGTGAACAGCACGGTGGCCTCGCGCGTCTCGCCGGCCAGCACGCCGTCGCCTTCGCGCCGCAGGATGGTGGAGGCGACGCTTTCGTCGACGTAGCGGCCGAAGGTCTCGCGGATGCGCTCGCGCTCGCGCAGGCCCTCGACCATATTGTTGAACTGGCCGGTCAGCGCGCCGACCTCGTCGTTCGAGGTGACGGGCACGCGCTGGCTGAGATCGCCCGCCGCGACCTTCTCCATGGCACCGGTCAGGATACGGATCGGCCGCAGCATCGAGCGCGTGATGAAATATGCCGTTAGCGCCACGCCCATGAGGGAGACGGCGACGTCGTTGCTGATCTCGAAGCGCAGCCGGTCGCCGTCATAGGAGAAGAGGTCGACGACGATCGCTGCCATCGGCGCGATCGAGATCACGACCAGCGCGACGATCAGCTTGACGGTGTAGCTGCCGAAGAACAGGCCCAGCGTGCGGCCGTAGTGGCGGAAGATGAAGCCGCACAGCCGGCCGAGATAGTCGCTGATGACGAAGTAGGTGTAGGTGAAATGGAAGACCGGCAGGATGATGCAGAGCGTGAGGACGTCGCTCAGTGACGGGACCGGCATGTGACTGACCGCCGGGTCGTTCATGAGGTAGCTCGATCCCAGGCGGAAGACGGTGAGGATCGCCATCAGGATCAGCACGTTCTGCGCCGTCAGCAGCGGGAGCTGGGTGATCCGCCGCTGCGTGTCCTCGAACGAGGTGCGGCCTTCCAGGAACGAGAGGATCGGCGCGAACAGCCGGTTGGCGAGGAAGTAATTCACGCCGCCCAGCAGGAGGAGACCGGCGCCCAACGAGCGCACGGCAAAGATCCATCCATCGGTCAGGAAGATGAAGAGCAGGGTGAAGACGAAGTCGATGGCGGCGCAGGAAATCGCCATCAGGAGATAGCGACGCCGCACGGCGGCGATGCCGTCCGCCGTCGGCGGAATGGGCTGAAGGGCAGCGTCGCTCATGCCATGCCACTCATGCTGCGCCGACCCGATAGACGACGATATGGCCGTGATGGCCGCGCACGTCGGTCGTTCCCAGCCGGTCGCAGGTGGCCTGCGCGCCGGCCGCCAGCACGGTGCTTTCGGCGGCGAGGATGTGGGTGCCGAACTTCTTGTTGAGCTGCTCGATGCGCGCAGCGACGTTCACGGCGTCGCCCAGCAGGGTGTAGCTCAGGCGATTGTCGGTGCCGATGGTCAGGCCGATCACCGGGCCGGTATTGATGCCGATGCGGGTCGGCAGGGCGAGCCCGTCGGCAAACCGGGCGGCGGAGAGAGCGGCCTGGATGTCGATCGCTGCGGCAATCGCTGCCGCGGCATGGTTCTCCAGCGGCCGCGGCAGGTTGAAGCTCGCGAACAGGCCGTCGCCGATGAAGCTGTTCACGATACCGCCATGGCGCTGGATCACCGGGACGATGGTCCGAAGATAGTCGTTCAGCATGGCGGCCACGGCGGCGGGGGCGATGCTCTCGGAGAGGCCGGTGAAACCCTCGATATCGGTGAACATCAGGGTGGCCTCGGCGGTGGTGTCGAGGCTGCGGCCGGTATTGCCGCGGTTGGCGAGGATCGTGACGGCGACCGCCTCGCTCACATACTTGCCGAACGTGTCGCGCAGATAGGCCTTCTCGGCCAGGCCCTCGACCATCTGGTTGAAGCGGCTGGCGGCGTGACCCAGCTCGTCGTCCGACGTCACCGGCAGCCGCACCGTATAGTCGTTGTCGGCGACTTGCCGCAGGCCGCTGTCCAGCCGGGTGATCGGCTTCGTCAGTCCCTGGGAGATCCAGCGATACATGAGGATGGCGCCAAGCGCCGACGTCGTGATGTCCGACGAGACCTCTCGGACGAGCCGGGCGCCGGAATAGCTCATGATATCGGCGATGATCAGGATCATGGTCGAAAACGAGACGAACAGCAGGGCCAGCGCGACCTTGCGGCGGAAGCGGCCCTTGAAGGTTGCGATGTTCACGCCGCGCAGGTCGAACAGCTGCTCGCACAGGCGGTCGAGATAGGCGGAGACCACGAAGAAGGTCAGGACGACGTTGAAGCCGGTCCCGACCGTTATGTTGGCGAAGAAGTCCGGCCAGCCGACCTGCTGCAGTGTTGCGCCGAAGGTGATGTCCAGGCGATGGGAGAGCAGGCGCAGGCCCACCATCGGCGCATACATCACCCCGACGACGATGGCCGAGTTGCGCGGCAGCTTCGACAGCGCAAGCTCGACGTCGCCGAAGGCTGCGCGTCCTTCGATGAAAAGCAGGATCGGGCGGATCAGGAGCCAGGCGCCGAGGCCGACGCCGGCGACCAGGAACAGTGCCGAGATGGCCAGCGACGGCAGGAAGACCTGCGGCGCTTCGTTCTGCACGCAATAGACGATGAGCGAGAGGACATCGAGCAGGAACGGAACCGACATCGCAAGGTAGTAGCGATCCGCGAGTCGGGCGGGCGCCATCGGCGGCGCCTCGTCGGTCGATGCGTTCATCCGCCGGGTATAATGCGGATCGGGGCGGAGCGGAACGCCCCGCCCGCCGCCAGGTCCGGCCCGGCTAGGCCGTCAGCTCACGCGCCGTGATCCGGTACTTGAACTTGTCCGGGTCGAGCGAATCGAGGAAACCGGAGCGGTTCTCCGCCTGTGGGTACATCAGGAAGGCGATCGGGTCCTCCTTGGAGCCCGGCAGCTTCACGTCGTGCGCGACATTGTAGGCGAGCCAGTTGCCTTCCCACGCGCCGAACAGAGCGCGGCGGGCGGCAACCACCTTGGGGTCGGTCATCGCCAGATTTGTCGGCGGCTCCTCCAGCACGACCTTGCGCACGTCGGCGGGATCGACCGGCGTCCAGCCCGAGCCCGGGAGCCAGACCTCGGCGCGGCAATGCTGCGCCTTGGAGACGACCTCCGAACCGGCGCCCAGCGCCTTGAAGCCGAATTCCGACGGCACCACGCGGATGCCGTAGACGTCGCGGGCCGGCAGGCCGACGGAGCGGGCGAGGCCGACATAGAGCGCGTTCAGGTCGGCGCACTTGCCGTTCAGGTTACCGGTCCTGATCATCGTCGTGATGTCACCGACGCCGCATCCCAGGGTCTTGGCGTTGCGGAAGGTGTTCTCGACGACCCAGTCGTAGATGGCGCGCGCCTTGGCGACCTCGCCCTGCTTGCCGCGCACGATCCCGTCGGCCGTCTCCTTCACGATGCCGTCGGTCGGCAGGAAGGTGGTCGGCATCAGGTTGAGCTTGCGTTCGGCGTCGCTCAGCGGCGCAGCATTGCCCTGGCCCGGCACGACCGAACGGTTCTGCGCCTGGACCTGCGCCACGATCTCGATCAGCGGCGACTGCTGGTCGGCGGCCCATTCCACGCGCAGCATCTCCGCGCCGTACTTGGCATCGCGCACGCGCTCGGCGATCTTCGCATTGCCGGTCCAGGTCACGGCGCCGGGGCGCTGCCAGTCGGGCGCTTCGAAGGTCGGCAGCGGGATCCACGCCTTGGTGGCGCCAGCCGTCGGCTCGACCCGCGTCGTCAGCACGTAGCTGCGCCAGCCCTTGGGCACGGGCGCGTAGGTCGCGGCCTGCGCCGATGCGAGGCGCGGTATGAGTCCCAGGGCGCCGGCGGCAACGCCGGCCTTGAGCATGTCTCGACGGTTCATCTTGGTGTTCCCCCTTTATGGCAGCGTTGCCGGGGAGGGCGGTCGTCCCGTCGGCGGGAGGAGCCAGCGCCATCCCGGACCGATCCGCGTCGCACGCGACAGCGTCAGTACCGGAGCCCAAGGTTTGCAGCCGGCCGCGGCTTTCGTCAACGCCCGGCAGGCCATCGAAAAAGCCGGAATTCCGTCGAACAAACGAAACAAACGAAACAAACGAATCGGAGTCGGCGGCCCCCGAATCAGAGCCTGTTAGAGGCCGAGATAGGCCTGGCGGACGCGGTCGTTGGTCAGCAGGTCGGCGCCCGGGCCCTCGAGTTCGATGCGGCCGTTTTCCAGCACGTAGCCGCGATGGGCGACCCGCAGCGAGGCCATCACGTTCTGTTCGACCAGCAGGATGGTGAGGCCTTCCTCGTTCAGCCGGCGCACGATGCGGAAGACCTCCTGCACGATGGTCGGCGCCAGCCCGAGCGACGGCTCGTCGAACATGATGAGGCGCGGCTGGCCCATCAGGCAGCGGCCGATCGCCAGCATCTGCTGCTCGCCGCCGGAGAGCGTGCCGGCCGCCTGACGGCGCCGTTCGGCGAGGCGCGGGAACATGGCGAAGACGCGGTCCAGCGTCTGCTTCTCCAGCGCGCGGGCGCGCTTGGGCGTCGCGCCCATCTCGAGGTTCTCCAGCACGGAGAGATTGGGAAAGACCTGGCGGCCCTCGGCGACATGGCCGACGCCCGCCTCGCAGACGCGATAGGAAGGCCAGCCGGTGATGTCGGTGCCGTCGAAGCGGACATGGCCGCGCGCCGGCTTCTCGATGCCGTGGATCGAGCGGATCAGCGAGCTCTTGCCCGCGCCGTTGGCGCCGACGATGGCCACGATCTCGCCCTCTGCAATCTCGAGCGACACGCCGGCCAGCGCCTGCGCGTCGCCGTAGTAGAGGTCGATGCCTTCGACCTGCAGCAACGGCGCACTCATGCGGGCTCCGCTTCGCCGAGATAGACGTCGAGCACGGCCTGGTGGCGCGCGATCTCGGCCGGCGTGCCCTCGGCGATCTTCTCGCCGTAGCTCACCACGACGATGTTGGACGCCAGCGCCATCACGGCGCGCATCACATGCTCGATCAGCAGCACGGTGAGGCCGGTACGCCGGTTGAGGTCCTGCAGGAAGGAAACCATCACGTCGATCTCGGTCGGACGCAACCCCGCCATCACCTCGTCGAGCAGCAGCAGCTTGGGCTCGGTGGCCAGCGCGCGGGCGACTTCGAGGCGCTTGCGGTCGGGCAGGGTGAGACTCTCCGCCGCCTGGTGGCGGCGGTCGTGCAGGCCCAGCTGTTGCAGGATGTCGGCGGCGTAGGCGCGCGCGTCGGGAAGTGCCGGCCGGCGATGCAGGGCGCCCACCGTCACGTTCTCCAGCACGCTTAGCCCCTTGAACGGCTTCACGATCTGGAAGGTGCGGCCGACGCCGGCATCGCAGACGCGGTCGGGTCGCAGGCCGGAGATCTGCTTGCCGTCGAGGCGCACGCGGCCGGCATCGGGCCGGTAGACGCCGGCGATCACGTTGAAGATCGTGGTCTTGCCGGCGCCGTTCGGGCCGATCAGGGCGTTGATGGCACCCGCCGGCACGTCGAACGAGACGTCGTGCACGGCGCGCAGCCCGCGGAAGCTCTTGCCGATGCCGTCGAGTTCGAGCCGCGCGCCGCTCATCGCTTCTTCTCCGAGAAGCCCAGGCGCTCGGCGAGCCACGGCCAGACGCCAGCCGGCCGGTACATCACGATCACCAGCAGCGCGAGGCCGTAGAAGATCTGCTTCAGGCCGGAGACGTGGAAGACCTCGCTGAGGTCCGTGAAGATCTCGCCAAGGCCCGTCAGAACGACGGCGCCGACGATGGGACCGAACAGCGTGCCCAGCCCGCCAATGATCGGTGCCAGCGTGAACTCGATCGAGCGGCCCATGGCGAAGGCCGTCTCGGGGAAGAGGTTGTTGTAGTAGAAGGCGTTCCAGACGCCGGCCAGCGCCGTCAGCGCGGCCGAGATCACGATGGCGATCATCTTGCAGCGCAGGACCGGGACGCCCACGGCTTGCGCTGCTTCCGGGTCTTCGCGGATGGCGAGCCAGTAGCGGCCGAGCCGGCTTTCCAGCAGGGCGCGGCACAGGATGAAGGCGCCGGCTGCCAGCGCCAGGATCACGTAGTAGAAAAGGATCGGCCCGCCGCGCAGGTTAATAATGTCGGAGCCGGCGTCGACCTTGAGGAACAGGCCGCCCGAGCCGCCGACCCAGAGCCAGTGATCGAAGGCGATGCGCGTGAACTCGCTGAAGGCGATTGTGAGCAAGGCGAAATACACGCCGGCCAGCGAAAAGCGGAAGCCGAGATAGCCGACGATCGAGCCGGCGAGCGAGGCCGCCGCGACGGCGACGAACACGCCGGCCCACGGCCCCAGCCCGTAGTGGAAGAAGAGGCCGGCCGCGATGTAGCCGCCCAGGCCGGCATAGAGCGCATGGCCCAGCGAAAGCTGGCCGGCGAAGCCCATCATGATGTTCCAGGCCTGGCCGACATAGGCGAAGTACAGGACCAGGATGAGCACCGAGAGCGCGTACTTGCCGAGCAGCGCCGGCGCCACCAGCAATGCGACGAGCAGCAGGCCGAGGCCCCAGAGCGAGCGGGCCGGCACGCCGTCGGTGAGGCGCGCAAGAAGGCTCATTGGCCCTTCTTTCCGAACAGGCCCTGCGGCCGCAGGAGCAGCACCAGGATCAGGATACCGAAGCTCACCATGCTCTTCAGCGAGGGCTGGATCAGGAGCCCGGCCACCGCCTCGCTGACGCCGATGAGGAGACCGCCGGCCAGCGCGCCGGTCATGCTGCCGAGGCCGCCCACGATCACGATGACGAAGGCCAGCAGCGTGTATTCGGCGGCGAGGAAGGGTGTCACCGGGATGATGGTGATCATCAGCGCCCCGGCGGCGCCCACGCAGGCCGCGCCGACGCCGAAGGTGAAGGCATAGAGCCGGCGGACGTCGAGGCCGACGACGAGCGCGCCGAGATTGTTGTCGGCGGCGGCCCGGATCGATTTGCCGGTGCGAGTTCGGGTGAAGAAGAGCCAGAGCAGGCCGGCGATCACCACGGCGGTGAGGGCAGCATGCACGCGCACCGCGTCGAACACGAAGGGGCCGAGATCGTAGGATTCGAACTGCGACTCCATCTGCACGCCACGCGAGTCGGGGCCGGCGATGGCCAGGCAGGCATTGACCAGCAGGATGGCGATGGCCAGCAGCAGCAGGAACTGCTGGTGCTCCGGCCGGCCGATGAACGGCGAGATCACCGCGCGCTGCAGAGCATAGCCCGCGCCGAAGAAGATCACGGCAATCACCGGCAGGCTCAGCATCGGCGAAACCTGCAGGTATTCAAATCCCATCCAGGCGAGATACATGCCGACGACCATCATCTCGCCATGGGCGAAGTTGACCACGCGCATGACGCCGAAGATCACCGACAGGCCGAGCGCCATCAGCCCGTAGACCATGCCGGTCAACAGGCCCTTGGTGATCGCCTGGGCGAGCGAGAGAAGGAAGTCGGCGGTCATCGGCTCATATAATTCAAGGATCCCTCACTTCGTTCGGGATGACACTGTGTTTGCATCGGCGCACTGCGCCAACATCGACAACGGTGTCATCCCGAGCGAAGCGAGGGATCCTTCACTTTCCCTCAAAACGCAGCGTCAGGTGCGGCGCTTGTCGTTCCACGGCGGCATCGGGAAGACGAGCGGGGCGGCGGCCGATTCGAGGGGCAGCACGACGGTGGGCTTGCGCTTCAGGTTCTCGACGGCCGTGGCCTTGATGTTGACGTTCTGGCCCTTGGAGTCGAACTGGATCGGGCCGCCGACCATGACGTGCTGGTCGATCTTGATCTTGCGCAGCGCCTCCATCAGGTCGCCGGGCTTGGTCGACTTGGCGGCGAGCCAGGCTTGGGCGGCGATCAGGATGCCCTCGAAGGTGAAGCCGCCGTTGAGGTCGAGCTGGTCGTTGGGATACTTGGCGGCATGGCGCTTCTCGAGCGACACCGTCATCGCCGACTTCGGGTCGAGCCACGGCACGTTCGAGATCATGTACTCGCCGTACTTGCCCATGGTCTTGAGGAAGTCCTGCTCGTAGAGGCCGGGCGCGCCGGGGTTCAGGACGCCCATCGGCTCCCAGCGCTGCTTCACCATCTCCTGCACCAGCAGCTTGGCATCGCTCAGGCGGCTGACCGGCAGCAGCAGCTCGGCCTTGGTGGCCTTGGCCTTGGCGACCTCGACGGCGAGGTCCTTGGCCGCGACGTCGTAGCTGATCGTGTCGACCAGCTCGTAGGGCATGTCGAGCTTGGGGAAGAGCGCCTTGATGCCGGCGATCATCGAGGTGCCGAACGTGTCGTTCACGCTCATCAGCACGGCGGTCTTGGGCGTCTTGCCCGAGATCTTGAAGATCTCCTTGTGCAGCGCCAGTGCGCCGGTGATCAGCATCGGCGCCGTCGGGAAGTTGCGCACGACGAACTTGTAGCCCTGCTCGGTGATCTGCGGCGCGGCTGCGATGTTCACCACCAGCGGCACGCCGCGCTGCTCGCAGACCTGGGCGATGGCGATGGTCTGGCCGGAATCGAAGGCGCCGACCAGGATGTGGCAGCCGGCGTCGATCGCCTTCTCGGCTTGGGTGCGGGCGACGTCCGGCTTGGTCTCGGTGTCGTAGTTCACGATGTCGAGCTTCACCGGCAGCTTCATGTCGGCGAACACCTCGTTGGCGACGTCGGCGCCGCGGCGGCAGGCCTGGCCGATCTGCGCCTGCAGGCCGGAGGTCGGCAGCAGCAGGCCGACCTTGAGATCGGCCGGGCCACCTTGCGCAAAGGCCTGGCGCAGCGGTAGCGGCGCGCCCAGCAGGGTCGCGCCCGCGAGTGCGGTTTGCCCGAGGCGGCGGCGGGTGAAGGTGTTGCGGCCGGTCATTGCGGCTCCTCCCGATGGATTTTGCTGGCGCGGACTATAGAGACGGACTTTGGGGCATGCTAGGTCGCCGGGATGATCCATGCGCTCGCCGACCTAAACCGCGCGGCCCCTGCGGACTTCTGCGCTGCGGTGGGCGACACGTTCGAGCTGGCGCCCTGGGTCGCCGAGACCGTCGCCGCCGGGCGGCCCTTCACCACCGTCACGGCGCTGCACGAGGCGATGTTGGGGGCGGTGCGTGCGGCCCCGCGCGAGCGGCAGCTCGACTTCCTGCGCGTCCATCCCGACCTGGCCGGCAAGGCCGCGCGCGCGGGCGCGCTGACCGAGGACTCACGGCACGAGCAGGCGAGCGTCGGCCTCGATACGTTGTCGGAGGAGGAGTTCGCGCGCTTCCATCGCCTGAACGATGCCTACAAGGAAAAGTTCGGCTTCCCCTTCATCGTCTGTGTGCGCCGCCACACGCGCGATTCGATCCTCACCCAGTTCGAGCGCCGGCTGCGCCACGACGCCGCCACCGAGTTCGCTGCCGCGATGCAGGAGATCTTCTTCATCACGCGGCTGCGCATGGCCGCCAAGGTGACGGGCGAGGGGCCGCTCAAGGTGAACGGGCGCTTGAGCACTCATGTGCTCGATACCCATGCCGGCCGTCCGGCGATCGGCGTCGCCATCGAGCTTTACGAATTCACCGGCGACCGCGCCCATCGCATTGCCACTTCCGTGACCAATGCCGATGGCCGCACCGACGCGCCGCTGATCGGCGGCAAGCCGCTGCCGATCGGCTGCTACGAGCTGCGCTTCGCCGTGGGTGACCACTTTCGCAGCAGGGGCATAGAGCAGGGCGACCCGCCTTTTCTCGATATCGTGCCTTTACGCTTTTCCATTGCCGAGCCGGAGGGGCATTATCACGTGCCGCTGCTCTGCACGCCGTGGAGCTATTCGACCTATCGCGGAAGTTAGAGACGACGGAGGAGAACCAATGACGAGCTATAGCGACGTATCCCTGATGATCGACGGCGCCTGGACCAAGGGCGCCAACGGCCGGACGATCCCGGTCATCAATCCGGCGACGGAAGAAGTGATCGGCCAGGTGGCGCATGCCGAGAAGGCCGATCTCGACCGTGCGCTCGAGGCCGCCGAGAAGGGCTTCCAGCAGTGGCGCAAGGTCTCGCCGTTCGATCGCTACAAGGTCATGCGCAAGGCCGCCGAGCTCATTCGCCAGCGCGCCGACGAGATCGCGCCGATCATGACGATGGAGCAGGGCAAGCCTGTCATCGAGGCCAAGGGCGAGACCCTGCTCGCCGCCGACATCATCGACTGGATGGCCGAGGAAGGCCGCCGCACCTATGGTCGCATCGTCCCGGCCCGCTTCGAGAACGTGTACCAGCTCGTGACCAAGGAGCCGGTCGGTCCGGTCGCGGCCTTCACGCCGTGGAACTTCCCGATCAACCAGGTGGTGCGCAAGGCGTCGGCCGCGATCGCCACGGGCTGCTCGATCATCGTCAAGGGGCCGGAAGACACGCCCGGCTCCTGCGCCCAGCTCATCAAGGCCTTCGTCGATGCCGGCGTGCCGGCGGGTGTCATCCAGCTCGTCTACGGCGTGCCGTCGGAGATCAGCGAGTATCTGATCCCGCATCCGATCATCAAGAAGGTGACGTTCACCGGCTCGACGCCGGTCGGCAAGCAGCTCGCCGCGCTCGCCGGCGCGCACATGAAGCGCGTCACCATGGAGCTGGGCGGCCATTCGCCGGCCATCGTGTTCGAGGATGCCGACGTCGACCAGGCGGTGAACATCCTGGGCGCCAACAAGTTCCGCAACGCCGGCCAGGTCTGCGTCGCACCGACCCGCTTCCTGGTGCACGAAAAGGTCTATCCGGAGTTCGTCGAGAAGTTCACGGCCTACGCCAAGAACATCAAGGTCGGTAACGGCCTCGACAAGGATACGCGCATGGGCCCGCTCGTCGCCGAGCGCCGCCTGCATGCGATCGACGGCTTCGTGAGCGACGCCATCGGCAAGGGCGCCAAGGTCCAGACCGGCGGCCAGCGCAAGGGCAACAAGGGCTACTTCTACGAGCCGACCGTTCTCACCGACGTGCCGCTCGACGCCCGGATCATGAACGAGGAGCCGTTCGGCCCGCTGGCCCCGATCTCGTCGTTCAAGGATTTCGACGGCGTGATGAAGGAGGCCAACCGCCTGCCGTGGGGCCTCGCGGCCTATGCCTACACCACGAACAGCAAGACCATGACCCAGGTCGGCGCCGCCTTCGAAAGCGGCATGGTGTCGATCAATCATCATGGCCTGGCGCTGCCCGAAGTTCCGTTCGGCGGCATGAAGGACTCGGGCTACGGCTCGGAGGGTGGCATCGAGGCGCTCGAGGCCTATCTCAACACCAAGTTCATCAGCCAGCTCGGCATGTAAAATCGCCGCACTGGCTCGGAAATTGGCCCTTCTCCGTTTCGTCGGAGGAGGGCTTTTTCGTGGAAGCGGTCGCTCTCCGAAACGATGGACCAACGCGCGCTCGCCTTTTGATCGTGCCGACTTATACGGGTCCCGTATCGATCGAGGAGCGTAAGCATATGAAGCGTAGAAATGTCCTGGCCGCCCTGGGCGGCCTTCCGGTTGCCGCCGCGCTGGGTTCTGGTGCGCGGGCACAGGATGCCTATCCCGCGCGCCTCGTGAAGATCCTGGTGCCGTTTGGCCCGGGCGGCTCGACCGACATCATCTCCCGCCTGATCGGCAAGCAGCTCGAGACGGTGACGGGCAAGCCCTTCGTCATCGAGAACAAGCCCGGCGCCACCGGGATGATCGGCACGGCGCAGGTCAAGAACTCGCCGGCCGACGGCTATACGATCCTGCTCGGCTCGACCAGCACGCTGGCCGCTAACCCCAGCCTCTATAAGACGATGACCTACGATCCGACGGATTTCACGACGGTCGGCGTCAACGGCTCCATCGGCAACTTCATGCTGGTGAAGCAGGATGCGCCCTACAAGACGGTGCCGGAGTTCGTCGAGTACGCCAAGAAGCAATCGAAGCCGCTCTTCTCCGGTTACGGCAATGCCTCCTCGCGCGTCCCGGCGGCCCTGTTCGAAGTCACGACCGGCGTGAAGTTCGAGGAGGTCGCCTATCGCGACGCCGTTGCCTCGATCCAGGACCTCAACGCCGGCCGCGTCGATTGCGTGTTCCCCGACCAGGTGGTGGGCGAGAGCTACGTCCGCTCGGGCTATGTGCGGGCGCTCGCCGTCACCTCGAAGGAGCGCTCGCTGCTGTTCCCCGACGTCCCCGCCATCGCCGAGACCTATCCGAGCTACGTGATCATCGCCTATTCGTGCTTCTCCGTGCGGAAGGAGACGCCGGACGACATCAAGAAGAAGCTGAACCGCCTGATCATGGACGCGATCTACGAGCCGGCGGTGCTGGAGAGGGTGAAGCAGCTCGGCTTCATCCCGCCGCCGCAGGACTGGACCATCGAGCAGTGCGATGCCTTCGTGGCGAAGGAGCGCGAGGATTGGACCAAGTACATCAAGCTCGCGAAGATCGAGCCGCAGTAAGCTCGGGCGAGGTTTCGCGGGGCGGGGACTGGCAACCGTAACAATCGGCCGCTAGGTTCTTGCCTGCATGATGAACGCAACCAGACGATCGGCGATCGGCGGCCTGACGGCCGCCGGTATCCTGGGCGGCAGCCTTTCGAGGGCCGCCGCCAACAACTGGCCGACCCGGCCCATCTCCCTCATCGTTCCCTTCCCGGCGGGTGGCGGTTCGGACATGTTCGCGCGCCCCGTTGCGGCCCGAATGGCCGATTCGCTCGGCCAGCCGGTCGTGATCGAGAACCGGGCGGGCGCCGGCGGGACGGTCGGCACGTCCGTTGCCGCCCGGGCACCGGCCGACGGCTATACGCTGCTGCTGGGCGATACCGGCCTCACCTATGCGCCGATGGTCTATCCCAAGGCAGGCTTCGACTTCGCCCGCGACTTTGCCCCCATCGCCGCCCTGGGCCGCGTGCCCTATGTGCTGGTGATCAATACGGCTCGACTGCCCGTGTCCGACCTCGCGGGCTTCATCGCCGCCGCCAAGGCGAAGCCCGGCTCGATCGACATCGGTTCGGCAGGGCTGGGGACCATCACGCATCTCGCCATCGGCCTGTTCGAGCAGCGGGCCGACATCAAGCTCAACCATGTGCCCTATCGCGGCGGCGCGCCGATGCTGCAGGACCTGATGGCCGGCCAGATCGCCGCGGCCTTCGTGCTGGTGAGCGCCGTCGCCGGCCACATCCGCTCGGGCAAGCTGGCCGGCCTCGCCGTCGCCAACCGGCGGCGCGACGCCCTGATCCCCGACGTGCCGACGGCGCACGAAGCCGGCCTTGCGGAGTTCCGCATGACCACATGGTTCGGCCTGTTCGCCCCGCAGCGGACGCCGGACCCGGTCCTCGATCGCCTGCATGGCGCGGTGCAGGCCGCGATCGGCGCCGAAGAAGTCAAAAAGCTTTGGACGGAGCAGGGTGCGCGCGTCGAGCTCGAGAGCCGCGCGGAGTTCGCGAACTTCGTGACCCGCGACACCGAGCGGTGGAGCCGTATCGCCAAGGCCGCCAACGTCCAGATGGAATGAAGCCGATGAAGGTTACGCGTCGTGCCGCCTTGGGCGGTTTGCTGGCCGCGAGTGCGGCCGGTCCTGCAACGGCACAGGGTTGGCGTCCGCCTCGGGCGATGAACTGGATCGTGCCGTTTCCTCCCGGTGGCTCGAACGACACCTTCGCACGTCCCGTCGCGGCTCATGTCAGCCAGCGCTTCGGCCAGCCGGTCGTGGTCGAGAACCGCAGCGGCGCCGGCGGCACGCTGGGCGGCATGGTGGTGGCGCGGGCGCGTCCCGACGGCTGCACCTTGCTGGTCGCCAACAGCGCACAATCCTTCGCGACCGTCGTCTACGGGGACTCGGGCTTCGACCTGCTGCGCGACTTCGCGCCAGTCAGCAACATCGCCAAGGTGCCGGTCGGTCTGGTGGTCAATCCGGCCAAGCTCGACGTCAAGGATCTCGCGGCCTTCCTTGCGGCAGCGCGCAAGGCGCCGGACACGATCAACATCGGCTCGTCGGGTCTCGGCACCATGCCGCATCTCGCCATCGAGCTGCTGCAGCGTCGCACCGGCATCAAGCTGATGCATGTGCCTTATCGCGGCGGCGGGCCGGCGCTGCAGGACCTGCTGGCGGGTCAACTCGACGCCACCTTCCAGCCGCTCAGCACCGTGGCTTCCTACGTCCAGTCCGGCAAACTGCGCGCACTCGCCGTTGCGACCACGAAACGCGAAAGCGTGCTGCCCGACGTGCCGACCTTCGCTGAAGCCGGCGTGAAGGATTTCGAGGTCAGCACCTGGTACGGCTTGTTCGCACCCAAGGCGACGCCGGCCGCTGCGCTCGATGCCCTGCATGGCGCCGTGCAAGCAGCCCTCGCCGAACCGGACATCAAGCGCATCTGGCAGGAGCAGGGCGCCACCATCGATCTCGAAAGCCGCCAGGCCTTCGGCGACTTCGTGAAAGCCGAGGTCGAGCGATGGAGCGCCATCGCCCGCACCACCGGCCTGCCGATGGAGTAGGCACTCACGTTCCTCGCCCCCGCTAGGGGGAGAGGAGCCTGATTTTGAATCAGGTCTGGCCGCCGCCGTTCACCTGGATCATCTGGCAGTTCACATAGGCACCGCCGTCGGAGACCAGCAGGCCGAGCACCGAGCCGATTTCGGCGGGCGTGCCCATGCGGCCGAGCGGGACCTTGGCCATCGTTTCGAGGCGATGATGGTTGGACTCGTCGTCTTCCTCGACATCGGCCGAGATCGGGCCGGGCGAGATCGCGTTGACCGTGATGCCCTTGGGCCCGAACTCCTTGCCCAACGCCTTGGTGAGGCCCCAGACGCCGTGCTTGGCGACCGAGACCGGTGCGCGGCCGGCATAGCCGTGCATCGCGTTCATGCCGGTGAAGTTGACGATGCGGCCCCAGCCTTTCTTGATCATGCCGGGCAGGCAGGCCTGCGACAGCCAGACGGCAGCGTCAAGATCGACCGAGATGACGCGGCGCCAGTCGGCCTCGCTCATTTCGAGGAAGGGCTTGGCCGGCCGCAGCGCCGCATTGTTCGCCAGCACGTCGACCGAGCCGAACTTCGCGATCGCCTCCTGGGCCATGCGGCGGCATTCCTCAGGGCTGCCGACATCGGCCATCGCGACCATCGCCTCGACACCGAGCGCCGTCGCTTCCTTGGCGACCGACTCGCAGGCCGCGCGGTCGGACGAGCCGTTGATCACGACGTCGTAGCCCATCCTGGCGAGCGTCAGCACGCAGGCCCTGCCGATGTTTCGGCCTGCGCCGGTCACCAAAGCTGTTCTCCGCGACGTGGCCATCTTCTATATCTCCCGCTTCAAATGTTTCAGAGGGCGTGAATTGGAGCAAAGAACAATCCTGCTCGGACAGCGCCCGGCGCGAGTCTGGACCGGCGGCACCGGCGAGGCAATCGTGCTGCTGCATGGCGGATGGGCGGGCGCGGAAGCCTACTGGTCGACCGTGAGCGACGATCTCGAACGCACGCATCTCGTCGTCGCGCCCGAGCTGCCGCCGATCCACTCGCCCGAGGGTCTGCCGAGTTTCGGCGCTTACGCCGAGTGGCTCGCCGAGCTTCTGACGGCACTCGGCATCGAGCGCGCCATACTCGTGGGCAACTCGCTGGGCGCAACGGTCGCCTGGCGTTTCGCCGGCCAGTATCCCGAACGCCTGGCTGGCCTTGTGCTGGTGAACGGCTACCAGCCGCCGGTCTATTCGAAGATGCTGCGCTGGCTCGCCGGCAAGACACCGATCCGCGCTCTGGCGCGGGGCAACCTGCAGCGCCAGCACTTCGGCCCCGAGGTCATCCCGCTCGCCTTCCACGATCGCTCGAAGGTGCCGGCCGAGATCGCGCAGACTCTCGACACCTTCACCGCCGCCGCCGCCGACCGTGTCCTCGACCGGCTTCTGTCCGGCGAAGAAGCCACGCCGCCGCCCAAGGGCTCGGTCCTCCTGATCTGGGGTGAAACCGATCGCTCCTCGGTGCTCGACAAGAACGGCGCGCGGAAGACGCGTCTGTCGCTGGAGCAGTCGCGGCTGGTGACGATCCCGGAAGCGGGGCACCTGCCGCAGATCGAACGCCCGGCCGAATTCCTCCGGGCGCTGCGCGGGTATCTGAAGCGATAAGGTCGCGGCGGGCCCTGTCATCCACCCGACAGATATCCTGTTCTAAACGGCATGCAGATCAACGCTCGCGTTCGAGGAGACGATCATGGCAGGGCATTCCCACGCTTCAGGGCATTCCCACGGTTCGCACGGCCACCCGCCGGCGGGCGGATCGGCTGCCGCCCAGCATAAGACGCGCCTGAAGTGGGCGCTGGTTTTGACGGCGTCGTTCATGGTGGTCGAGGTGATCGGCGGCCTGGTTACCGGCAGCCTGGCGCTGATCGCCGACGCCGCCCACATGTTGACGGACGCCGGTGGCCTCGCGCTCGCCCTCATTGCCATCAACTTCGGCGAGCGTCCGGCAACGCCACAGAAGACGTTCGGCTATGTCCGCATGGAGGTGTTGTCGGCGCTGGCCAACGCGGTCGTCCTGCTCGTCGTGACGACGTTCGTGCTTTACGAGGCCTATGATCGCTTCCTGAACCCACCCCCGGTCCTTGCGGGGCCGATGATAGCGGTCGCCATCGCCGGCCTGGTCGTCAATCTCATCAGCATGAAGCTGCTGTCGGCCGGTTCGTCGGACAGCCTCAACGTCAAGGGCGCCTATTTCGAGGTGATGAGCGATATGCTGGGGTCGCTCGGCGTCCTGATCGCCGCCGTCGTGATCCTCCTGACCGGATGGACACTCGCCGATCCCTTGATCGGCGCTGGCATCGGTCTCTTCATCATCCCGCGCACCTGGATGCTCCTGCGGGAGGCCATCCATATCCTGATGGAGGGCACGCCGCCCCATGTCGACCTGACGTTGCTGGAAAAGACGCTGCTTGGCATTCCCGGTGTGACGGCGGTCCATGACCTTCACGTCTGGACCATCACGTCCGGCGTCGACTCCATGAGCTGCCATCTCGTGATCGACGACATGGCCCGTTCACGGGAAACGCTCGCCGCCGCGCAAGCCGCCATGCGCGACACCTACGGCCTGTCTCACAGCACCATCCAGATCGAGGATTAGGCGCTGCGAGCCGCAGAAGGCGTTTCGCGTATCTGAGGACCGATACGGACTAGACGGCGCCGCCCGACTTGAGGCCCTCGATGGCCTTCGCGTCGTAGCCCAGGCCGGTCAGCACTTCGTCCGTGTGCTGGCCGAGATCCGGCGTCGGGTTGAGGGCCTTGGGCTGCGGATAGTCCGACAGGTTGATCGGCTGGCCGACCACCTTGATGTCGCCCAGCGCGGGATGGTTGACCGCGCGGGCGATGCCGAGGTGCTGGACCTGCGGTTCGGCGAAGGTCATGTCGATCGTGTTGATCGGGCCGCAGGGGACGCCCGCCTTGTTCAGCGAGTCGATCCAGTGGGCGCTGGTGTTGGTCTTGGTGACCTCGGCCAGCCGCTCGTTCAGCGCCTTGCGGTTCTGCGAGCGCAGCGCCGGGGTGGCGTGTTCGGGATGGTCGATCAGCGCCTTGGCGCCCAGCGCTTCCGCCGCGCGCTTCCACATCTTGTCGCCGGCGGCCGCAATGTTGATGTACCCGTCCTTGGTGGGGAACACGCCGGTCGGGATGCTGGTCGGATGGTCGTTGCCGGCCTGCTTGGCCACCTCGCCCTTCATCAGCCAGCGCGAGGCCTGGAAGTCGAGCATGAAGATCTGCGCCTCGATCAGCGAGGTGTGGACCCACTGGCCCTTGCCGGTGCGCTCGCGCGTGAACAGGGCCAGCATGATCGCCTGGGCGAGCAGGAGACCCGAGGTGAGGTCGGCAATGGGAATACCGACCCGCATCGGACCGCGGCCCGGCTCACCGGTGATTGACATCAGGCCACCCATGCCCTGGGCGATCTGGTCGACACCGGGGCGCGCTGCATCGGGGCCGCTCTGGCCGAAGCCCGCGATCGAGCCGTAGATGATGCGCGGGTTGATCTTCGCCACCGTGTCGTAGTCGACCTTGAGGCGATGCTTCACGTCGGAGCGGTAGTTCTCGACGATGACGTCGGCCTTGGCTGCGAGCTTCATGAAGATCGCGTGGCCTTCGGCGCTCTTGAGGTTGAGCGTCATCGACTTCTTGTTGCGGTGCAGGTTCTGGAAGTCGAAGCCGTGGCGCGCACCGCCCATCGAGTCGTTGTTCTTACCGCCCTCGGAGGGAGGCGGTGGCGGCTCGATCTTGATGACATGCGCGCCCCAGTCGGCGAGCTGGCGCACGGCGGTCGGGCCGGCGCGATGCGCCGTGAGGTCGAGTACGGTGAGGTGGGACAGGGGCAGGGCGGTCATGGTGTTTCCTCTTGTTCCTTAGCGGCCCTTGAAGACCGGCTTGCGCTTTTCCATGAAGGCGCGGCGGCCTTCCTTGAAATCCTCGCTGTCGAAACAGGCCTCGGCCATCTTGTCGAGCTTGGCGTGGTCCTGCCTGGACTCGGGCTTGGCGATCTCGCGCGCCGCGGCCTTGGCCAGCGCAATGGTGAGCGGCGCGTTCTGCGCGATGGCGCCGGTGATGCCGTTGACCATGGCGTCGAGCTCGGCGTCGGCGGCGACGCCGTGCACCAGGCCCATGTCGTAGGCTTCCTTCGAGGAATACTGCTTGGCGGTGAACAGGAACTCCATGGCGCGGGGCAGACCGACGATGCGCGAGAAGCGCTCGATGCGCAGGAAGCCGTAGCCGAGGCCGAGCTTGGCGGCCGGCACGCCGAAGCGCGCGCCTTCGTTGCTGTAGCGCAGGTCGCAACAGGCCGCGAGGTTCATGCCGCCGCCGATGCAGTAGCCGGTGATCTTGGCGATGGTCGGCTTGGGGAAGTCGTAGAGCGCCTCGTAGCCTTCCTTGGAAATGGCGTCGTAGCGCACCTGTGCCTCGGCGTTGGCGCGTTCGCTCTCGAACTTCGAGATGTCGGCGCCCGAGACGAAGGCCTTGCCACCGGAGCCGCTGACGACGAGGCAGCGGATCTCCGGATCCTGGGCGAAGTCCTTCAGGATGTTGACGAAGCCTTCCCACATGTCGAGCGAGACTGCGTTGAGCTTGGCCGGGTTGTTGAAGACGACGTGGCCCACGGCGCCCTCGCGGCGGCCGATGATTTTCTGTTCCTGCATGCCGGCATTCCTTCCAATGAGGCGGTGAATATAGCCTGCGCCGATCGATTTGAATAAGGTGGGACTCAACAGGGAGGAATCGTGGCCTCAGTCGAACTGAAGGGCCTTTCCAAGCACTATGGCAGTGCCGTCGCCGTCGACGACGTGTCCCTGCGCGTGGAGCATGGCCAGCTCGTCTGCCTGCTGGGCCCGTCGGGTTGTGGAAAGACCACAACCCTGCGGTTGATCGCGGGCTTCATCGAGCCTTCGGCAGGCGAAATCGAGGTGGGCGGCAAAGTCCTGTCCTCGCCTTCTCGCACGGTGCCTCCCGAAGGCCGCAAGATGTCGATGATCTTCCAGAGCTACGCACTCTGGCCGCACATGACCGTGGCCGAGAACGTGGCCTACGGGCTCAAGATCCGGAAGCTCGACCGGGCCACGATCGATGCCAAGCTGAAGGCCATCCTCTCGACCGCGCATCTCGAGGCGCTGGCCGAGCGTTATCCCGGCGAACTTTCGGGCGGCCAGCAGCAGCGCGTCTCGCTGGCGCGCGCGCTGGTGGTGGAGCCCGAGACGCTGCTGCTCGACGAGCCGCTCTCCAACCTCGACGCCAACCTGCGCGAGGAGATGCGCTTCGAGATCCGCCGGCTGCACGATCAGTACCGCTACACCACGGTCTATGTGACCCACGACCAGGCCGAGGCGATGACGACCGCCGACCTGATCGCGGTGATGAACAAGGGCAGGGTCGAGCAGCTCGGTCCGCCGGAAGAGATCTATGCGCGCCCGCGCTCCGAGTTCGTCGCGCGCTTCATTGGCGGTTCGAACGTGCTCATGGCCACGGCTCTCGACGATGCCCGCGTTTCGGTTGCCGGCGGCGTCCTGCGCACGACCGGGCGGCCGTTGGTCGCCGGTCGTTCGGTCGCCGTCTCGGTGCGCCAGCACGAAATCGGCATCGCCCTCGAATCGCCACCGTCGGGGACCGAGAATCATCTGCACGGCATGGTGATGCGGCAGGTCTTCCTGGGCTCGACGCGTGATTACACGGTTGCCCTCGACGACAAAACGGAGCTGCGTGTTACCGCGCCGCCCGGACGCAACATCGCGCCCGGTCAGGCGGTCTGGCTGCACCTGCCGGCGGAACAGTGCCGGGCCCTGGCGGAGGAATGATCCCATGACAGTTAAGCTGACGCGACGCCATGTGCTCGCCGCCTCGACGGCGATGGCTGCAAGCTCCTTCATCACCCCAGTGCGCGCCGCGCCGCCGGAGCCGACCAAGATCACGCCGGCCCTGATCGACGCGGCCAAGAAGGAAGGCAAGTTCTCCTGGTACACCTCGGTCGACCTGACCCTGGGCGAGAAGGTCGCCAAGGCTTTCGAGGCCAAGTATCCCGGCATCACAATGAAGGTCGAACGCTCAGGCGCGGAGCGCAACTTCCAGCGCATCGGCCAGGAGTTCCAGAACAAGATCTATAATTGCGATGTGGTGAACAGCACCGACGCCGCGCACTTCATCGTGTGGAAGCGCGCCAAGATGCTGGCGCCGTTCGTGCCGGAGGACGTGGCGCAGTTCTTTCCCGCCGTCCACAAGGACCCCGACGGCATGTACGCCTCGTGGCGCATCACGCTTTCGCCGATCGCCTACAACACCAAGCTGGTGAAGGCCGAGGATGCGCCGAAATCCTATGCCGACCTGCTCGATCCCAAGTGGATGGGCAAGATCGTCAAGGCACATCCGGGCTACAGCGGCACCATCATGACGGCGACGCAGCAGCTTAGCCGCGACCTCGGCTGGCCGTGGTTCGAGAAGCTCGCCAAGCAGAAGGTCATGCAGGTCCAGTCGGCGACCGAGCCGCCGAAGAAGATCGCGCAAGGCGAGCGCGCGATCATGGCCGATGGCGGCGAGTACGTCGTCGAGGACCTGAAGACGCGGGGCGAGCCGGTCGAGCTGGTCTATGCCAGCGAGGGCACGCCGTTGATCACGGGACCGTCCGCCATCATGGCCAATGCGCCCAATCCCAACGCCGCGCGGCTGTTCCAGGCCTGGTCGATGACGCGCGAGGCGCAGCAGCTCAACATCGATGTCGGCGCGCTGCGCTCGGCGCATCCGCAGGCCGTGGACCGCGCCGACATGAAGAAATTCGGTGACATCAAGACACTGAAGGAAGAGGCGAGTGTCGTTGCCGACCAGGCCGATGCGATCAAGGCCCAGTACGTCAAATACTTCAAGGTGTAGTCCATGCGCCGTCGTCAATTCGTCGCCGCCGCCGCGGCTTCCACCATCCTCGCGCCGCTGGGTGCGCGGGTCCTGTCCGCAGCGCCGCCGACCACGGCCATCACACCGGAGCTGCTTGAGGCCGCCAAGAAGGAAGGCAAGGTCACCTATTACACGGCGATGGACCTCTCGGTCGCCGAGCCGATGGCAAAGGCCTTTGAGGCCAAGTATCCCGGCATCAAGGTCGCGGTCGAGCGCACCGGCGCGGAGCGACTGTTCAACCGCATCGGCCAGGAAGTCGGCAGCAACATCCGCCGGGTCGATGTCGCCAACAGCTCCGACGCGGCGCACTTTATCGTGTGGAAGCGGCAGGGCTGGCTCGAGCCGTTCCTGACACCCGACATGGCGGAGAACCTGCCGGCCGACCAGCGCGACGCCGACGCCGCCTTCGTCAACCAGCGCACGCATCTCTCGGCCATCGCCTACAACACGAAGATGGTGAAACCCGAGGACGCGCCCAAGGGCTTCGTCGAGCTGCTCGACCCGAAATACACGGGCAAGCTGGTGAAGGGCCATCCCGGCTATTCCGGCACGATCATGACGGCGACCCAGCAGCTCGCGAAGGCGCTGGGCTGGGAGTATTTCGAGAAGCTCTCCAAGCAGAAGGTGCTGCAGGTCCAGTCGGCGACCGAACCGCCCAAGCGCATCGAGGCAGGGGAGCGCGCCATCGCCGTCGACGGCAGCGACTATCTCTTCTGGATGGCCAAGGAGCGCGGCTCGCCGATCGAGGTCGTGCATGCGGTCGAGGGCACGCCGCAGGTTTCCAATCCGATGGCGATCTTCAAGGCCTCGCCCAATCCCAACGCCGCGCGCCTGCTGGTCGGCTGGATCATGTCGCCCGAGGGGCAGGAATTCATCGTCAACGTGAGCGGCCAGTATCCCGCCAACAAGCTGGTGAAGGCCAAGGCAGGCCGTCCGGCGCTGGCGTCGATCAAGACGCTGCCCGAGGAGCCGGCCGAGGTCGAGAAGCAGGCGGACGAGATCAAGACGCGCTACCAGCGTTACTTCAAGGTATGACGCGCAGCATCGATCTCTCGCGGCCCGTCCTCATCGCCGTCGCCGCCCTGCTGGCGGTGATGATCGTGCTGCCGGTCGGCTGGCTGCTGGTCGTGAGCCTGACCGGCAAGGACGGCGGGATCACGCTCGCCAACTTCGTGGCGCTGTTCACCGATCCCACCTTCGTCGATCCGCTGATCACGACCTTGATCATTGCCTGCTCGGTGAGCGCGATCTGCTGCCTCGTGGCGGCGCCGCTGGGCTGGCTGGTGGCACGCACCGACATGCCGTTCGCCCGCACGATCCGCACCCTGGTGATGGCCTCGCTGGTGACGCCACCCTTCGTCGGCGCCATCGCCTGGGAGATGCTGGCGGCACCCAATTCGGGCCTGCTGAATCAGCTCTGGCGGATCATGACCGGCATGCCGTCCGACGAGGCGCTGTTCGACATCTACAGTCTTACAGGCCTGATCTTCGTCATCTCCTGCTACACGTTCCCCTACGTCTTCATCCTGGTCGCCAACGCGCTCGACCGCATGCCCGGTGAGCTGGAAGACGCCTCCTCGATGCTGGGTGCCAAGACCTGGCAGACCGCGCGGCTGATCACGGTGCCGCTAGCGCTGCCGGTGTTGCTGGCCGGCGCGCTGGTCGCTTTCCTGCAGGCGCTGAACCTGTTCGGCTCGCCGGCGATCCTGGCCATTCCCGCGGGCTTTCACACGCTCACCACTCGCATCTGGAGCCTGTTCCAGTTTCCGCCCAAGCCCGAGCTGGCGGCGGCGGCCTCGGTGCCGCTGCTGGTGCTGACGGTGCTGCTGCTGCGCGCGCAGGCGATGGCGCTCGGCCGGCGCGGCTATGCGGTGCTGGGCGGCAAGTACGGCGCGCCGCGGCAGATCCGGCTGGGTTGGCTGCGCCTCCCGGCCGTGGCGCTGGCGCTGTTCGTCCTCGCCATGCCGCTGTTCCTGCCTTACGCGGCGCTGTTCAACTCGGCCTTTTCGCGGGTCGCCTCGCGCATCGTCGGTCCGGAGACGATCACGCTGCATAATGTGAAGTTCACCTTCCTCGAACTCAGTTCGACGATGCCGGCACTGAAGAACACCTTCCTGCTGGCCACCTCTACGGCCACGCTGGGTGCGCTGCTGGCGCTGCTGATCGCCTATATCGTGGCGCGCAAGGCGGTGCGCGGCTATCGCGTGCTGGGCTTCCTCGCCACCGCGCCGCTCGCCATCCCGGGCATCGTGCTGGGCGTCGGCCTGTTCCTCGCCTATACGCGCCCGCCGCTCGCCCTCTACGGCACGCTCTGGATCCTGCTGATCGCCTTCGTGACCATCGAGCTGCCGGCGGCGTATCAACAGCTCGGCTCGGCCTTCCATGCCGTGCATCCGGAGCTGGAGGAGGCGGGCCGCATGCTGGGCGCCACGCGCCTGCGCACCCTGGCCGACATCACCGCGCCGCTGCTGCGCTCGGCCGTGATTGCCACCTGGTGTTTCATCTTCGTGGCGACGATCCGCGAACTCTCGGCAGCCGTGATCCTGTTCACCTCGGAGACCAAGGTCCTGTCGGTGCTGATCTTCGACCTGAAGGAAAGCGGCGACGTCGGCGCCATCGCGGTGCTCAGCCTCACGATGGTGGCGATCACGACGGTGGTCATCGCCGGCGCCAACCGCCTGCATGCCAGACCGCAGATGCGGCCGGCGATCTGATCAAGGGAGCGCGCAACTCCAGTTGCGCTCATATCTTTTCCGTTGACGAAGCTTGAGCGCCACTGGAGTGGCGCGCTCCAATCCAGCGTCCTGACTCAGTTCAGGATCGCCACATCCTCGACAGTGACAGGCTTGGCGAGCAGGCCGAGCGTCTCCAGCGTGCTGATCGTCGCCTCCCAGCCGGCGCGCGTCTGCTGGCCGGTGGGCGGCCCCGAGAGCTGCTGGGACACCGTCGCCATGCTGCGGTCGACGTAGCGCGGCGCCAGCCGGGGGAAGAGGCGGGAGAAGTGAAGGGCGGCGTCGGCCGGCCGTTCGCGCACCATGTTGTAGCCCTCCTGTACCGCGTCCTCGATCTTCCGGGCGATCTCGCGCTTGTCCGGATCGGCCCAGGCGGCATCGTTGACGATCAGGTTCAGGCTATAGGCCTTCACGCCGAAGTCGCTCAGCCGGATCATGGTGATGCGGCGGCCCTCGGCGATCAGCTCGGACGGCGACATCTCATCGTAGTCGATCAGCGCATCGACCTTCTTGTCGACCAGGTCATAGGCGTTCCAGGCGACCGTCATCTCCTTGATCTTCGATCGATCGAGCTTGTTGGCCGCGATCAGGGCACGGAACTCCTCGTTGGTGATGCTGCCCGGCACCAGGCCCAGCGTCTTGCCGTAGAGATCGCGCGGATGGGCGATGCGGTCCTCGCCACGCGTGTAGATCACGGTCGGCGTCTTGGCGTAGTAGACGGCCAGGCTCTTGATCGGCAGGCCCTTGGAGCGGCCGATGGCGGTGGCGATGCCGCTCGACGAACCGATCCAGTATTGCTTGGCCGAGCCGATCATCTCCGCCGACGAAATGGCACCCTGCGTTTCGGCGAAGGTGACTTCGAGGCCGCGTCGCTCGAAGGCGCCCATTTCGCGCGCCAGATAGAAGCCGGCGTAGGTCGGCAGCGCCTTCCAGTCGAGCAGGATCTCGACCTTTTGGGGAGCATCGGGGGCGGGCTGCGCGCCGGCGGGCAGGGGAGTGAGCAGGGCCAGGGCAGCGGTGAGCACCAGGCGACGGTCAATGCGGGTCATGTCGAGATCCAGGAAAGCCTTCCACCTCGGAGGGCTAGGCGTAAAACATGTCATAACCACGTCCGGATATGGGAGCGATTTCCGCCCCCCTGCGTTTTCCGCCCGTGGACGCCCTCACTCCCTTCGGCCGCGTCAGGCGGCTCCTGACCGAGACCGTCGAAGGCTTCATCGACGACGATGCCTTCAGCCGCGGCGCATCCATTGCCTATTTCACGCTGTTCTCGCTGGCGCCGACCCTGTTGTTGGTCATCGCGATCGCCGGTCTTGTCTTCGGCCAGGATGCCGCGCAGGGCGCCATCGTCGACCAGCTGAGCGGCCTGATGGGCCGCGACACGGCCGAGGCGATGCAGGCCATGATCCGCAGCGCCAGCGACCGCATGACCGGGCTGGTCGCAACCCTGATCGGCTTCGTCACGATATTCCTCGCCGCCAGCGGCGTGTTCGGCGAGGTCCAGTCGGCCTTGAACGCGATCTGGAAGGCCAAGTCGCGCCGTTCGACCATGTCTCGCCTGGTGCGGGCGCGCCTCGCAAGCTTTGGCCTGGTGATCACGCTGGGCTTCGTGCTGATGGTCTCCCTGGCGCTCAGCGCGGCGCTGACGGCACTGGGAAAGTTCCTCAAGTACAGTTTTCCCGTTGCCGAGGTCGCGGTCCAGGTGGCCGATTTCGTGATCTCGGCCGTCCTCATCTCCGGCATGTTCGCCGTCATGTACAAGGTGCTGCCCGACACGCCGATCCGCTGGCGCGACGTCGCCATCGGCGCGCTCATGGCCACCGGCCTGTTCGAGGGCGGCAAGTACATGATCGCGCTCTATATCGGTCAGACCGATGTGGCTTCGAGCTTCGGCGCGGCCGGCGCGCTGATCGTGCTGCTGCTCTGGATCTTCTATTCGACGCTGATTTTCCTGCTGGGCGCGGAGTTCACGCGGTCCTGGACGCACGTCTATGGATCGCGCTGCGACGATCCTTCGATTGCGCCGCGGCCCGTGCCGTTGCGCGCCAGCTAGCTAAGATGTGATGGCGAAGCCAACCAGCAGGGCCAGCGTGCCACCGAGGCCCAGGAGGAGTGCCAGCAGCGGGATGTGGCCCAGGAAAGCCAGCGCCATGCACGCGAGGACGAGCATGATGTGCAGGACGGCGAAGAGGACGAGCTTGCTGAAGCTGTGAAAGGTTTCCTGGTGCTCGCGCAGCTCCTGCGCGGGGATTTCAGGCGTGTTGACTGTGGTGGCCATGGGGAACCTGCGTCGACTTGAACCTGCACGCCTAACGTTCCATTCGCTCGCGCCGTTGCTTGCAGCACGGCTGACTTGAAGTCATATCATGGCCGCATGAAATCGGTCCTGTCGGCACTGCTTGTGCTCCTCGTCGCGGCAATGGCCGCACCGGCATCGGCGCAATCCCTCGAGGAGCAGATGCGCCAAGCGGCGGGCGCTTATGAGCGCAAGGACATGGCGACCGCCGTGCGTATCTGGAAGGTCTGGGCCGCCAAAGGGAACGCCGAGGCGCAGACGCTGCTCGGCGCCATGTACTGGAGCGGAGACGGAGTACCCCGCAATCTCAACGAGGCCGCGCGGCTCTATCTGGCGGCAGCCAATCAGGATTATGCGCGGGCGCAGAACAATATCGGTTTCATGCTGGGCTTCGGCGAGGGAGTCCCACCACGCAACGATATCGAGGCCTATAAGTGGATAAAACTCGCCATCGACCGCTATACCTCCAAAAATCAGGACCGCCTCGATCAGGCCAGAAAAGACCTCGCGACCCTGGCCGCTCGCATGAACCCTGCGCAAATCGCCGAGGCGGAAAAGCGCGTCCGGGCATGGAAACCCGTCACACAGGTGCGGTAAGGTCCGGCACCACGCGGCGGTCACGAGCGATGCCCCGGCGTCGGCCCTATAAGAAGGACTGGATGAACCGACCCTCGGTCGCTGCGGCTTTTGCCGTCTCATTGCTTTTCGGCGGGATGTCCCAGGGCATCGCGCGCGAACTGCCGTGGGTCGAGCAGGCGCATACCAGGGACGCCGGCCGCACCGTCGAGTTGCGGGTGCTGGGCGCGGAATTGCCGCCGCTCTACGACCAGCCCTCGGCCGTGGCCGGTCTGCGCGACCATCTCCATTTCGTCGAGCTTGCGTCGGTGGACGGGCTCCTCCAGCGGAGCGTCGCCATCGAGATCACGCCGCCTCAGCCGCTGATCGAGATCGCAGGCAACAACCCACCACCGGTCGCGGACGGGCCGGTCTCCGAGGCCGTGTTGGCCAGAGGCCGCACCGTCGCAGACGCCATGCTGGGCGACGGGCTGGATGACGAGCGGCTCCAGGCCTACCTCCCGTTCGAACGCCGGCTGGGTGTCTCGGGCGTCATCTCCGGTGGCTCCTTCGAAGCGTCCGCTGTGGCTGCAGGCGTTCCGGCGCCGGCCATGCTCGAAGCGATGCAAGCGCTGACGATGTCCGTCGACCTCAAGAAGGAGATGCGCGACGGCGACAAGTTCTACGTCCGCTACGAGCAGACCTTCACCCAGGCGGGCGCGCCGCTCGATGTCGGCCGCATCCTGTGGATGGAGTTGCGGACGCCCAAGGGGGTGATGGCGATCCATCGCTTCCGCACGCGCGACAACAACGAGCGCTTCTGGATGGCGAGCGGCCAGGCCGCGATGCCGCCCTCGTTCCGGCTGCCGCTCGAGACGATCTCGATCTCGTCGGGCTTCGGCCTGCGCGCCGATCCGTTCGACCAGCCGCCGCCGGCTTACGGCGGCAGGCCGCAAGGCGCCGGTGGTCCGCAACGGGTGCCGGGCCTGCCGCCCGGCCTGCCGACGGGCGGCGCCACCGCCATGCCACGGGCCGGTCTCAGCGCCGGGTTCGCCGCGTCGCCAGGTGCTTCCTCCTACGGCGGCTCCGCCTATGGTGCCTTCCGGGCGCCGCCGGCCTATGCGCTGGCGGCCCGGCCCCTGTCGTCGCGATCGCTGTTCATGCATGAGGGCGTCGACCTGGTGGCGCCGGCCGGCACCCCGGTCGTGGCGGCGGCCGACGGCCTCGTCGTCGGCGCGGCGCCGAACGGACGCTACGGCAACTGGATCCGCATCGAGCATGGCGGCAAGCTGGCGTCGGTCTATGGCCATCTCTCGGCCTTCGCGCCTGGCCTGCAGGCCGGCCAGACGGTGTCGCGCGGCGACGTGATCGGCTTCGTCGGCAGCACCGGCCGCTCGACCGGCGCACATCTTCATTTCGAGCTTCAGGTCGACGGCAAGCCGGTCAATCCGATCACCCATCCCGAGCTGAAGCGCGCCCAGCTGCGCGGCCCCGACTTCGACCGCTTCCGCAAGCAGGTCGCCGCCAGCCTCGCCGAACGCGAGTCCGAGGCGAAGCCGGCAGCCGTTTCAGTCGGCAACTGACCTGCTGGCCTCGAGGGCAAAGGCCTCCTCGGGCGACAGGACGAGCCGCTGCCGGCCCGCCACTGCGAACCAGGCGATTCCCAGGGCGAACCATGCACCGACGCCCAGCACGCCCGACACGAACACCGGATCCAGCAGCTGATAGACCAGCGTCACTGAGGCGATGACGATGGTGACCACCGCGCCGGTCAGGCCCATCGGCGAGCGATAGGGACGGGCCAGGCCCGGCAGCCGCGCGCGCAGCACCAGGAAGCTCACCGCCTGCAGCAGGTAGGAGAGCATCGCACCCGCCACGGCCATGTTGAGCAACATGCCCTGGATCACCGCCGCACCCTTCTCGGCACCCATGCCGAACCACAGCACGAACATGATCGCGAGCGCGACGGCCGATCCGACGAGCAGCGCAACATGGGGCGTCTTGTGGCGGGGATGGGTGATCGACAGGAAGCGCGGGAAATAGCCGGCGCGCGACAGCGAATAGATCTGCCGGCCCTTGGCAAAGAGGATCGTGTGGAAGCTCGCGACCAGGCCGATGCACGCGACCAGTGCCAGCAGCTTGGCCAGCCCGCCACCGAAAGTCGCACGGAAACCGTCGAGCAGCGGCTCGCCCGAGCTTGCGAGCTGGAAGCTGCCGGGCGCGATCGACGGGTTGAGCCAGACGGTGAGTGCCGCCGAGATGAAGAGCGTGAGCAGGCCGGCGACGATGCCACGCGGTATGTCGCGTGACGGCTCCATCGATTCCTCGGCGGCCAACGGGAGCTGCTCGATCGCAAGGAACAGCCAGACCGCGAAGGGAAGGGCGGCGAGCGCGCCCTGCAGCCCGAAGGGCAGGAGCGGGCCGTTGCCTTGGCGTAGCTCGACCGGCCTGCCGTCCGGGCCGGCACCGATGTTGAGCGCATGGCGACCGAATTCGGCGATGGGCAGCGCCGAGATCCAGAACACCGCAAGGCAGGCGAGCGAAGCCAGGGTGACGACCACGGTGACCTTGAAGGAGAGCTCGACGCCGCGGACGTTCAGCGAAAGGAACACGGCGTAGCCCGCCACCCAATAGGCCGGCAGCCAGGTGGTTGGCGTCTCGAACACCGCCGACAGGTAGGTCGCGAGGAACGAGACGATGACCGCCGGCGTCAGGACATACTCGACGTTTTCGCAGAGGCCGGTGACGAAGCCGCCCCACGGGCCCATCGAGGCGCGCGCGAACGAATAGGCGCCGCCGGTATGGGGGAGGGCAGCCGCCATCTCGGCGATGCAGAAGACCAGGCCGAGATACATGACCGCGATGATGCAGGCGGCCAGCGCATAGCCACCCCAGCCGCCGGCCAGCAGGCCGAGGTTCCAGCCGGAATAGTGGCCCGAGATGACCGCACCGACGCCCAGTGCCCAGAGCGAGAAGACGCCGGCGTAACGGCGCAGCCCGCGGTGGGCAAAGTAGTCCGCCGTAACGGTTTGGTAAGATGTCCTCGGCATGCTCGCTGCGCCCATAATAATGCTACGTGCCGGGCCCGTACGAGGGGGAAGAGTTGAGTTCCGTCGGTATTGCCCTCTGCGCCTTCGGTTTGATCCTGATCAGCATCGCGTGCGGCATCTTCCTGCGCCACAAGCTTCCGGAAAAGCATCTCATCGGGGATTCGAAGGACGTCATCAAGATGTCGACGGCGCTGGTTGCCACGATGGCCGCCCTGGTGACGGCTCTGCTGTTCGCCGCGACACGCGCCTCCTACGAAGCCACCAACAGCCAGGTTGGCCAGCTCACCGCCAGCGTCATCGAACTCGATCGCCTGCTGAAGGATTACGGCTCCGAGGGCATCGAACTGCGGCAGGCACTACGCCAGGATGTCCGGGCCATCGTGGACGCGATCTGGCGCGAGGATGCCGGTGTCCGGCAGAAAACTGCGCAGGTTTCGGCCGTGGAAGCCCGGGTCATCGCAAAGCTGCGCCTGTTGGCGCCGCAAGATCCAATTCAGAGCTCCCTGCAGGCGAGGGCTGAGGTGGTGAGCAATTCGCTGGGCCAGATCCAGCTCGCGCTTTACGCGCAGCCGTCCAACTCCCTCTCCAAGCCGTTCGTCGTCGTGTTGGTGCTGTGGCTCTGCTTCATCTTCGGGACGTTCGCCCTGTCGGCGGACGCCAACGGCACGATGTTGAGCGTGCTCTTCTTCTGCGCGCTCTCGGCGGCCAGCGCGATCTATCTCATCCTCGAACTGGGCCAGCCGTTCGACGGGCTCATGCAGGTCTCGAGCGGCCCGTTGCGCCACGCCCTGGCGCCGCTGTAGAGCCGCGCTTCGCGCGACCCTACCACGTCATGCGGAAGCCGGCCGTGAGCGCGTGGTTCGAATCCTGGCTGGAGATGTCGCCCTCGTAGCGGAAGTAGACCGAGGTCGCGTCGGCGATGGCGGTGTTCGCCGACAGGCCCAGCACGACGCTGTCGCGCTGCGGCGCGGCACCGTAGGTGGTGAAGGGCAGGGCCGGCGCGCCGACGAACGAGGCGGTGACCGGCCGGCCGGTATCGGCATATTCGTGGCCCCAGCCCAGCTTGAACTGAACCGCCAGTCGCTCGCGCCAGCCGAGGTCCATCGCACTGCCGAGCTGGGCGCCGAGCACGCTGCGCAGCGAGTTGGTGGTTTGCGAGGCGACGGACAGGTTGAGCGAACCCGCACCGTTCTCGGTGAAGGCGGCCTGGGTCGCCGTCGCGCCCTGCAGGCGCGCGAAAGGCGTTACGTAGGCGGCGGCGCGCCCGCCGATGTCGAAGCGATAACCCGTCTCGACCTGGCCGAAGAACAGGTTGGCGCCCGTCCAGCCGTTGGCCGTGCGCGTCACGCCGGGAATCGCGATCTGGCGCGTCATGCGGTTGTCGGAATAGGCATAGGCCGCGAGCCCGTCGACATAGACAGGGCCCTTGGCGTAGCTGGCATAGAGGCCGGCCTGGAAGGTGTCCGACGTGCCGCGGCCGGAGAAGCCGCCGACCCATTGGCTGCCGCTCGTGAAACCGGCCGTCACGCCGACCAGCAGGTCCGGTGTCACCTTGCGGTCGATACCCGCGGCGAAGCCGCCGAGATTGTAGGTGAGCGTGCCGGCATTGGCGGTTCCGCCAACGACGCCGAAGCCGCCGATCGCCCCGCCCCAGGCGCCCCACAGGCCGGGACTGGTGGTGTCGCACGCGACATCGCATGCCTCGGCCAGCGCCACGCGGTTGGAGCCACCCGAGGTGCCGCCCACCGTGTTGGCGAAGTTGGTCATGAAGATCTGTGTCGTCGCGATGCCGGCCGAGGAGAAGCCGGAGTAATTCTGGCCGCTGATCGAGTTCATGGCGGCAACGCCCTGCTGGGCGGTGAGCGTCGAGAAGGCGCCCAGCACGGTCGCGAAGTCGCCGGTCGCGCCCAGCGCACCGGCGTCGAGCGCGGCGCCGACGGCGGCCTGGTTGACCGTCTGCGCCTGGCGGCCGAAGCCGCCGATCTGGAGCGTGAGATAGACGTTGTTGGCGTCGTAACTCAGGCTCGGCAGCAGGAAGGGAAGGCTGCTGCTCACCGACGAATAGGCGCCGGTGACGCCGCCGGTGGCGTTCAGGATCGTGTACGTGGTCCTGGGGGCATAAGGGCTGCTGGCTGACGGCGCCACGAAGACGCTCGTGCCGGCGGCAATGGTGGCGGTGCCTGGCGCGCCGCTCACGTTGAGACGGTCCGCCTGGCCCTGGGCGTTGGCCTCGACCAGGTAGGAACTGCCCGACGTCTGGGCGTAGCTGCCGGCCACGTTCAGGGTGCCGATCGAGTTGCCGGGCGACAGCATGCCGGCATTCGTCACCGAGCCTGTGATTGTGCCGGTACCGCCGAGCGCGCCGCCGTTGCCGACCGTGACGTCGCTGGTGATGCTGCCATTGACCGCGAGCAGGCCGCCCAGGATCGAGGTCGGACCGGTATAGGTGTTGAGGCCCATGAGCGACAGGACCCCGGGGCCGTCCTTGGTCAATCCGCCAGTGCCGGTGAGGGCGGAGGCGACGGCCGAATTGTAGGGACCGTCCACGGTCAGCGTGCTGGCGCCCAGCGAAATCTCGCCGCCGGTGCCCGAGAGGGCGGCGACCGTGAGATTGTTGCCGTTCAGGTCGAACGTACCGCCGGTGTTCACCGTCAGGCCGCCCGTCGGCGCCAGCGACGCGCCCGTGTCGAGGCGCAGGATGCCCTCGTTCACGACCGTGCCGCCGGTATAGGTCTGCGCGCCCCGCAGCAACAGCACGCCGAGGCCCTTCTTGGTCAGACCGCCCACGCCGGATACGGGCGTGCCCAGCGTGATGTCGTTGCCGTTGGTGTTGAAGGTGCCGCCACCGGGACCAAGCGTTACCGAACGCGTCGACGTGATGTTTCCCAGCGCCAGGAGAACTCCGCCGTCCAGCGTGAGGCCGCCCGACAGGTCGCCCAGCCGCGTATCCGTGTCGATACCGAGCGTTGCGCCGGCAGCCACCGTCGTACCGCCGAAGTAAGTGTTGGTGCCAGTGAGATTGACTTGACCGCTGCCGATCGTGAGGCCGCCCGTGCCGGAGATTTCGCTCGAGATCGTGCCCACGCCGGTCTGCATCAGCGTCGTCGCGCCCATCAGGAAGGTGGGCAGGCTCGAGTTGAAGCCGTCCTGGAGATTGACCGGACCGATCAGGGCGACGCCCGCCGTCGAGCCGCCATAGGCGCTGTCGAGGTTGCCGTTCCAGCGGTACCCGACGAAGCCGTTGGTGTAGTCGTAGAGATAGTCGAAGCCGGTGAAGAACTCGCGGCCGGTGTTCACGAAGACGCCGGGATCCTTGATGATCTCGACCCGCTCGGGCGTGAGCTTGTTGTCGGACGTGCCGTCGGTGACCTTGAAGATGTAGTTGGCTTTGGAGCCCGTCTGTCCCGGCAGCCAGATCTCGAACTGGGTTCCTTCAGTGGCTCTCGCGACCTTCGTCTCGTCCTCCCGGCAGCTGCCGCCCCTCTCCAGGCAGCTGCCGCTTGGCGGCGAGATGAACATGTAGTTGATGCCGGTATCCTGGAGGATGGTGCCCGAGCCGGTGGCCGTGCTGGTCCCCGTCTTGTCCGTCACCTTGACGCTCATGCTGGTGGTATTCCAATCGGTGGAATTCTGCTCCAGCTTGACGAAGGTATATTGCGAATTCACGGAGTTCGGGATGCCGAGGATGACCTTGTCGTCCTTGATGATGTAGCCCTTGCGGACATCGGCGAGAGGCTTGCCGTCCGCTCCGACGAGATTGAGAAACGGATTGGCCGAAACCGGGACTTTCACAAGGTCGGACTTTGAGCCGCTGTCTCGATCGAAGCCTACACCCATGTAGATGAAGTTCGGATCCTTGTCGGTCAGGAGGACCCTGACGGTCGAGGTGGCGACGACGGTCGTGCCGGTCTTGTCGTAGATCTGGACGGTGGTGTTGTAGTAGGTGCCGGAGTAGGAATCGCCGCTGCTGCCATACGTTTGGGTGCCGGGACCGAGGGGAACATCGTTGGGGCCTGGCTGGAAGTGGTTCCTTCCGACGACGATGCCGGTCGAGCCGGTATCCATGATTGCGGCGGTGGGCGTACCGGTACTCCCCAGGAAGCCCAGGTTGACCCGGGCCGGATTGTCGCGGCCCATCGCGCCGTCGGCGTAACCCACCTCGATGGTGGTGTTGCTGCCGCTATAGTAGTTCCAGGTTTGGGCGGTAGCCGGATTTGTCGCGAACGACATGGCGCTCGCGCTCGCAAGGCAAGCGGCGAGAGGCCTGTACTTGAAAGGCATTTGTGGCGCGTCTTCTCGGTATCGGGATTGCAGGATGCGCGCCGGGCTATCGCTCGACGCGCAATCTGTTCGTTATGGTCTTCAGTCCCAGGCGGCGTCGACGATCTGTCCGGCTTCGGAGAGGACGAGGGTCAGGCGGTTGGGTTCGTAGTCGTAGCTCGGGATGCCGTCGGCCGGGCGGACGATGCGCAGCGGATAGGGCAGGTCTTCTTCCTTCACGACATTGCCGGCGGCCTGGCCGGCGGGCGCGGCGGCGCCCTTGGCCTGGAAGTACTTGCCGAGGCACTTGGCGCAGTCTTCCTTGGGCGGCGCGACTTCGGTGACGCCCGGCAGGGTCTTCAGCGAGACGGCGTTGTAGCCGGAGCGGACGCGGATGCCCTTGTAGGGATGGCCGTGGGCGACCGGCAGGATGGCCTCGACGACCATGAAGGGGCCGAGCGGCGCCATGTCCTGCGGCGCACCGGCCTGGAAGATGAGGTCGAGCATGCCGTCGATGCCTTCGCCGCGGGTGATCGGCAGGAGGTGCGGCTCGCTCCAGGCGTTCGAGGTGACGAGGCCGCGGGCGCGGATGATGTCCATACCGCCGTCACGGGTCGACCGGATGAGCTCGACGCTGGTGACGAACATGACCGGGAAGGGCCGTGTGCCTTCCGGCCCCGGCGCGCCGCCGCCCGGCGTCGGACCGGCATCCTTGGGCGTCGACGGCGTGGCCTGTGCCGGTTGCTGCTGCGCGCCGGCGGTGAGGCCACCCAGCATCGTGCCGGCGGCCACCAGCGCGGTGAGGGCGAAAAGCTTCTTGCGGGTCATGGCGTCCTCGAAAGCGGAAGGCTGAACAGTGATCGGGTCGGTGAGGACGGGCGGCCTTACCAGTTGTGCCAGCCGTTATGCCAGCCGTTGCCCCATCCACCATTGCCCCAGCCGCCATTGTGCCAGCCGTTGCCCCAACCGCCGTTACGCCAGCCGCCCCAGCCCCAGCCGCGGTGCCAGCCATTGCCCCACCAGGCCAGCTGCTGTTCGGGATCGATGGCGACGAAGGGTTCGCCGTCCTTGCCGTACTGCTCGAGGGCACTGGAGACATCGGTGCGGATCGACTGCAGGCGGTCCGCGACCGACGTGCTGGCCTTCTGTTCCGGCGCCGGCGTAGCAGTAGCCGACGCATCGGCGGCTGCGAGGCCAACGGAAAGGCCGAACGCTCCCGATGGCAGAAGTTGCGCCAGGGCACGAAGCGAACGTCGGTCTTGTGACATCTTGATCTCCTTCAAGAGGACCGCAAACCTGCACAGGCCTGCGGAAAGTGGCAATCGAAACTTCGATGAATGTCTGTGAAAATGTCAGTCCCAGGCGGCGTCGACGATCTGTCCGGCTTCGGAGAGGACGAGGGTCAGGCGGTTGGGTTCGTAGTCGTAGCTCGGGATGCCGTCGGCCGGGCGGACGATGCGCAGCGGATAGGGCAGGTCTTCTTCCTTCACGACATTGCCGGCGGCCTGGCCGGCAGGCGCGGCGGCGCCCTTGGCCTGGAAGTACTTGCCGAGGCACTTGGCGCAGTCTTCCTTGGGCGGCGCGACTTCGGTGACGCCCGGCAGGGTCTTCAGCGAGACGGCGTTGTAGCCGGAGCGGACGCGGATGCCCTTGTAGGGATGGCCGTGGGCGACCGGCAGGATGGCCTCGACGACCATGAAGGGGCCGAGCGGCGCCATGTCCTGCGGCGCACCGGCCTGGAAGATGAGGTCGAGCATGCCGTCGATGCCTTCGCCGCGGGTGATCGGCAGGAGATGCGGCTCGCTCCAGGCGTTCGAGGTGACGAGGCCGCGGGCGCGGATGATGTCCATGCCGCCGTCACGGGTCGACCGGATGAGCTCGACGCTGGTGACGAACATGACGGGGAAGGGGCGAGTGCCTTCCTGCCCTGGGGCGCCGCCGCCCGGTGTCGGGCCGGCATCCTTGGGCGTCGACGGCGTGGCCTGTGCCGGTTGCTGCTGGGCGCTCAACTGGGCGGCGCCCAGCATCGAGCCTGCGGCCATCAGCGCGGTGAGGGCAAAGAGCTTTTTACGATTCATGGCGTCCTCGACTTCTTATGCGGCGGCGACGCCGCTCTGGATGGGCGAAAGGGAAAGGGCGGCCTGCGGGGCCGTCGCGGCCGGACTGCGTCCGAGGCGCTCGTAGGCCTCCAGGATCAGGTCGGTCGGGACCATTTGCGTGAGCGTGCAGTACGACGTTTCGGTGCCGGTGAAGCTGCCGTTCTCGAACAGTTTGTTCACCGGCGCGCCGCCGCCGCACACCGAGAAGTAGTCACAGGATCTGCTGCAGGCCTGCACACCTGCCGTGATGTCGCGATAGAGCGGCGAGGCGAGGCAGGTATCGCGAATCTCCTGAAGCGACTGGAAGTTGATGTTGCCCAGGAGATAGTCGCTGTAATCCTTGTTCTTCAGGCCGAGCAGCTCGGGCGAGAAGCTCGAGACGTTGCCGTGGCTGTCGACGTTCAGCATCGCCAGCGGTTCGGTCTGGATGTTGCGCGTCGGCACGCCCTCGGGCCGGAACATGCGCGGCAAAGCGAGGTCGATCTCGCGAACGAAGCGGACGCGGCCGCTTTGGCGGGCGAGGTGCCAGAAACTACGCAGGAAAGCAGCGTAACGCTTTCGCAGTTCAGGGCCGTGAAAGAGGCTCGAAACGTGATCGCCCTCCGACTCCTCGACGTTGAAGCAGATCTGGTCGATGCCTTCGGACAGGTAGAAGTCGAGCAGCTCTTCCGGCTGGTCGAGGCTGGTATGTGACAGCACCGAGATCACGTGGAACTCCACGTTGTTTTCGCGCAAGGACCGGATGCCGGCGATGGTCTTGTCGAAGGTGCCCTTGCCGCTGCGGCTCTTGCGGTGCAGGTCATGCAACTCGCGTGGCCCGTCGAGGCTGACGCCGACGCCGACGCTCCATTCCTTGAAGAGATCGCACCATGCGGCATCGATCAGCGTGCCGTTGGTCTGGAAGGAATGCTTCACATGGACCGAGGCCGGCCGCATCCGCTCGATCGTCGCGAAGGCCTCGCGATAGAAGGAAACCGGCACCACGAGCGGCTCACCCGCATGCCAGATCACGGTGATCTCGGGACAGGACCAGCCGGACGCGAAGATCTGCTCGAACAGCCGCGTCACCGTCGATTGGGCAATGACGTGCTTGTTCGATCGATCGGGCAGATAACAGTAGGTGCAGGCGATATTGCAGAAGGCTGTCGGCTGCACGACCACCATGCCGATTTCAGGCGTGGTGGTCATGGTCACCAGTTATGCCAGCCGTTATGCCAGCCATTGCCCCAGCCGCCGTTGCCCCAGTTGCGCCAACCACCGTTGCGCCAACCGCCATTGCCCCACCAGGCGAGCTTCTGCTCGGGATCGACCGCTACGAAGGGCTCGCCATCCTTGCGATATTGCTCGAGGGCGCCTGAGACGTCCGTCCGAAGCGACTGCAGGCGCTCGGCAACCGAAGGCTTCTGGCCTTCCGGTTCAGCGACGGGCATGGCCACCGCATCGGCGGCGGCCAGACCAGCCGATAGGCCCAGCGCACCGGAGGGCAGCAAGCGGACCAGCGCGGGCAACGAACGACGACTCTGTGACATGTGAACTCCCCAACGTCGGTACGTTAGGCAGACCTGCGATCCGTTCGCAAACCAAAAAACGATGTCAAAGAGATCTGCAGTGCGTCTGCCTCTTGAAGTCCGGATTCCGCCCCCCATATTCATTCGGTCTTGGTGGTCAAGCGATCGCCGGGCGTTCGCCGAGGTGAGCCACGGATGTAATGGTGACCGGACGGCGAACAACCGGCCCCGCGCCTGAAATGGCAGCGGGGCTTTCTTTTTTGGGTTCGTAGCACCCCATTCAATGAACCATCGAGGCCGTTCGATGGTACGATAGATGGCGGAGCTGCTCCGACTCCAGCCATACGTGATGAAGGATCGTCGGCGAGCCGATCTGTCGTTCGGCCCGGCCGATTGTGAAGCCCAGGCCGCGCAGCAGATCGAGCGTGCGATCCTTGCGCGTGTCGATGTGTTGCTCCAGCCGGGGGAACTGGTCGAGCATCTCGGCCAGTACCAGGCGGCACAGCAGGGCGAATTCGTTCGAGTCCTCGTCGAATGTCGCCGAGGTCAGCATCCACAGATAGCCGATCTCGGGGTTGTCGAACCTGGGCGTGACGCCCCACAGGGCGCTGGTCGCACCGTCGCTCAGCCGGCGCGCGGCCCAGATCTGCGTGCTGAAGGCGCAAGCCTCCAGCAGTCGGTCGCTCGGGTCTTTTTCCGGCCAGTCCATGCAGCCAGGCGAATCCTCCAGCAGCGTCGCTAGGTAGGCGACGTCCTGGGAGGTCGCGGGTTGGACCTGATGGCGCATGTCGTTCTCCTCGGACTGTCGGAGTTAACCCATCGTGGGGCCGGAAGGTTGCCAATCACGCTCCAGGCGTGTGCAATCCGGGCATGAGAAAGACCGATCCGCTGGTGTGTCGCTTCGAGCACGACGGTCAGGTGCCGAACAATCCGGCCCTGCCGCTACTCGTGTACCGCGACGTGGTGCCGGCTGAAGAGCGACGCGACGCAGCGACCTGGTTCGAACGCCTATTCGCCAGACATGGGTGGGCAGACGGCTGGCGAAACGGCATCTATCCTTTCCTGCATTTCCATACCGGTACGCATGAAGTGCTGGGTATCGCCTCCGGCCAAGCTACTGTGCAGTTCGGTGGTGCCTCGGGTCGTGCGCTCGAGGTTCGTGCCGGTGACGTCGTGGTACTGCCGGCCGGGACGGGGCATCAGCGTTTGGACGCCAGTGCCGACCTGCTCGTCGTCGGCGCCTACCCGCGCAACGGCCGCTTCGATCAGAAGCGGCCGGGAGAGATGGACGGGGTAGCGGCCCGCCGCGCGGTGGCGGCGGTGCCTTTGCCGGAGATGGATCCCGTCGCAGGCGCACAGGGTCCGATGCTTGATCTGTGGCGACGGGCGTGACGCTTACTTCACGCCGTAGCTGGCGAACTGACGCTCGACGCCGGGCATCAGGGCGCGGGCGGCGGCCTTGTCCGTCTCGCCGTTCTTGACATCGCCCTTGGCCACACGCGCCAGGCCGCGGCCATAGAGGGCGAGCGGACGATCGGGATCGCTGCGCAGCGCCGCGTCGTACTCGCGCAACGCGATATCCTTCTCGCCGAGCTTCAGGAAGATGAAGCCGCGGGTCTCGCGCGTCTGGACGTTGTCGGGCTGCAGCTTCAGGGCCTCGTCGCAGTCCGATAGTGCCTCAGGGAGATCCTGCCCAACCACCATGCGGGTGAGGCAGCGATTGTTGTATGCCCAGCTCATGCGCGCATCGGCCTTGATGGCGCGCGTATAGTCGGCGATGGCCTTCTCGTAGTCCTGCCGTGCGAAGTTGACGTAGCCGCGATTGTAGTTGGCGAGCGCATGATCGGGCTGCAACTCGATCGCCTGATCCAGATCGGCGAGCGCCTTTTCCGTGTTGCCGTTCATCGAGTAGATCGCCGCGCGATTGACCAGCGCGTCGACATATTTGGGGTCGATGGACAGCGCCATGTTGTAATCGGTGAAGGCGCGCTGCATGTCGCCCAGCCGCGCATTGACGAGGCCGCGTACCATGAAGGCGCGGGGATTGTCGGGTGCCAGCTGGGCGGCGCGGTCGAGGTCGGACAGGGCACGGCCATGCTCGCCCACCGAGGTATAGGCGTTGCCGCGCAGGATCAGCGTGTCGACATTGTCGGGAACGAGCGCCAGGGCGCGATCGAAGTCACCGATCGCCTTGCGCATGTCGGCCTTGCGCGTCGCAATCAGGATGCCGCGATCGACATGGGCGAGGGCATTGCCGGTATCAAGGCGAATCGCTTCGTCATAGTCAGACATCGCACGCTCGACATCGTCCATTGCATGATGGGCGATGCCCCGCTGCAGGAATTGACTGGAATTGAGCGTCGCCGCCTTCGTCGATTCGTCGAACAGGGCAATGGCGGTGCTGTAATCCGCAGAGGCCCGCGCCTGGTCTCCCACCGCGCGATAGGCCTGTCCGCGATTGAGATGTGCTGCCGCCAGCTCGCGACCCTTGAGGTTCTTTGCATCGATGGCGAGGGTGCAGGCGACGATGCGGGTCGCTGGTGGTGTATCCGCCTTGTCTACGCAGATCGGCCCGGGGGCGGCTGCGGCAAGAGCCGCTTGCTGGTCGCTTTCGCGCGCCTGAGCTCCTGCTTGTGTCATGAATGCGAAAAGGATGGCAGTGCACGTGGCGGCGCCCCTACGCCGCCAATCTCGATCCCGTTTCATTGGCCACACTCCGTACACTACGCTGCTTCAACTGGTTCGCTGCGGTATCCAACGACCGAAAAGTAGCGAGCGTTCCCTTGCAGAGGTTGGGTAAAAGCTGTGATCCGGGAGGGAACAAGACCAATGGGTGCCGCCGCTGCGCGTCCTGCGCGAGGCGGTGCTGGCGAGCGTGGTTTAGAGCGGGCGCCGCGTGAACAGCAGGTCCTGCTGACGCGTCGGCATGGTGTCGATGCGCTGCAGCTTCGCCGGCCGGCGCCACTTCAGGTACCAGTCGAGTTCGTAGTCGTTCTCGATCGCCCAGGCGGAGAAGCCCGCATCGCGCATCTGGTCGAAGACGTCGCGCCAGGCATCGAAGTCGTCGTCGGGACTGGCCTCGACGATGATTTCCATCGTCGGCGGATAGATGGCGATCTGCCCCAGCAGGTGGCGCAGGATCGGCGGCTCGGCGCCCTCGATGTCCATCTTGATCAGCCGCAGCAGGGCCAGCTCGTGCGGCGCCAGGATATGGTCCAGCGGCAGCGCCTCGACCGAGGCCATCAGCGTGCCGCCGCGCGACGCGAGCGTGGTCGCCGCGCCGATATTGGCCTCGTTGACTTCGTAGAGATCGAGCGTGTCCGGCCTGTCGGAGACCGCGGCGTTGACCGCGCGGACGTTGGCGGCGAACGGATTGGCCGCGATGTTCCGCTGCAACAGCGCGAAGGTGCGTGGCGAGGCTTCGATCGCGATGACCGTGCCTTGTGGTCCGACGCGCGAGGCGGCGAGGAGCGTGTCGTAGCCGATGTTGGCGCCGATATCGACGAACACGTCGCCCGGCGCCAGGTTCTGCTCGATGACCCGCGACACGTCCGGCTCCCACACGCCGAAGTGGAGGATCATGCGCTGGATCAGGTCGAGCGGGTTGCAGTGGATCCGCGCGCCGAAGTAGGTCGTGGCGAGATGTTCCGGTTTCAGCATGCGCAGGGCCTTGTTGTAGGCGCGGAACGCGAAGCGGGCGGCGGGAAGCGGCAGGCGCCTGATCGTTCCTACGATCGCTCTGTGCAGGGGCTGATTCATTCCCGGCCTGTATAGCGTGTTTGCGTCGTGTGTTCCGCAGATCGCGGCGGGTTTCTTGACGTCCGAGCCGCCTCGGGCGCAGGTTCCGGAAAATTCATTTCCGGTGAGGACCCGCCCCATGCCGCTTTCCATCAGGCCCCTTTCCCATGCCCTCGGCGCCGAGGTGCAGGGAGTCGATCTGGCCCAGCCGCTCAGCAACTCCGAGTTCGACCAGATCCACCGGACCTTCCTCGAGAGCGGCATCCTGCTGTTCCGCAAGCAGAAGATCACGCGCGAGCAGCATATCGCCTTCAGTCGCCGCTTCGGCGAGCTCGACAATCACGACTCGCTGCCGCGCGACCGGCACCCCGATTATCCCGAGCTGCTGCTGGTGACGAACATCCCCGAGAAGGACGGCAAGCAGTCGGCGTCCAAATACACCGGCCAGCAGTGGCATTCCGACATGTCGTTCACGCCGGTGCCGTCACTCGGTTCGCTGCTGCGCGGCATCACCATCCCGCCGGTCGGCGGCGACACGATGTTCACCAACATGTACCTCGCCTACGACACGTTGTCGGACGGCATGAAGAAGATCGCCGAGGGGCTGCACGGCATCCATACGGGCAGCCGCAAAGTCGACGACCCGAACTCCGACCGCGAGAAGGAGCAGCGCAAGATCAATCCGCCGATCGCCCAGCCGGTGGTGCGCGTGCATCCCGAGACCGGCCGCAAGGCGCTCTATATCGGCGAGAAGGTCTCGTGTTTCGTCGACATGACGCCGGAGGAGAGCCGGCCGCTGATCGACTATCTCGTGCGCCACGCGACGCGGCCGCAGTTCGTCTATCGCCACCAGTGGCAGCAGGACGACATCATCCTGTGGGACAATCGCTGCACCATGCACATCGCGCTGGGCGACTACCAGGAAGGCGAGATCCGCCACCTCGAGCGCACCACCGTCAAAGGCACCCCGTCGGGATATTACCTGCAATGAAGCGCTCTTCCTTCCTGCGGGGCGCCGCCGCCCTCGCATTCGCTCCCGCCGTGGCTCCCGCCATCGTCCGCGCCCAGGGCAGCTATCCCGACAAGCAGATCCGGATGGTGATTCCGTTTGCCGCGGGCGGCACGACTGACCTGATGGCGCGCGCCGTCGGCCAGCATTTCGCGCAGGCCTGGGGCCAACCCGTCGTGGCCGACAACCGCGCCGGCGCCAACGGCGTCGTTGCGGGCGAGATCGTCGCCAAGGCGCCGGGCGATGGCTACACGCTCACCGTTGTGGCGATGGGCCATGCCATCAATCCGCTGATCTACAAGAAGCTGCCCTACGATGGCGTGAACGACTTCACGCCGATCAGCCTGCTTGCGACCTTCCCGCAGCTTGTGCTGGTGCATCCGTCGGTAAAGGCGAACACGCTGCCGGAGTTGATCCAGCTCGCGAAGACGGCATCGCCGCCGCTCACCTATGCCTCGGGCGGTAACGGCTCTTCGCAGCATCTGGCCGGCGCGCTGTTTGCCCACATGGCCAAGCTGAACCTGACGCATGTCGCCTACAAGGGCGGCAATCCCGGCCAGCTCGACCTGATGGCGGGCAACGTCAACATGATGATCACGCAGCCCAACTCGAAGGAGCTGATCACCACCGGCAAGATGCGCGCCCTGGCCGTCAGCTCGGCCAAGCGCAGCCAGTATTATCCCGAGCTGCCGACGGTCGCCGAAGCGGGCGTGCCTGGCTACGAGTCGGTGGCCTGGTACGGGCTCCTTGGCCCCAAGGGCATGCCGCCGGAGCTGGTGAAGAAGATCGCCGACGAGACCGTGAAGGCCTGCGCGACGGAAGGCGCCAAGTCCGTTGTCGCTGCCCAAGGCGGCGACATGGTTGCCGGCACGCCGGCCGAGTTCGCCGACTTCATCGTGGCCGAGCGCAAGCGCTACGAGGCGATCGTGCGCGAAGCCAACATGACGGTCGAATAACGCCGCCCGTCACCGCGTTCCGGCGGGCGGTGCCTGACGGCTCGTATCGGAGCCGACACCGGGCTGCCCTGCGCTCGGCGCACCGGGCGATGACGGCGTGGGGCTGACAGGCGAGGCGGTGCTGGGTGAAGGAGCCGAGGGCGTCGGCGACGGAACGGTCGGCGAGGTACCGGCCGGCGCCGGCGAGGTCGACATGCCGCCGCTGCTGGCGCCTGCACCGCCCGACTGCGCGTGAACCGTGCCGGCGATGGTGCCGCAGGCGACAATGGCGAGGAGTGTCTTCCTGATCATCGGGTCCTCCAGGGGTTTTTGACTAAACCCCTGGAGGACGCCGGCGTTGCATCGGTGGTCAGAGGGTCGCAGCCAGGGCGGCGAGCTGGTCGGTGCAGATGCCCCAGCCGACATGGAAGCCCATCTTCTCGTGGGTCTCGCGGTCCTCGACCGTCCAGTGGCGGACGCGGGCGGTGTAGAGCGTCTTGTCGCCCTGCTTCTCGAAGGTGAGGATGACGGTCATGAACGGCTTGGCCGAAGGCTGCCACGCCTCGGTGAAGGCATCGGTGAAGACCAACCGTTCGTTGGGCACGACTTCGAGATAGATGCCGCGATTGGGCATGTCCTGGCCGTCGGGCCCGCGCATCACGATCAGGCTGGAGCCACCGGGCCGCACATCCGTCTCGACCACCGGCGTTTCGTAGGGCTTGGGCGCAAACCACTGCTTCATCAGCGCCGGCTCCGTCCAGCAGCGATAGAGCTTCTCGCGCGGCGCGTCGATCAGGCGGGTGAGGACGAGTTCACGATCGTTTTCCGGGGCGTTGGCAGGCGTGGCAGTCATTTCAGGCTCCAAGTGAGGTCGTTCTGTCCCAAGGACGAGCGACCTCGTCCCATCCCGACATCGACTTCGATATTTTGTTCAGGGGGAGCTGAATGAGCCGGGTGTCACGCCGCCATATTCGTGGCTTACCCGGCCGTTCCAGCCATAACCGATATAGCCGCCGGCTGCGTCGTAGAGGTAATCGAAGCCCTCCAGGAACATGCGGCCGGTGTTCACGAAGACGTTCGCGTCGTGCACCACCTCGACCCGCTCGGGATGGAGCGGGTTGCCGCGCCGTCCGACCCTGAATTCGTAGAAGGCAGGCTGTGGACGCTGGCGGTCCGGCATGAAGAGTTCGATGCGCGTGCCTTCGGGCGCACGCTCACCGCGCCGGAGCCGCGTGCCCGGCGGCGGCGAGAGGAACATGTAGGGGAGGCCGGTATCCATCAGCATCGTGCCCTGACCCGCGACCCCGTCGACCGAGACTGTCATGGGCGCGCCGTTCCAGTCCGGCACACCGGACGGATGCGCCTTGGGCGTCAGCTTCACGAAGGCCATGTGACGGGTGAGGTTGGGCGTCATGCCGAGATGCACGCCGGTGCGGGTAATGACGTAGCCTTGGCGCACCGAACTCACCGGCCGACCGGAGGCCAGTGAAACGAGGCTGACGAAGGGGTTCTTCGGTGACGTATTGTCGGCGGTCGCCTGGGCCGAACCGCGATCGAAGCCGATGCCCATGAAGCCGACATTGCGCGGTTCGGATTCCGGCCGGCAGTCGCGGGCATGTTCGAGGCAGGTGATCTCCTTGACGCGCAGCACCTGCACGCGGGCCGTGGCGACCGGCGTGTGCTCGTGGCGATGGATCACGACGTCCGTCAGCCAGTGCTCGCCGCTCAGGACCCGGCCGCTGCTGTTGTAGACCAGCCGTCCCGGCCCTTGCGATACGTCCCTCGGCCCGGGAATGAAGTGCTCGGCCGAGACGACGATGCCGGTCGAGCCCGTATCCATGCCGAACCAGCGCGGCCGCGCGCCGTTCAGTCCCAGCCAGATCTGCGGCACATGGTGCAGGGAGATGGGGCCGTTGGCGAAGGGGATCTCGATCGCCTCCAGCCCTTCATACGTGCGCCATGGCTCTTGCGCCTGCGCAACGGCTGGCGCGGACAGGCAAAGCGAGAGAATTGCCGCAAGAGCCTTCAGGGGGCGAGACATCGGGAATCCTTCTTCAATCGGGTCGTCATCAGTCGGTCGTCATTCGGGCAGATCGAAGCCCTGGTCATCGGTCTTGATGCCGGCCTGCTCGAACCAGTCCGGGCCGAGCAGGCTGACCGGCTTGCCGGTGCACTTCAGATTGGCGATCTGCTTGCCGTCGCGTTCGACGGCGATGCCGGCTTTCTCGCGCGTCTCGCCGCGCGGCCCCCATTTGCCGATGCCGGTATAGACGACGTAGGCGTACGGCTTTGCCGGGAGGCGCAGCCAGGCGCCGCCGCCGCCGGAGAAGGCCAGGGTCTCACCGGTCGCTGCCCGAGGCGGAGGAACCTGAGACGCCGGGAGGACCAGTTCGAGCGCCTCGCTCGAATCGGGCTTGCCGCTTCGGTATTGCAGGTAGCCTTTGTCCGGAGCGGCATCCTTCGAGGCGCAGACGGACACGAGCCGCGTGGCGCCGGTGCGGCAGGAGAAGACGGTCGTCTCGCCCGGCGTGCAGAACGAGGTCTGCGCCGTCCTGGCGGTGTTCTGAGCGGTCGCGGGCAGGGCGGGGACGAGGAGGAGCGCAATGATGCTGTAACGATAGAGGGCAATCATGGCGACGCTCCGGTTTGGGGGAGCAGTCATAGAGGAGAGGACTAGGAAAGTCTCCGGCCCAACGCGAAAAGACCCGCTCGGGCAGATGCCGGGCGGGCCTTTACGAGCTCACCGGTACATCCGCGGTTCAACTCGTGTGGCCAAGAAACGCTCGCCACTGCAAATGGTTGCGCCGGGTGTTCGAGTCACAAGATAGACGCAACTATTGCAGCGCACCCATCGTTGAGCCTGCATGAGCGACAGCACCACTCTGGAGGATATCAGTCCTTACCTGGTTCTTGGCCAGGCCGACGACGTTGGGCAGCCGATCGTGGAAACGGCGCGCGCGCTGCACGATCTCATCGTCACCTTTCCCCCGCAGGGCCATTACTCGGTCCGCACGGTCGAGGATGAATGCGGTCCGGCCATCCATTGTGCCTTCGAGCGCAAGAGCGATGCGGATCGACTGGCCGCGACGGTGGGGGCAATCGAAGTTGCACGCTATGAGAGTTATCGCAGCGAACGGGCCTTCTTTCTCGACGAGACAGCCACACGCAAGATACGCCGCGCACTCGAACACCGCCGAACCTAGAGCTACGACGCTTTAGGCTGCCAGATGGCAGGCGACGTTACGACCGTCGACTTGACGCAGGACCGGCATCTCGATCCGGCAGCGGTCGGTGGCCAGCGGACAGCGCGGATGGAAGGCGCAGCCGGAAGGCGGGTCCATCGGGCTCGGGATCTCGCCCTGCATGGCGGCGCGGCGGCGCGGGCGGCCCGGGCGAGGAACCGGAACGGCGGCTAGAAGCGCCTCTGTGTAGGGATGCAACGGATGACGGTAGATCGTCTCCTTGTCGCCGATCTCGACGATACGGCCGAGATACATGACGGCGACGCGATCGGCGATGTGTCGCACGATCCTGAGATCGTGTGAGACGAAGACGTAGCTCAAGCCGCGGTCCCGCTGCAGATCACGCAGCAGGTTGACGACCTGGCCCTGGACGGAGACGTCGAGCGCCGACACCGGCTCGTCGCAGACAATCAGGGCCGGATCGAGGGCGAGCGCGCGGGCGATGCCGATGCGTTGGCGCTGGCCGCCGGAGAACTGATGTGCGTAGCGCGTGCCATGCTCGGGAGCGAGCCCGACCATGGCGAGGAGCGCGGGAGCACGCTCGCGGCATTCCTTGCGCGAGACGCCGGCCAGCCGGAGCGGTTCGGTGACGATCTCCTGGACCTGCATCCGCGGATTGAGTGATCCGTAGGGATCCTGGAAGATCATCTGGAAGCGCCGCCGCAACGCCTGAAGCTCGGCGCCTTCCGCTGAGGCGACATTCTTGCCGTCGAAGACCACCGAGCCTGCCGTCGGCTCGAGCAGCCGGATCAGCAGGCGACCCAAGGTCGACTTGCCGCATCCGCTTTCACCCACCAGGCCCAGCACCTCGCCGCGCGCCACCGAGAGATCGACATCCTCGACCGCGCGCACCGTACCGACCTGGGCAATGCCCAGCGGTCCGCCCAGGACGGGAAAATGCTTGGTGAGGCCGCGGGCCGCCAGGAGCTCGGTCATCGTGCGACCGCCAGCGGCTTGAGGCAGGCGGCGGCATGGTCGGGCGCAAGCGACAGCAGAGGAGGCTCCTCGGCTCGGCAGGCCGCGATGGCCTGCGGGCAGCGCGGCTCGAAGCGGCAGCCGGGGAGCAATGTCGCCGGCATGGGCACCGAGCCCTCGATGACGGCCAGCCGGTCGCCTGCGTCGTCATCGTCGCTCGGCATGCAGCGCAGCAGGGCGGCGGAGTAGGGGTGCGCCGCCGCGCCGAACAGCTTCGTGGTCTCGGCGTGCTCGACCACCCGGCCTGCATACATGACCACGACCCGATGGGCCTGCTCGGCGACGACACCGAGATCGTGGGTGATGAACAGGACGCCCATGCCGAATTCGGCTTGCAGGTCGGCGAGAAGGTCCGTGATCTGCGCCTGGATGGTCACGTCGAGCGCGGTCGTCGGTTCGTCGGCGATCAACAGCGCAGGATCGCAGGCGAGCGCCGCCGCAATCATCACGCGCTGGCGCATGCCGCCCGACATGCGGTGCGGATAGTCGTCGTAGCGCCGCGCTGCCGAGGGAATGCCGACGCGGTCGAGCAACGCGATGGCGCGTGTCCGTGCATCACGCCGGGAAAGGCCGCGATGGAGCCGCAACGGCTCGGCGACGTGGGCGCCGATCGACAGCAACGGATTGAGCGAGGACATCGGCTCCTGGAAGATCATGGCGATGCGATTGCCGCGGATCGCGGCCATCTCGCGCTCACCGAAATGCGCAAGGTCGCGGCCCTCGAAGCGGATGGCGCCGCGTGTCACCCGGCCCGGTTCCTGCAGGAGCCGCATGATGGCCAAGGCCGTGACGCTCTTGCCACTGCCGCTCTCACCCACAAGGGCGACGGTTTCGTGAGCATCGACGGTGAAGCCAACGCCCTCGACGACCGTGGTCGCGTTCTCCGCGGGCCCGAAGGTGACGGCGAGGTCTTCGATTTCCAGCAGCGCCATGAAGAAGAAAGGCTCCCTTCGGGGTTCTACAAGCCAGAATGTCTAAATGACCGGACAATTAGACATTGAGTCGTACAATAGGGCGCTTTAGGCTTGGAGCAAGGCACGAACAGGAGAAGCAATGTTGGGGCCATTGGGCGAAGAGTTCTCGACGTTCGCGATTTCGGCGCGCTGCGCGGAGACGGGAAAGTTCGGCGTGGCGATATCGACGCGGCCCATGGCCGTCGGCACGCGCTGCCCCTTCGTCCGGCCCGGCCTCGGCGTCGTGGTGACCATGGCCACCACCGATCCGCGACTGGGCCCGCTCGGCTTGCGTCTGCTCGGCCTCGGCTATTCGGCGGCGAGGACGCTCGAGGAAATCGCGGCCAGCGATCCGCATATCGAGCACCGCCAGATCTCGGTGATCGATCGCGACGGCAATGCCGTTGCCAGGACGGGCGCGGCCAACAGCGACTGGTCGGGCCATTTCTGCGAGCCCGGCATGGTGGCGATGGGCAACGGCCTGATCTCCGAACGCACAGCTTCGGCGATGGCCGAGACCTTCAGGAAGATGAAGGGCGACGATCTCGAGGCGCGGCTGATGTCGGCGCTCGAAGCGGGCCGAGATGCCGGCGGCCAGCATGGCGGCCAGCATTCGGCGGCGCTCATCGTCTATCGGACGCAGGAATATCCGCTGGTCGACCTGCGCGTCGACGAGCACGACGAGCCGATCGGGGAACTGCGCCGCATCTTCGATCTCTATCGCCCGCAGATCGAATACTACGAGACGCGGCCCTGGCAGCCGACGGCGCTGGGTGTCGTCGAGGATTGGGTCGAGGCACGCGCCAAGGCAAAGGCGGCCGGGGGCAAGCCATGACCTTCACCGTCGTCGGCCGCTGCCCACGGACCAAGATGCTCGGCGTCGCGATGGCGACGCACGCGCCGGCCGTGGGCAATCGTTGCCCCGTCGTCATCCCGCGCATGGCGGCCGCCTCGGTGCAGTCGATCGCCGATCCGAGGCTCACCCTGCTCTGCACCAAGCTGATGGGGCTGGGATACCATGCCGGTAAGATCATCCACGAGCTCGAGAGCAGCGACCCCAACGCGCCGCTGCGCCAGATCGGCGTCGTCGACGCCTGGGGCAACGCGGCAGCCATGACCGGCTCGGAGAACGGCAGCTATGCCGGCCACATCATCGGCAAGGGCTGGCTGGTGATGGGCAACGGCATCGTCGGCCCACAGGTCACCGAGGCAATGGCCGAGTCGATGCGAACGACCGGCGAGGAATTGCTCGAGGAGCGGCTGGTGCGTGCGGTGGAGGCGGGCGGGCGCGCCGGTGGCCAGGCCGATGGGCATTTCTCCTCTTCGATCCTGGTCTACGGTGACGAGCCTTTCGCCTATATCGACCTGCGCGTCGACGTGCACGAAGAGCCGATCGGCGAGCTGCGCCGGATCTTCGAATGGTTCCGTCCCTTGCTGCCCTATTACAGCGAGCGACCCTACAACCCGCGCCTGCCGCGGGATGATCGCTGGCGCGATCAGCAGGAAAAATAAAGCGGAGGAAATAAAAACAGGGAGTCATCGAAGAGGAGGTGTGAATGCGTGAGGTCCTGAGAACAGCTCTGGCGGCATTTTTTGCCGTCGCCGTCGGCGCGTCTTCCGCGCAGGCGCAGAAGGACAAGGACATGCTGGTGGTGGGCGCCTCGCTTTTCACCGATTCGATCGCGCCCACGGGCGGCGCCTATATCACCTTGAGCCTGTGCTACCAGACCTGGGAGCCGCTGGTCGCGCGCGACAACGATGACCAGCTGGTGCCGGCACTGGCCGAGAAATGGGAGGCGATCAGTCCGACGCACTGGCGCTTCTTCCTGCGCAAGGGCGTGAAGTGGCATGACGGCACGCCGTTCACGGCCGCCGACGTCAAGTTCACGATCGACTATGTCATCGATCCGAAGCAGGTCTACGCGCGCAAGACGCGCATCGCCGGCGTCACGAGCACCGAGGTCGTGGACGATCATACCGTCGACATCAAGACCAGCTCGCCGGCGCCGCTGCTGCTGCGCGGCCTCGCGGACATTCCGATCGAATCCAAGGCCCATACCGAGAAGGTGGGACAGGGCGAGGCACACAAGAAGCCGATGGGCACCGGCCCATGGAAGTACGTCAACTGGGTGGCCGGCGACCGCTATGACCTGGCCGCCAACGACGCCTATTGGGGCGGTGCGCCGGCGATGAAGAAGCTGCGTATCCGCGCGATCCCAGAAGGTGCGACACGCGTCGCCTCGCTGGTCGCGGGCGAGACCGACATCATCGAGGAGATTCCGGTGGACCTCCTGCCGTCGGTCGAGAAGCGCAGGAACCTCAAGATCGACGCCGTCGAATCGTCGGTGAGCCTCGTGCACACGTTCGACACCCGCAAGCCGCCCTTCAACGACGTCCGCGTGCGGCTGGCGCTCGACTACGCCATCGACAAGCAGGCACTGCTGAAGCAGATGCTGGGAGGCTACGGCTCGGTGCTGGACGGTCAGCTCGTGACCAAGGCCACGTTCGGCTACAACCCCAACCTCAAGTCTCGTCCCTACGATCCGGCCAAGGCCAAGGCGCTGCTGGCGGAGGCGGGCTTTCCCAAGGGCTTCGAGAACAAGATCAACACCCTCTCCGGTCGTTATCTCTCCGACGTCGACATCGCCAATGCCGTCGCCGGCATGATGACGGCGGTCGGCGTCAAGACGAGCGTCAACGTTGTCGAGGGGGGCGTGTGGTCCCAGCTCGACCGCTCGCGCGAGCAGGGACCGATGTACCAGGTCGGCTGGTTCAGTGTCGGCGACGCCGATTTCAATACCGTCTGGTACACAGAGGCGAGCAAGCGCAACTACTGGACCAGCACGGAGTTCGACAGGCTGTGGCTGGAGGGGCGCTCGACCATGGACGAGGCGGCCCGGCTGAAGGCCTACAATCGCATGATGGAGATCATGCACGAGGAGCTGCCGTCGATCTTCCTGGTCGGTCTGCCGCGCATCTCGGGCCGCAACGAGAAGGTCTCCGGCTGGCAGCCTTCGCGCGATTCACTGCTGCGCCTGCACAAGGTGAGCGTGAAGCCGTGATGTCCGCAGGAAGCTGACATGCGCTACCTGATGCGACGCCTCCTGCTGGTGCCGGTCCCGCTGGTCTTCGTCATCGCCTTCGTCTTCGTCGTGCTGAGGCTGACGGGCGATCCGGTGGCGATCTATCTCGGGCTCGACGCGACGCCCGAGCAGGAGGCCGTGCTGCGCGCCGAACTGCATCTCGACAAGCCGATTCCGGTGCAGTTCGGCTACTTCCTGTTGGGCCTGGTGCAGGGCGACTTCGGAACGTCGATCCAGTTCAAGCGGCCGGCCATGGAGATCGTGGCCGAGCGATTGGGATCGACGCTTCAGCTGCTCGCCCTGAGCCTGCTGCTCGCGATCGTGCTCGGCGTGCTGGGCGGCGTCGCCTGCGCGGTGCGGAAGGACAAGATTCCCGACTTCGTCATCTCGATGCTGGCGGTCGTCGGCCAGTCCATGCCCAGCTTCTGGCTGGGCATCCTGCTGATCCAGCTCTTTGCGCTCGACCTGCAATGGCTCCCGACCTCGGGGCAGGGCGGCTGGGAGCATATGGTCCTGCCGGTGGTGACCCTCGCGACATTCCTGGTGCCCAATTTCATCCTGGTGACGCGCGTGAGCGTGCTCGAGACCATGCGCGAGCAGTTCGTCGTCACGGCGCGTGCCCGCGGCGCGGGGCCCGTCCGGGCGCTTTGGCTGCACATCCTGCCCAATGCCCTCAATCCGGTGGTGAGCCTGGTCGGCCTGCAGCTCGGTCGCCTGATGGGCGGCGCGGTGGTCACCGAATCGATCTTCGCCTGGCCGGGCGTCGGCCGGCTGATGGTGAGCGCCATCTTCCAGCGCGACGTACCGATCGTGATCGCCGCCGTGTTCATCGTCGCCGTCACCATCGTCTTCGCCAACCTCCTGGTCGATCTGGTGCAGGCCGCCATCGACCCGCGCATCCGGCTGCGGTGATGCGATGAAGTGGTTCGGTCCGAAACTGAAGATCCAGATCGGCGTCACGCTGGTGCTGGTCATGTGCGTGCTGGCGGTCTTCGCGCCGTTGCTGGCGCCGCACGATCCCTATGCGCAGAACCTCATGCTGCGGCTGCGCCCGCCGGTCTGGGAAGCGAAGGGAAGCTGGACCTATCCGCTGGGCACCGACAATTTCGGCCGGGACCTGCTGTCGCGCCTGATCTACGGCTCGCGGCTCTCCATTGCCGTCGGCCTGATGGCGATGCTGGTGGCGCTCACGTTCGGCACGACGCTAGGCCTGGTCGCAGGCTATCTCGGCGGTCGCACCGAGCAGGTCATCATGCGCTTTGCCGATGGCTACCAGGCGATCCCCGAGATCCTGCTGGCGATCGTGGTGGTCGCGGTGTTCGGCGGCGGTGTCGTCGTGCTGGTCCTGGTGCTGGGGTTCGCCGGCTGGGAAAGTTATACGCGCGTCGCCTTCAACCTGACGCGATCGTTGCGCGAGCGGCCGTTCGTCGAGGCGGCGGTGGCGTCGGGAGCGGGCGGGCGCTACGTGATGTGGCGGCACATCCTGCCGCAGATGTCGCCGGTGCTGACGGTGATCGCGACCCTGCAGGTCGGCCAGCTCATCCTGCAGGAGACGGCACTGAGCTTCCTCGGCCTCGGCCTGCCGCCGCCGACCGCGACATGGGGCAATATCCTGGCCGAAGGGCGCGACCGGCTGCTGGTCGCGCCGTGGATCGCCAACCTCGCCGGCATCGCCATCGTGCTGCTGGTGCTGGGCGTGAACCTGCTGGGCAACGGTCTGCGCGAAACGCTCGATCCGCGGCGCGCGGACCGGCGATAAAAAACAAGGAGAGGAAATGCGTCGAGATCCGGTTCCGGCCTACTACAGGATCTACCAGGTTCTGAGCGAGCGCATCGCCACGCGCGTCTACCGACTGGGCTCCCAACTTCCGACCGACGCCGAGCTGATGGCCGAGTTCGGCGTCAGCCGTCACACCGCGCGCTCGGCGGTGGAGGAACTGGTGTCGCGCAAGCTGGCGCGCCGCTTCCCGGGCCGCGGTACCTTCGTGCTGGAAAGCGACCCCGAGAGCCGCGACTGGAGCGCGCGCGCGCTGGAGGATCTCAGGATCCATGATCCCGACGCGCGCTTCGACCTGCATGGCATCGACCGCTTGCCCGAGCATGGTGACGATCGGGTGGCGGCGCTTCTGGAAGCGCCGTCGAGCCGGGGTATCCTGCGCATCTCCTGGAGCCGCGTGCGGCCAACCGGTCCGATCGCCTTCTGCAGGGCGTACCTGCCGCAAGGCCTGGCGGAGCGGCTGCCGTCCGACATTGCCGAGCAGATGTTGTCGGCGCAGGTCATCCCGCTGATCGAGAAATATTGCGGCGTCCAGGCCTTCCGCGTGCAGCAGGCCTCTTCGGCGGTCGCCGCCGATGCCGAGCTGGCCAAGCGCCTGAAAGTCGAGACCGGCGCCCCCCTGCTGCTGCTCCAGCGCACTTACTTCGATGTCGAGGGCGTGGCGATCTACTACTCGGACCTCTACGTCCGGTCCGACCGCTTCGTTCACAAGATCGAGCTTTTCCGCCACCGCCAGCAGGTCGAGCTGGCGCGTCCAGTGCCGGCCGGTCCGGAGGCGGCGACCACCAAACATCGTAGCGTGAGGTCTCAGTCATGAAGAAGCCGTTCCATCTGGCGTGGTTCCTGTCCCAGGGTTATGGCCCGAAGAGCTGGCGCAGCGAATTTCCCGGCAGCGACCTCAATCGCTGGATGATGCCCGACATCTTCGTCGACCTCGCCAAGGGCATGGACCGGGCCTGCTTCGACTACATGATCATCGAGGATTCCTCGAACGTGCCCTATACCTACCAGGGCTCGCACAATTCCTATCTCCAGTACGCGGCGAGCGCTCCCAAGCTCGATCCCGCCGTGCTGGTGCCCTATCTCGCGATGGCGACCAAGACGGTCGGCATCGTGCCCACGCTGTCGGTGTCGGAATATCCGCCCTACCTGCTGGCGCGCCTGGTCAACTCGCTCGACCATACGACCGAGGGCCGCATCGGCTGGAACTGTGTGACCGGCAGCAACGACGGCGCGGCGCAGAATTACGGCCATGACAAGCACCGGCCGCACGACGAGCGTTACGACGTGGCCGACGAGTTTGCCGACGTGGTGACGAAGCTCTGGGAGGCGTGGGAGCCGGACGCGGTCGTGCTCGACCGCGAGAAGCCGATGTTCGCCGACGGCTCGAAGGTCCATGCCATCCACCACGAGGGCAAGTACTTCAAGGTGCGCGGGCCGATCAACGCGCCGCGCTCGCCGCAGGGACGGGTGCCGATCTGCCAGGCCGGCGGGTCTCCGCGCGGCCAGCAATTCGCCTCGCGCTGGGCCGATACCATCATCACCGAAGGCGGCGGCAGCATCGAGAGCATGAAGGCCTATCGCGACAAGGTTCGACGGCAGGCTGCCGAGTACGGCCGCAATCCCGACGACATAAAGGTTCTGTTCCTGGCCCATCCGATCATCGACGTCAGCATGGAGGCGGCCCGCGACCGCGGACGGATGGAAGCGGCCGAGGCGGAGAAGCATCTCGACCTGCACCTGTCGGGCATGTCGCGGCTGACCGGCATCGATTTCTCGAAGTTCGACCTCGACGAGCCGCTGCCTTCCCATCTCACGACCAACGGCCACCAGTCGTCGCTCGCCAAATGGATCGGCAAGACGCCGCGTTCGATCCTGCAGAGCTACTCGCGCAAGGGCGGCATCGACTTCACCGGCACCCCCGACTATGTCGGCGGCCTGATGGAGGAGATCATGCAGGAAGTGGGCGGCGACGGCTTCCTGATCTTCAACAGCTACTTCGACCGCCGCTACATCATGGAAGTCTGCGACGGTCTGGTGCCGGAACTGCAGCGCCGTGGCGTGACGCGCAAGCAGTACGCCCACAAGCACCTACGGGATAACCTGCTGGAGTTCTGATACTCCGCGGGGCCGGAGATCCTATCTCTCCGTCAGGGCCAGCTTGGCACCCAGGGCTACGAAGGCGGCGGCGAAGGTCCGCCGCATCCAGGTGACGATTGCCGGGCGCGACAGGACCTGGCGACGCACCGAAGCGGCGAACAGTCCGTAGATCACGAAGACGACGAAAGTCACCAGCATGAACACGCCGCTGAGGGCGAGCATGTCGGGCAGGGCGTGAGGATCGTCGGCGTGGACGAACTGGGGCAGGAAGGCGAAGAAGAAGATCGAAAGCTTGGGATTGAGCAGGTTGATCAGTACGGCATGGACCGTGACCTGTAGATCGGAGCGCGGCGCCTCGTCGTTCTCGAGGCTCAGAGGCCCGCGTTCACGCCACGCGCTCCACGCCATGTAGAGCAGATAGGCGACACCGGCCTACTTGAAGAGGTCGAAGGCGAGTGCGCTGGCGTGCAGGAGCGCCGCCAGCCCCAGGATCGCTGCAGCGAGATGGGGCACGATGCCCAATGTGCAGCCGAACGCCGCCACGATGCTGGCCCGGGGGCCGCGCGACAGGCCGGCCGCCAGCGTGTAGAGCACGCCGGTGCCGGGCGAGGCCACGATGACCAGCGTCGTGATCAGGAATTCGACCGACACCGGAAGCCCCGGATCAGAGGATGCCGAACAGGCGGGCGACGCGCTGCACGGCCTGCCAGGCCGGGTCGAGCGTCGCGAAGGTGCGGGCCATTTCGTTGGCGTCGTTCAGGAGCGCCTTGAGCTTGACGTCGCTCGGCTCGTCCTTCTCCGCTTCCAGCCGCGCCTCCTCGAAGAGGGCGCGCAGCTCGCGCATCTCCTCGCTGTAGTCGGCATCGATCGCCTTCACCGAGTTGGCGAGGGCGGTGGCGAGATTCGGGTCGTTCGTCTGGTCGGTCATACTCTCTACGCTGCTTTCCTGGTGCGATGGGCGTCGATAGCCGCCCACAGAGACGACGCCGTGACAGGCATATCAATATGCTTCAGCCCGGTGTGCGGATGGATCGCATCGACGATGGCGTTGATGACTGAGGGTGGAGCGCCGATGGCGCCGGCCTCGCCCGCGCCCTTCACGCCCAGCGGATTGGTCGTGCACAGGCTGTTGTGCATGTCGAACTTCACGTGCGGCACCACGTCGGCTCGGGGCAGGGCATAATCCATGAACGAGCCGCTCATGAGCTGGCCGGAATCGTGATCGTAGATGGTCTTCTCGGTCAGCGCCTGGCCGACGCCCTGGCCGACTCCGCCATGGACCTGACCCTGCAGCAGCAGCGGATTAAGCGCCGTGCCGAAATCGTCCATGATCGAGTAGTTCAGGATCTCGAGCGTGCCGGTGTCGGGATCGATCTCGAGTTCGCAGACATGGCAGCCGTTGGGGAAGGTCGCAGCCTCAGGCGTGCGCGTGAAGGCGTCGTCGAGGCCGGGCTTGCCGCCTTCCGGCACGTGCTTCGGATCCTTGGCGGCGCGCGCCACGTCGAACAGGCTCATCGTGCGGTCGGTGCCGACGATGCGGAAGGTCGCGTCGGCATATTCGATGTCGCCGGCCGCTGCTTCCATCGCCGAGGCGGCGACCAGCTTGCCCTTTTCGATGATGTTGTCGCTGACGCCCAGCACGGCAGCACCTGCGACCGGGATCGAGCGGCTGCCGCCGGTCATGCCCTCGGGCGTGAAGTCCGAATCGCCCTGCACGATGCGGATGCGGTCGGCGTCGACGCCGAGGCGCGCCGACATGATCTGCGTGAAGGCCGTCTCATGGCCCTGGCCATTGGTCTGGACGCCCACGAAGACGGTGATCGTGTCGTCCTCGTTGAACTTGGCGATGGCGCTTTCCGGCGCGCCGCCCGAGCACTTCTCGACATAGGTGGCCATGCCCATGCCGCGCCACTTGCCCTTGGCCAGCGACGCCGCGCGACGGGCGGGGAAGCCGTTCCAGTCGGCCTTCTCCATGCCCTTCAGCATGACATTGTCGAAGTCGCCCGAATCGAAGGTGTCGCCCAGCGCCGTATTCCAGGGGATCTGGTTCGGCTTCACGAGGTTGCGCTTGCGGATCTCGGCCGGTCCAAGCCCGGTCTCGCGGCCGATATGGTCGACGAAGCGCTCCAGCAGGTAGGCCGCCTCGGGCCGGCCGGCGCCGCGATAGGCGTCGGTCGGCACGGTGTTGGTCATCACGCCCTTCACATTCACGTAGATCGCGGGCGTCTGGTAGAGGCCGGCCAGCATGCCGCTGCCGGCCATGGTCGGGATGAAGGCGCCGAAATGGCTGAGATAGGCGCCGAGCGCGGCATGGGTCGTGACCCGGAGGCCGAGGAACTTGCAATCCTTGTCGAGCGCCATCTCGGCCAGGGAGACATGATCGCGGCCCTGCACGTCCGAGAGAAAGGCCTCCTGGCGATCGGGAATCCACTTCACTGTGCGCTTCAGCTCGCGGCTCGCCCAGACGACCAGCGGATATTCCGGGTGCACGAAGATCTTCATGCCGAAGCCGCCGCCCACGTCGCCGGTGCGGACGCGCAGCTTGGGCTGGCCGATCTTCAGGATCATGTCGGCGACGACCGGGCGGATGACGCTGACGCCCTGCGAGGAGACCCAGAGGGTCGAGCGGTCGTCGGTCGGATCGTACTCGCAAATGGCGCCGCGCGGCTCCATCGAGTTCACGACCAGCCGGTTGTTCACGATCTCGAGCTTCACGACCCGGTCGGCCTTGGCAAAGGCGGCCTCGGTGCGTGCGCGGTCGCCCATCTCCCAGTCGAAGACGAGGTTGCCCTTGATATGGTCGTGGACCAGCGGCGCTCCTGGTTGGGAAGATTCGAAGGTGCCGACCGTGTGGGGACGAGCCTCGTAGTCGACCTCGATCAGTTCGGCGGCGTCCTTGGCCTGCTCCAGCGTCTCTGCCACCACCAGCGCCACCGGATCACCGACATGGCGCACGCGGTCCTGGGCCAGCATCGGCCGCGGTGTCTCGCCCCTCGGGGTGCCGTCGCGGTTGGTGATGGGAACAAGGCAGGGCAGGTCGCCGTAGCCGGCGGCCTTCACGTCCTCGCCGGTCAGGACCAGCAGGACCCCGGGCGCCTTCTTTGCAGCCGATGTGTCGATGCTCTTGATGTCGGCATGGGCATGCGGTGAGCGCAAGACATAGGCCCGGGCGGCCGGCGCCGAGAGCTTGGTGTCGTCGGTATAGCGACCGCCGCCAGTGAGGAGCCGCGGGTCCTCGACCCGACGTACTGACTGACCAATGCCGAACTTCGCCATGAAATTCCTCCGTGTTGTCCGGAGGTTAGCCCGCCATGAGGGGGCTCGCTACAGGATCGTCCAGACGAAACCGACCACCACGACGAGGATGCCGGCGCCTAGACCCAGCCAGGTTCCTGCGGTGGGCACGCGGATTTCCGACTCGTAGACGGTGGGAGTCGGCTCTTCATCGAGGATCTTGAAAGCCCGTGCCATGGAGACCTCGCTGCACTGCCATTCCTCTGGCGCTGTCTGAGGAACGCCGGCCCCGTCCGAACGTTGCCGGGTGGGGCAGGTGCGAGATGCATGTCAAAGACGACGATACCGGCGAAAAGCCTGCCGAACCGGCCGATCAGGGGGCCGCCGATCCGGCGGCCTTCGTCGACTATGTGGCGCTGGCGCCCGGCCGCGTGGTCGGCCGCTACGAGGTACTGGAGGTGCTGGGGCAGGGTGGCTTCGGGATCACCTATCGCGTCCGCGACACCCAGCTCGATCGCGAAGTCGCCCTGAAGGAATACCTGCCGCCGGCGCTGGCGATCCGCCAGGACGGCGCCTCGGTCCTGCCGCGCTCCACCGAAGTGGCCGAGGATTTCTCCTGGGGTCGCGAGCGTTTCGTGGCCGAAGGCCGGACCTTGGCCAGCCTCCATGAGGCGCCGGCCATCGTGAAGGTGTTCGACTTCGTCGAGGCCAACGGCACCTCCTACATGGTCATGGAGCTGGTGCGCGGCGGCACGCTCGAGGAACGGGTAAAGGCGAAGGGCCCACTGTCACCGCATGAGGTCGACACGTTTCTGCCGCCACTGCTCGAGGGATTGCAGCAGGTCCACGAGACGGGATTCCTTCATCGCGACATCAAGCCCGGCAACATCCTTCTGAGCGAGGCCGGCGTCCCGACACTGATCGATTTTGGCGCGGCGCGGCTGGCCATTGCCGGGCGCTCGTCGACCATGACGGCGATCTTCACGCCGGGCTACGCCGCGCCTGAGCAATTCACCACCGGCAAGCAGGGGCCGTGGACGGACATTTATGGCCTCTCGGCGACACTGCATCACGCCATCACCGGCAAGGCGCCGCCCAGTGCCTTCGATCGGCTGCTCGAGGATACGTACCAGCCGCTGAGCGGCTTGCAGCTCCCTGGCTTCTCGCCGCAGCTGCTGGCCGGCATCGATGCCGGACTGGCGGTGCGCTTCGACGAGCGGCCGCAGACGATCGCTGCCTGGCGTGCCTTGCTGGGCGGGCCGATGGCCGATGCCAATGCGACGATGGTCATGCCGCAGCCAACGGCGCCGCCCACGCCTCCGACACCGCCGACGCCACCCACACCGCCGACCCCGCCCAGCACGCCCGCGGCGCTCGCGATTGCCCCACAGCCGCGCTCCCGCTGGAAGCCGATCGCAATCGGCGTCATCGCGGTAGCGCTGCTGGCACTGGCGAGCGGCTATTACTTCCTGACGCCGCCACCTCAACAGCAGGCGCAGTCGACCGAGGCCGTTGCCGCCGCGCCGGCGGCCGCACCGACCGCCGAGGCCGATCCGGCCGTTGCCGCGCGTGAAGGCGAGGAGGCGCTGCAGCTCATTCCCGCCGACCGGCAGCGGATCCAGGCCGTGCTGACCTCACTGGGCTACGACACGCGCGGCACCGACGGCACGTTCGGTCAACGCTCGCGCGAGATGATCGCCGCTTGGCAGAAAGCGAAGGGGCATACGGGGACCGGTTACCTCACCGCAGCGCAGATGCCGGCCTTGCTGCGCGATGCACCGTCGGCAGCCGCTGGCCGACCTGCGGCGTCGAGTCCGGCGCCGCACAATGCGATGTCGCCGTCTCCGAGGACCGGCGCTGGCGCCTATGACGGCGTCTACGGCGGCGGCATGTCCACCACGGGCTTTGCCGAATTGCCGGGAGTCGTGTCGGCAGAACTGAGCATTTCCGGCGGTCAGCTGATCGGCCGGGTAATCCAGCCCGGTTGCGGCACCTCGGCCGTCTCGCTTACCGTCTCGTCGAGCGGCGACATTTCGGGCAGTGGCCGAATCTATGAAGGTCAGGACTGTTCGATGGGTGGCTTCACCGCGGCCGGCAAGGCGTCCGGTGACCGCGTCACCCTCGAACTGCGCACGACGGGCGGCGCGATGCGCGGCAGCCTGGGGCGCCGAGGCGGCTGACGATCCGCGCCGGCGCCCATTATCCAGTCGTTACTTCTTCGGCGAGATCGCGACGACCAGCACCGACGTGTCGATGGCCGTCAGATTGTCGCCGGTCTTGACGCGGGGAAGCTGCGCGCGGCCTTCCGCGGTGGCCGCCGAGTAGGTCTGGACCTCCCCGCCGGTGGGATTCACGACCGAGATCGTGCCGGCCGAGGGATTGACGCCCGTGACCCACCAGTTGGCGACGGTCTGGTCGGCCATGACACCGGCGGCGCGGTTGCCGGACGTAGCCGCTGCCGTGACGTTCAGGTCGCGGTCGCGCGGCGTTGCGGCATTGGGGCCGGACAGCACGAAGGTGAGCTTGTTCTCGAACGCCGCGGATACGGCGTCGCCGACCTTGCTGGTGTCCATCTTGACGCCGGGGCCGACGTTGGCGGTCAGCGAACGGCCGGCCGGGCCGGTGAAGGTCACGGTGCGCTTGACCGGATCGATGGCGGTGATCGTCGCGTCGACCGAGTAGGTGGTGACCGTCGAGATGCCGACGATCGGCTGGCTCTGCGCGAATGCGGCACCGGTGGTCGCAATCGACCCGGCGAGCACTGCGGCGATCAGGAACCGTTTGGTGAACATGAAACTCTCCCTCCGTTGTTACGCGACGCTAGCATGAGGTTTGCCGGATTTTCCATGGCCGGCCTGTTACGGTGACGTTGAATATGTTCAATCTCAGAGCGACGCCGTGACCACCGCCTATCTTGCCGCCGACGGATTCGAAAGCCAGTTGCGCGAAGAACTGGCCCGCGCCGGTGTCGGGATCCGTGCCGAACATGGCCGCCTGCTCCTGTCCGACGCACCGGAGCATGAGGCCGCGTGGGCCGCCAACATCTGGCGCGACTGCAGCGAGCTGCCGGTCGCCTCGATCGGCACGGCGGCGAAATCGCTGCGCGACATCCAGCGTAATTGGGCGATGTACGCACCGCTGCATCATCGTCGTGCAGCGCTCGTCCAGGAAAAGCTGCCGCACGTCTCCGCCAAGCCGGTCGTCTTTCCCACAGCAGCGCCGACGGCACCGCTCGGCTCATGGACCTTGCTGGCGCCCGACCGGATGCTGGCCGCCGCACAGTGCAGCTCGCCCTTCGCCAACGGCGAGGTCGAGCTGGTCGAGGACAAGGTCGGACCGCCGAGCCGCGCCTATCTGAAACTGTGGGAGGCGCTGGTGCGCCTGCGCCGCTGGCCGCAGCCCGGTGAGCGCTGCCTCGATCTCGGCGCCTGTCCCGGCGGCTGGACCTGGGTGCTGGCGAAGCTGGGCGCGCACGTCATCGCCATCGACAAGGCGCCGCTCGATCCCAAGGTCGCGGCGATGCCGGGCGTCGAGTGGCGGGGCGAGAGTGCGTTCGCGCTCGAACCGGCCGGCATCGGCCCTGTCGATTGGCTGTTCTCCGACGTGATCTGTTACCCGGCGCGGCTGTTCAAACTAGTTGAGCGTTGGCGGGCCTCCGGCTTGGTGAAGAACTTCGTCTGCACCATAAAATTCCAAGGCGAGACCGACCACGAGACGGCAGCTGCCTTCGCCGGGTTGCCGGGGGCACGAGTCGTGCATCTGCATTACAACAAGCACGAGCTGACGTTCATGCTATGCTTTTCCGAAGGGAATTGAGGGAGCCTGGAATGCTGAAGTCCATTCGCATCGCCGCCGCGCTGATGGTGCTCGCAACACCGGTGCTCGCGCAGCAGAAGACGCTTACCGTCGCGGCCTATGGCGGCGTCTGGGACAGCCACCTGCGCAAGGAGGTCTTCCCCGAGTTCGAGAAGAAGCACGGCGTGAAGGTTGAATATGTCGCCGGCAACTCCACCGACACGCTCGCCAAGCTGCAGGCGCAGAAGGGCAACCAGGTGATCGACGTCGCCATCATGGACGACGGCGTGATGTACCAGGCCATCCAGCTCGGCTTCTGCGCGCCGATCCAGGGCCTCGACAAGGCCGAGCTCTATCCGTCGGCCCTGTTCAAGGACGACAAGGCGGTCGCCGTCGGCCAGACGGGCACCGGCTTCATGATCAACACCAAGGTCTTCAAGGAGAAGGGCTGGCCGGTCCCGACCTCGTGGAACGACCTGAAGGACCCGAAGTTCAAGAAGCAGCTGGTGATCCCGCCGATCAACAACACCTACGGGCTCTACACGCTGATGATGTACGCCCGCATGAACGGCGGCGGCGAGAAGAACATCGAACCGGGCTTCAAGGTGATGAAGGCCGACATCAATCCCAACGTCCTCGTCTACGAACCCTCGCCGGGCAAGATGACGGAGCTGTTCCAGTCGGGGCAGGCCAATATCGCCGTGTGGGGCACCGGCCGCGTCCAGGCCTTCGCCAACACCGGCTTCCCGGTCGACTTCATCTATCCCAAGGAAGGCTCGCCGATCCTGCTCGCCTCGGCCTGCCCGGTCGCCAAGGCCTCGGTCAATCCGCTCGCCCACGAGATGATCAAGCTGCTGGTGTCGGCGCCGATCCAGACCGGCATGGCCAAGGAGATGGGCAACGGCCCGGTCAACACCAAGGTCGACGTCAACATGCCGGAGCTCAAGATGGCGCCGGTCGGCGAACGCGCGAAGCTGATCATCTCGCCTGACTGGGACGCAATCAACGCGGCCCGTGACGACTGGACCAAGCGCTGGAACCGCGAGGTCGAGCGCTAAGCTTCAGAGAGAGTTGTCGTGCATCATCCCGTCTATGTGTTTCGCCACGGCGAGACCGTCTGGAACGCCGAGAAGCGCGCGCAGGGCTTTCTCGATTCGCCCCTGACCGAAGCGGGGCGTGAACAGGCCCGGGCCATGGGCCGGGCGCTGGCGAAGGACCTGCAGAGTGCGGGGCATGAGCCCGCGAACGTCATCGTGCGGGCGAGCCCGCTCGGTCGTGTCCGCGAGACCCTGGCGCTCGCTGCCGCAGAGGCGGGCCTGACGCATGACGAGCAGTCTTTCGACGACCGTCTGCGCGAGATGAGCTGGGGCGAATGGGACGGGCTGACCGGCCCGGAGATCGAGGCGCGCTGGCCCGGCGCGATGGCAGAGCGGCGGCTCGATCGGTGGACCTACGAGCCGCCGGGCGGCGAGAACTACATCATGGCCGCCGCCCGCGCCCAGGCGGCGCTGGACGATATCGCGGCTCTTGCGATGGAGCGGCCGGTCGCGGTGTTCGCGCATGGAGCCATCGGCCGGGTGCTGCGGGGCCTGTTCCTGCGCCTGCCCCAGTCCGACATCCTCGACATGGACCAGCCGCAGGATGCTTTCTATCGCCTGCATCGCGACGAAGCGGCGCGCATCGTCTCGCATGGTACGGACTAGATGGCGTTTCTCGAACTCGAGAAACTGACCAAGGCGTTCGGCACACACAACGCGGTCGATGGACTGACCCTTGGTGTCGAGAAGGGCGAGTTCGTGGCGCTGCTCGGTCCGTCGGGCTGCGGCAAGACCACGACCCTGCAGATGATCGCGGGCTTTGTCGAGCCGACCTCGGGGGCAATCCGGCTCGGCGGCAAGGACTTGCTGGCGGTGAAGCCGGCGAAGCGCGGCCTCGGCATCGTCTTCCAGAGCTATGCGCTGTTCCCGCACATGACCGTGGCGGAGAATGTCGGTTTCGGGCTGGAGATGCAGGGCGTGGCCGCCGCTGAGCGCAAGACACGCGTCGGCGAGACGCTTGAGCTGGTCGGGCTCGGCGCCTTCACGACGCGTTTCCCGCGGCAACTGTCCGGAGGTCAGCAGCAGAGGGTGGCACTGGCGCGCGCGCTCGTCATCCGGCCGCAGATCCTGCTGCTTGACGAGCCACTCTCCAACCTCGACGCCAAGCTGCGCGAGGGCATGCAGATCGAGCTGCGCCAGATCCAGCGCACGGTCGGCACGACGACGATCCTGGTGACGCACGACCAGGCCGAGGCGATGGCGCTGTCGGACCGCATCGTGGTGATGAACCAGGGCAAGGCCGAGCAGATCGGCCCGCCGCACGAGGCCTATGAGCGGCCGGCCACGCCCTTCGTCGCCAACTTCCTCGGCAAGACCAACCTGGTGAACGGCACCAGTGTGCGGCCCGAGCGCATTTCCTTCACGGGGACGGGTCTCGCGGGTACCGTTCGCACGCGCATCTTCCAGGGCAATCACTGGCTCTATCAGGTCGACACCGCATCCGGTCTCGTCACGGTGATCCGCCAGAACACCGGCGAGGCGATGCCGGGCGAGGGCGATGCCGTGCATCTCGCCTGGGAGGGGCGCGCGTGAAGGCCGCGCCCTATCTCCTCTGCCTGCCGGCTCTGGTCCTGTTCGCCGGCGTCGTGATCGTGCCGCTCGGCATGACCGTGCTGCTCTCGTTCCATGACTGGGGCCAGTACAAGGGCATCGAGCCGGTCTTCATCCTTAAGAACTGGCAGGAGGTGCTGGGCGATTCGTACTTCCACGAGATGTTCGCCCGCACCTTCCGCATCGCCTTCTTCGTGACCCTGCTGGCGGCGGTCTTTGGTGCGCCCGAAGCCTATATCCTGAACCGCATGCGCAGCCCGTGGCGCGGCATCTTCCTGCTGGTGATCCTGGGCCCGCTGCTGATCTCGGTCGTCGCGCGCACCTTGGGCTGGGCGCTGCTGTTCGGTGGCAATTCGGGACTGGTGAACAAGGCGCTGATGGGTATGGGCCTGATCTCGGCGCCACTGCCTTTCATGTTCACCGAGACCGGCATCGTGATCGCGCTGGCGCATGTGCTGATGCCCTACATGGTGCTGGCCGTCTGGGCCTCGCTGCAGCGTCTCGATCCACAGGTCGAGAATGCCGCGGTGGCGCTGGGCGCGGGACCCTTCACCGTGCTACGCCGCATCGTGCTGCCGCAGGTCATGCCGGGCATCCTGTCCGGCGCGGTGATCGTCTTCGCGCTGGCCGCCAGCGCCTTCGCCACGCCCGCCATCATCGGCGGCCGCCGCCTCAAGGTCGCTTCCACCTTGGCCTATGACGAGTTCCTGAACACGCTCAACTGGCCGCTGGGCGCCGCCGTCGCGGTGCTGCTGCTGGCGGCGCTGGTCGCCATCATCTGGGGTACCAACCGGCTGGTTGAACGCCGCTACGCGCAGGTTTTTGCATGAGCCGCAACGGCCCCATCGCGCTCGCCTATCACGCGCTGTTCGTGACCTTCATGCTGGCGCCGATCCTGGTCGTCTGTTTCGTGGCCTTCACGCCTGAGGGCTACCTGTCGTTCCCGACGGACCGCTGGTCGCTGCGCTGGTTTGAAGCGATCGGACGCTATCCCGAGTTCATCTCGGCCTTCTGGCGCAGCCTGTGGCTGGGCGCGATCTCCTCGGCGATTGCCGTGGCGCTCTCGGTGCCGGCGGCGCTCGCCATCGGCCGCTACCGTTTTCCCGGCCGTGAGGCGATGACGGCGCTCTTCATGTCGCCGCTGATGATCCCGCATCTCGTGCTGGGCATCGCTTTCCTGCGCTTCTTCACCCAGATCGGGCTCGGCGGCACCTTCACCGGCCTCGTGCTCTCGCACATCGTGGTGGTGCTGCCCTTCGCGCTGCGCCTGACGCTCGCTTCGGCCGTCGGCCTCGACCGCTCGATCGAGCATGCCGCCGTGTCGCTCGGCGCCTCGGAGAGCGTAGTCTTGCGGCGCATCACGCTGCCACTGGTCCTGCCGGGCCTCGTGAGCGGCTGGGCGCTGGCCTTCATCAATTCCTTCGACGAGCTGACGATGACCGTTTTCATCGCGGCACCCGGCACCGAGACCTTGCCGGTCCGCATGTTCCTCTACATCCAGGACAATATCGATCCGCTGGTGACCTCGGTGTCGGCTTGCGTGATCGCCGTCACCGTCGTGGCGCTGGTGGTTCTCGACCGAGCGTTCGGCCTGGAGCGCATGCTCGTGGGGAGGAGCGCCAGCCATGGTCGGTGACGAATATGATGTCGCCGTGGTGGGCGGCGGGCTGGTCGGCGTCGCCACGGCCTGGGGCCTGGCTCGCGAGGGCTGCAAGGTCGTCGTGCTCGACGAGGGCGACCGCGCGGTACGCGCCAGCCGCGGCAACTTTGCGCTGGTCTGGGTGCAGAGCAAGGGGCTGGGGCTGGCACCTTATGCCGGTTGGACGATCCGCTCGTCCAATGCGTGGCGCGGTTTCTCCGACCTGCTGAAGCAGGAGACCGGTCTCGACGTCTCGTTCCAGCGGTCGGGCGGCTTCCATCTCTGCCTGTCGGAGAAGGAACTGGAGACGCGGGCCAACAATCTGAAGCGCCTGCACGCCCAGCCCGGCATCGTCGATTACAAGACCGAGATCCTGACTCACGATCAGGTGAAGGCGATGCTGCCCGACATCGGTCCCGAGGTGGTGGGCGGCAGCTTCTGCGAACTCGACGGTCACGTGAACTCGCTGCGCCTGTTCCGCACGCTGCACACTGCGCTCAATGCGCGGGGCGTGACTTACCTGCCGAGCCATCGCGTCGAGACCATCACCAAGGAAGGTGGCGAGTTCCGGCTCGCGACGCCGCACGGAGAGATCCGTGCCGCCAAGGTGGCACTCGCCGCCGGCAACGCGAACATGCGGCTGGCGCCCATGGTCGGGCTCGAGGCGCCGATGAAGCCAGAGCGCGGCCAGATCGTCGTCACCGAGCGGCTGCGGCCGTTCCTGAACCATCCCGTCGTCACCCTGCGCCAGACCGACGAGGGCACGGTGATGATCGGCGATTCCAAGGAAGAGAGCGTCGACCCGAGCGGCCTGACGATCGGCGTCAGCGCCACCGAGGCCGAGCGCGCCGTGCGCCAGTTCCCATTGCTCGCCAACGTCAACGTCGTGCGCACCTGGAGTGCCATCCGCGTCATGACCCAGGACGGTTTCCCGATCTACGACGAGTCGCAGACCCATCCCGGTGCCTTCACCGTGTGCTGCCATTCCGGCGTGACCCTGGCCGCCAACCACGCGCTCACCATCGCGCCGATGATCGCGCGCGGCGCGCTCGACGCCTCGCTCGTCGCACCCTTCAGTGCCCGGAGGTTCCATGTTCAAGCGGCTGGCTGACAGCAGCCCGGCAGTCGGCATTACGGTCGACGGCAAACCCATCGCGGCGCGCGCGGGAGACACCGTCGCCGCGGCACTTCTGGCCGCCGGCATCGATCATTGCCGCACCACGCCCGTCACCGGCGCCCCGCGGGCGCCTTACTGCCTGATGGGCGTGTGCTTCGATTGCCTCGTGACGGTCGATGGCGTCGGTAGCCGACAGGGCTGCCTGATCCCGGTACGCGAAGGCATGAAGGTCGAGACACAGCTCGGTCGCCGGGAGGCGGGACGATGACCGTGGCTGCCGATCTGGCACCTTCCTACGATCTCGTCGTCATCGGCGGCGGTCCCGCGGGTCTCGCCGCGGCGGCGCTGGCCGCACGCGCAGGCGTGTCGACGGTGCTGTTCGACGAGAACCCGGGCGTTGGTGGCCAGATCTATCGCGCCATCACGTCGACGCCGGTAAAGGATCGCGCGATCCTGGGCGAGGATTACTGGGATGGCACGAAGCTCGCCGACGAGGCTAAGGCCAGCGGCGCGCTGATCGTGAATGGTGCCACAGTATGGAGCCTCGACCGTCAGCGCATCGTCGGCGTTTCGATCGGCGGCAAGGCGCGCATGATCGAGGCGGCGCGCGTGATCATCGCCACCGGCTCGCAGGAGCGGCCGTTCCCGATCCCCGGCTGGACCCTCCCCGGTGTCATGACGGCAGGCGCCGCCCAGACAGCGCTCAAGGCACAAGGGCTCGTGGTGGGAGGTCGCACGGTCATGGCCGGTGGCGGCCCGCTGCTCTGGTTGCTGGCGGCGCAGACACTGCGCGCCGGCGGGAAGATCGATGCCATCCTCGACACCACGCCGCGGCGCAACTGGCTGCAGGCGATGTTACATCTGCCCGACTTCGTGCTGTCGCCGTACTTCGCCAAGGGACTGGCGCTGCTGCGCGAGGTCCGTGCCAAGGTGCCGATCCATCGCGCCGACACGATCGAGGCCGTCGGCACGGACAAGGTGCGCGAGGTCGTGTTCACCAGCGGCGGCGAGACGCGGCGCCTGCCGGTCGACCTGCTGCTGCTGCACCAGGGCGTCGTGCCCAACGTCAATCTCGCCAATGCCGCGGGCGTCGCACACGTTTGGAACGAGCGCCAGCTCTGCTTCGTGCCAGTGCTCGACGCGGATTTCGGCAGCTCAGTGCCCGGCATCGCCGTGGCGGGCGATGGCGCCGGCATCGCGGGTGGCACCGCCGCCGCCGAGCGCGGCCGCATCGCCGCGATCGCGGCGGTGCGCGCGCTGCGACCCGAGGCGGCGCTGCCGGATACGCAGGCGATCCGGCAGCGACTGCAACGCGAGGAGATGGGGCGTTCCTTCCTCGACTGGCTGAACCGGCCGGCCGACTCGTTCCGCCAGCCCGAGGGCGACACGATCGTCTGCCGCTGCGAGGAGGTGACGGCCAAGCAGGTGCGCGACACGGCGAGGATGGGCTGCGAAGGGCCGAACCAGATGAAGGCCTTCCTGCGCTGCGGCATGGGCCCGTGCCAGGGCCGCCTGTGCGGCCTCACCGTTACCGAGCTGATCGCCGCCGAGCGCGACACGACGCCGGACGAGGTCGGCTACTACCGCCTGCGCCCGCCGGTGAAGCCGATCACCCTGGCGGAGCTCGCCTCGCTGCCGATCAGCGAGGCCGAGCGCAAGGCCGTGGAGCGCTAGGATGGCGCGCACGGCCGATGTGGTGATCATCGGCGGCGGCATCCATGGCTGCTCGACGGCACTGCACCTGGCCCTGCGCGGCCTGAAGCCGATCCTGATCGAGAAGGACTATGCCGGCCGCCATGCTTCGGGCGTCAATGCCGGCGGCGTGCGCCAGCTCGCGCGTGACCTGCACGAGATCCCCTTGTCGATCTCGTCGATGGACATCTGGGAGCATATCGAGGAGCTGGTCGGCGACGATTGCGGTTTCGAGGCCCATGGCACCGTGCTGGTGGCTGAAAGCGCGGCCGAGCTGGCGGGCTTTCGCGAGCGGGTCGACGATCTCAACCTGCGCGGCTTCGTGCACGAGGAGCTGATCGACGCCACCGAGCTACGCCGCCTCGTGCCCGCGGTGTCCGAGCATTGTCCCGGCGGCGTGGTCTCGCGCCGCGACGGCGCCGCCGATCCATTCCGGACCACGCAGGCCTTTCGCCGCCGCGCCGTCGAGAAGGGCGCCGAGGTGATCGAGGGCGTGACCGTCACCGGCCTTACGCGCGTCGGAGCCAACTGGAGGGTCGAGACGACGGACGGTGATTTCGAGGCACCGAAGATCGTGAACGCCGCCGGCGCCTGGGCCGACCGCATCGCCGCGATGCTGGGCGAGCCGGTGCCGCTTGCCGTCGTGGCGCCGATGCTGATGGTGACCAGCCGGCTGCCCGCCTTCATCAAGCCTGTCGTGATCCTGCGCGGCCGCAAGCTCTCCTTCAAGCAGCTCGAGAACGGCACCGTGGTGATCGGCGGCGGTCATCTCGCGACGCCCTATCGCGACAGCAACGAGACCGTGCTCGACTGGCAGAAGCTCGCGATCAGCGCGCGCACCGTGTGGGAGCTGTTCCCGGCGATGCACGAAGCCACCATCGTGCGCGCCTGGGCCGGCATCGAGGCCTACATGCCTGATAGCATCCCGGTGGTGGGAAAGAGTTCGACCTCGGAAGGCGTGTTCCACCAGTTCGGCTTCTCGACCCACGGCTTCCAGCTCGGGCCGGGCACCGGCGCGGTGATGGCGGAACTGGTCGCGACGGGATCAACCAACACGCCGATCGATGGTTTGGGCATCGAGCGGTTTGCCGCCAAGTAAAAGCAAGGGTCCCTCGCTTACGCTCGGGATGACAATTTTGGTGGAACGCCAGGTGCGCGCTGACGCACGACAGAACGACCAACAACGTTGTCATCCCGAGCGTAAGCGAGGGACCCTTAGCTCATCGGGCGCCAGTCATAGCCCAGCCGCGGGAAGTGGATCGCGACCTGGCCAACCTCGTCGTTCTCGTGCAGGAGCGCGATCTCGTCGGCGTCGATGAAGTGAACCTCGCCCTCGATCCAGTCCTTGGCATTGTCGGAGGCGCGCACGCGGGCACGCTGGCCGGGCAGGGGATCGCCTTCCTGCGGCTGCGACGGACGCGGTGTTGCAGGCGTTGCCGCGCGCGCCTCGGCCAGGGCTTCATCCGCGTCGATGTTGATGCGGTTACCGTGGCCGATCGCTTCCATGCGGTCGCGCCAGTCGAGCAGGCGCGGATAGGCATTCAGCACCTCGCGGCAATCGATGTGACGGCCGCGGAAGAACCAGACGACATGATAGGTCGCGAAGTCGGCGATGCAGGGGGTGTCGCCCAGCAGATAAGACCGTCCGTCCGCCAGCATGTCGGCGATCCATCTGACCTGCGGGCGCACGAGTTGAAGGTTGCGGTAGGCCGCCTTGCGTACCGCCTCGATCGACGGCATCGGCAGACCGTGCAGTTTGGCGCGGTCGGCGTGCAGTCCTTCAGGCATGTGATCGGCATTGATGCCCGACACGTAGAGCGCGGTCGGCCGCATGAACTGCTGTTCGGCCCACCACGAGATGGCTTCCGCCGCACCGGACGTCTTCGATGGGTAGAAGGTCGGCTGCGGCACCCGCCGTTCCAGTTCGCGCGCGATCAGCTTCGTGTCGCACCAGACATCGGCGCCGTCCTGCAGCACCGGCGTCCGGCGATAGCCGCCGGTCAACGGCGTCAGCTTGGGCTTGGGGGCGATCGGCGGAATCTCGACGGCTCGCCACGTGAGGCCCTTGAAGCCCATCATCAGGCGCGCCTTCTCGGCGAAGTTCGAGAAGTCGTACTGGTGGAGGATGAGAGAGTTCTGGGACGGCGTCATGCCGCCTTGAGTACGCCGTCGTCCGCCTCGAGGGGAAGGGGATTCCAGTTTCGCGACACGACCCAGTCCGGCCGCGGATTGTCGCCGAGCTGCGGCTTGTTGGCGACCGTGTTGCAGGAGACGTAGATGTGCCAGCGGTCGTCGGCCGAGAGATTGTGGCCCGACGCATGCAGCACGTTGCAATGGAACAGCACGCAGGTGCCGGCCCGGCCGGTGACGGCGACGGGCTCGGGCGAGCTCTTCAGGATCTCGATCATGCGCTGCTTGGGCATCGCCCAGAACTTGTAGGAGGTCGATTCGTCGTAGACCGGCTCGATGCGGCCGATCTTGTGGCTGCCCGGGATGAGGTAGAGCGCGCCGCCCATCTCCGTCGTGTCGGTCATCATCAGGTTGAAGGTCGCCATGTCGGGCCGGCGGCAGCCGTCGCGCATCCACGAGCCGTAATCCTGGTGCCACTGCCAGACCGTGCCCTCGATGGCCGGCTTGGTGTTGATCTTGGTGTGATAGACGTAGACGCCGTCGTCCTTCAGCACCTGCTGCACGGGCCTGAGCAGGCGCGGCGTGCGGACCAGCGCATGGAAGGGCTTGGAGCGGGTGGCGCCGTCGTTTTCGTGGACACGGAAGATGGTACGGACGCCGCCGGTATGCTCGCGGACGACCTCTTCGCTCTCGACGCCGGAGAGCCGGGCGACCTCGCGGCGCAGGACCGCCACTTCATTGCGGTCGAAGAGATCAGGAAACACGAGGAAACCGTCGCGGTCGAATTGTTCGATCTGCTGGTCGGTCAATTCCATGGCGCATCCTCCAGTTCGTTTTGTCGACGCTAACTCAAGGGTCCATCACGTAGTAGACCTTTTTCTCACGTCGCATGCCGAGACGGTCGTAGAAGCGCTGCGAGCCGGAGTTGCCCTCGCCGGTTGTCCAGATGACCCGCGTGTCGCCGCGCTCCCTGGCCAACGCCCTTATGCCCTCGATCAGTTTCTCGCCGACGCCGGCCGAGCGTGCAGTGCCGCTGACATAGAGTTCCTTGAGGAACAGCCCGTGGGTGAGGTTGGGGCCGGGGAAGTAGGGATTGAGGATGGCGAAGCCCAAGAGTTGGCTGTCCCGTTCCGCAACCAGGCACATCGTGCCGCCAGGCGGGGCGGCGGTCAGGAAGGACGCGCCCGCCGCGCCTGATCCGTCAGCGACCGGGTTGCCGTAGTGATGCTCGTGTTCCTCCAGGAGGCGGGCGAGCTGGGCCTCGTCGCCCGGTTTTGCGTGCCTGATTTGCATGACCGTCCGTCTAACACCGCTGGCCTGCAGCATCAAAGAACGGCAAAATTGGCGTCACGCGGGAGTAAGAATCAATGAAAGACGTCGTCAACATCGAGGATCTGCGCAAGCTCGCCAAGAAGCGCCTGCCCAAGATCGCCTATGATTTCATCGAGGGCGGCACCGACGACGAAGTCGGCCTGGTCACCAACGAGCAGGCCTTCCGCAAGGCGCGCATCGTCCCGCGCTACCTGGTCGACGTCTCGGTAAGAGACCAGTCCACGACCCTGTTCGGCCGGACCTATTCCAGCCCGATCGGCATCGCCCCGACCGGCCTCGCCGGCCTGTTCCGCCACGGCGCCGACCTGATGCTGGCCGAGGCCGCCCGCGACGCCAACGTGCCGTTCATCATGTCGGGCTCCAGCACCGGCTCGATCGAGGATCTCGGCAAGCTGGCGCCCGACCATGGCTGGTACCAGCTCTATTCCGCCAAGGACCCGGCCGTCTCGGAAGACCTCATCAAGCGTTCCGCCGATGCCGGCCTCAAGACGCTGGTCTTCACCGTCGACGTCCCGGAAGGCTCCAACCGCGAGCGCAATACGCGCAACGGCTGGGCGCGCCCGCTCAAGCTCACCTGGAAGACCAAGTTCGAGGCGCTGATGCATCCGGCCTGGATGATGCAGTGGCTGCAGCACGGCACGCCCTATTTCTCCAACTGGGCGAAGTATGCCGGCCCCGACGCGACGGCCGATAAGGTGGCCGACCTCGTCGCCTACCAGAACCGCGCGCCGATGACCTGGAAGCATGTCGAGCGCTATCGCGAGCTGTGGAAGGGCAACTTCGTGCTGAAGGGCATCATGCATCCCGACGATGCGATTCGCGCCCATGCACTGGGCGTCGACGGGATCATGGTGTCGAACCACGGTGCCCGCCAGCTCGACAACGCGCCGTCGCCGCTCGAGGTCCTGCCGGCGATCCGCGACGCGGTCGGCGACAAGATGACGGTGATGTTCGACGGCGGCGTGCGCCGCGGCCTCGACGCCATCATCGCCCTCTGCATGGGCGCCAAGTTCGTCTTTGTCGGTCGCCCGACCCTCTACGGCGTCACGGCGGGCGGCATTCCGGGCGCGGCCAAGGCGCTGCAGATCTTCAAGCGCGAGGTCGACATCAGCATGGCGCAGATCGGCGCCACCAAGATCGCCGATCTCGGCCCGCAATTCATGATGTGGAAGGACGAGGAGGATCTGCGCCGCAACCGGCGCTGATCCGGGTTATACTCAAGGCCAAGTTGCGCTTCGGCGCCGGGTCGCGCTTTCTCGCCAGACCGGGTTTCGTTCTGGTGAGGGAGTCTCGATGCTTTCCGCTTTTGCTTCATCGTCGCCGATCCTGGCAGGCGCACTCGCCAGCCTGTGCGCGGGCCTGGCCACGGCCGTCGGCGCGCTGCCGATCCTGGTCATCCGGAAACTCTCCGATCAGGCGCAGGACGTCATGCTGGGCTTCGCCGCCGGCGTGATGCTGGCGGCCTCGTTCTTCTCCCTGATCATTCCCGGCATCGACGTCGCACAGGTGCAGGGTGCCACCAAGCTCGGGGCCGTGACGCTGGTGATCGCCGGCATCCTGTTCGGGGCGGCGAGCCTGTGGCTGGTCCACCGCTACCTGCCGCACGAGCATTTCGTGCTGGGACGCCAGGGGCCGCTGACGCAGCGTGTCCGGCGCATCTGGCTGTTCGTCATCGCCATCACCCTACACAATTTCCCCGAGGGCCTAGCGGTGGGTGTCGGCTTCGGCGGTGACGATCTCGGCAAAGCCGTTGCGCTGGCGATCGGCATCGGCTTGCAGAACATGCCCGAGGGGTTGGCCGTCGCCGTCGCATTGTTGACGCTTAACTACAGCAAAGGACAGGCCTTCTTCGTCGCGCTTCTGACCGGGCTGGTCGAGCCGATCGGCGGCCTCCTGGGGGCGGGCGCCGTCACCATCGCGCAATCGCTGCTGCCCTGGGGACTTGCCTATGCCGGCGGCGCGATGATCTTCGTCATCAGCGACGAGATCATCCCCGAGACCCACCGCCGCGGCTTCGAGAACCACGGAACGGTCGGCCTGATGATCGGCCTGGTGGTGATGATGTTCCTCGACGTCATGCTGGGCTGATCGTGCCGACGTCGGGCAGGAGGTAATTCGGAACTCGGTCCGGCCGATAGCGCCGTGGACGATTTTGTCGGAGGGCGAGGCGTTCTTCCGACAAGAGCGGAAACAGCGGCACAATGTACGAGTTGAAGTGGAAATGTGATTCCCCGACGCCCAGGAGGACCCAGCCTATAAAGCGGAGCCACTTCCATCCACCGCGAAACTTGATGCGGCGGCGGATCGGCACGAGGCGCTGGTGCAATAGCTGCACGAAATCACGATAGAGGTATCGGCCCGCCATGTTGCTCGACAACAGAATGGTTTGCCGATCGCGAAGCCTCAGCTCGCAGAAGAAGACGGTGAAGATGTCACCGCGCGCAATGTAGCTGCTTTGCTCCGCCACCTCACAAAAAAGCCGGATCGCTCGGATCCGGCTGAAAGGCATGACGGCCGATCGGCCGTCGTCATTTACAAAGCAGAGCCCATCGGCGGTGATCTCGATATCGACATCACCGCCGGACTCACCGATCAGGAACGGATGGCGCAGGGCCTGTCCGCTTACTGCACGACCTCGAACAGGCCGGCGGCGCCCATGCCGCCGCCGATGCACATGGTCACGACGACGTTCTTGGCCTTGCGGCGACGGCCCTCGATCAGGGCGTGGCCGGTGCAGCGCGCGCCGGTCATGCCGAACGGATGGCCGATCGAGATCGAGCCGCCGTTGACGTTCAGCTTCTCGTTGGGGATGCCGAGCTTGTCGCGGCAGTACAGGACCTGCACAGCGAAGGCTTCGTTCAGCTCCCAGAGGTCGATGTCGTCCATCTTGAGGCCGAACCGCTTCAGCAGCTTCGGGATCGCGTAGACCGGGCCGATGCCCATCTCGTCCGGCTCGCAGCCGGCGACGACCAGGCCCTTGTAGATGCCGAGCGGCTTCAGGCCGCGCTTGGCGGCTTCGGCGTCGCTCATGATGACCGCGGCCGAGGCGCCGTCGGAGAGCTGGCTGGCGTTGCCGGCGGTGATCCACTTGTCGGGACCGGCGACCGGCTGCAGCTTGGCCAGGCCCTCGAGCGTCGTCTCCGGACGGTTGCCTTCGTCCTTGGTGAGCTTCACCGTCTTCTTGCTGGTCTCGTTCGTGTTCTTGTCGGTGACCAGCATCGTGGTCTCCATCGGCACGATCTCGTCGTCGAACTTGCCGGCCTGCTGGCCCGCCGCGGTGCGGAGCTGGCTCTGCAGCGAGTACTCGTCCTGCGCCTCACGGCTGATGCCGTAGCGCGCGGCGACCGTGTCGGCCGTCGTGATCATGGCGTGGTAGATGCCCGGCACGTGCTCCTGCACCCAGGGGTTCACGAGGCGGTTCTTGTTGCCGCCCGGCGGGCCCTGGACCAGCGAGACCGACTCGAGGCCGCCCGCGATCATCACCGGCACCTTGTCGACCAGCACGCGCTGGGCCGCCATCGAGATGGTCTGCAGGCCCGAGGAGCAGAAGCGGTTCACGGTCACGCCCGAGACGCTGACCGGCGCGCCGGCGCGCATCGCCGAGACGCGGGCGACGTTGGAGCCCGTGGTGCCTTCCGGCGCGGCGCAGCCCAGGATCACGTCCTCGACTTCGGCCAGGTCGACCTTGGCGCGCTCGGCGGCGTGCTTGATCACGTGCGCGCCCATGTCGGCGCCGTGCGTGTCGTTGAAGACGCCGCGGAACGCCTTGCCGATTGGCGTGCGGGCGGTGGAGACGATTACTGCATCAGCCATTTTTCTTTCCTCCTCGATTGCCGCCCGGATGGCACGGCACTGACTTCCGACAATTGTCATCCCGAGGCCGAAGGCCGAGGGACCTTTACTGTTCCGGAAAGGTCCCTCGCTACGCTCGGGATGACAGCGTTTTCAAACTCAGACGCTAGAGAACTTCTTGCCTTCCTGCACCAGCTTCTTGAGCAGCGGGGCAGGCTCCCAGAACGGGTCGCCCGACGCGTCGCGGTACTTCAGCAGCGCGTCGTGGATGGTCTTGAGGCCGACCACGTTGTCGGCCCACCACATCGGGCCGCCGCGATAGACCGGCCAGCCGTAGCCGTTGACCCAGATCACGTCGATGTCGAGCGAGCGCTGGGCCATGCCCTCTTCGAGGATCTTGGCGCCTTCGTTCACCATCGGATAGAGGGCGCGCTCCAGGATCTCCTGGTCGGAGATGGCGCGGCGGGTGATGCCGAGCTTCTTCGAGGTCTCCTCGATGATCTTCTCGACCTCGGGGTCGGGGATCGGCGTGCGGTCGGGCAGATTGTACTTGTAGTAACCCGCGCCGGTCTTCTGGCCGAAGCGGCCCAGCTCGCAGATCGCGTCGGCGACGTAGCCGGTGTAGCGCACGTTGCGCTTTTCCTTTTCCTTCTTGCCCTGGCGGATGCGCCAGCCCACGTCGTTGCCGGCGAGGTCGCTCATGGCGAAGGGGCCCATCGGGAAGCCGTAGTCGTAGACCACCTTGTCGATCTGCTGGGGAAGGGCGCCTTCCTCCATCATGTAGGCCGACTGGATGCCCCTCATGCGAAGCATGCGGTTACCGACGAAGCCTTCGCAGACGCCGACGAGGACTGGGATCTTGCCGATCTTCTTGGAGAACGACATGACCGTGGCGATGACGTCCTTCTCTGTCGCCTTGCCGCGCACGTTCTCCAGCAGCTTCATGACGTTGGCCGGCGAGAAGAAGTGCATGCCGATCACGTCGCCGGGACGCTGCGTGTAGGAGGCGATCTGGTTGACGTCGAGGCCCGACGTGTTGGTCGCCAGGATGGCGCCGGGCTTGGCGACCTCGTCCAGCTTCTTGAAGACGGTTTCCTTGACTTCCATCGTCTCGAACACCGCCTCGATGATGACATCGGCGTCCTTGAGGTCGTTGTAGTCGAGGGTCGGCGTGATCAGCGCCATGCGCTTCTCGACATCCTCGGCCTTCATGCCGCCGCGCTTGGCGGTGTTCTCGTAGTTGGTGCGGATGGTCTTAAGGCCGCGGTCCAGCGCTTCCTGGCTGGTCTCCAGCATCGTCACGGGCACGCCGGCATTGGCGAAGTTCATGGCGATGCCGCCGCCCATCGTGCCGGCGCCGATGATGCCGCCGGTCTTGATCTCGCGCTGCGGCGTGTCGGCCGGCACGTCCTTGACCTTGGCGGCCTCGCGCTCGGCGAAGAAGTAGTGGCGCTGCGCCGCGGACTCCTGGGAGACCAGCAGTTCCTGAAACAGTTCGCCCTCGCGCTTCATGCCCTCGTCGAAGGGAAGCTCGCAGGCCGCCTGGACGCACTTGATGATGTTCCAAGGCGCCTTGAAACCGCGCGCCTTGCGGGCGATCGCCTTCTCGGTCTCCTTGAACAGATCGGGCGATTCCAGCGTCGCCGTCAGATCGCGCACGCGCCGGCGCGGCGCATTCTGCGCCACCAGCATCTGAGCATGGGCCACGGCGCCCGCCAGCAGGTCGCCGTCCACGATCGCATCGATGATGCCCTTGGACTTGGCCTCGGGCGCGGGGATGTGGCGGCCCGACAGGATCGCGTCGAGCGCATATTTGGCGCCGGTGAGACGCGGCAGGCGCTGCGTGCCGCCGGCGCCGGGAAGAATGCCGAGATGCACTTCGGGAAGGCCGACGCGCGTGGTCGCGACCGACACACGATAGTGTGCGCCGAGCGCCGTCTCGAGGCCGCCGCCCAGCGGCGTGCCGTGCAGCGCGGCGACGACGATCTTGGGGCAGTCTTCCATCGCCTTGATGACGTCGTTCAGGTTGGCGCCGGTGCGCGGCTTGCCGAACTCGCGGATATCGGCGCCGGCGATGAAGGTGCGGCCCGAGCCGATCAGCACGATCGCATCGACGCTGGGGTCGCTGCCGAACGCCTCGATGCCCGCCTTGATGCCGTCGCGCACAGCGGCGCCCAGCGCATTCACCGGCGGATTGTTGACGGTGAGGATTCCGATGCGCCCCTCTTTGGAGCGAATGACAGCGTCGGACATGGACGTTCTTCCCTGGTGAGACCCGTTTCGGACGGGTGGTCTTAGCAATCTCTGCCTGCGCCGCCCAGCGACCTCGCGTTTCGCTTTGCGGAGAAAGGTGCAGGTACACAGCCTAGCCGCTCCGAAAGTCAGCCGCTATGCATCGCCCCCTAAAAACGAAATTGGGAGGCTATGAGAAAAATGAGCAAAGTAATCACCACTCGTCGCGGCCTGCTTCGGGCCGGTGCCGGCGCCAGCCTGCTCATCGCCGCTCCGTCCATCGTGCGCGCCCAAGCTGCCACGTGGCCCAACAAGCCGATCACCATCATCGTGAACTTCCCCGCCGGCGGCCTCACCGACGGCATCGCCCGCGCCTTCGGCCAATCTGTCAGCCAGGCCACCGGCCAGCAGGTGATGATCGACAACAAGCCGGGCGCCAGCGGCAATATCGGCGCGGCCCTCGTCGCCCGTGCGCCGGCCGACGGCTACACCTTCCTGCACTCGGTCTCGAGCACGCTCATCCAGAACCGGGTGATGTTCAAGACGCTGGGCTTCGATCCCGACAAGGACCTGACCGTCGTGTCCGGCACCTCGTCGGGCGTGCTGCCGGTGGTCGTGCACAAGTCGCTGCCGGCCGAGGTCAAGGACCTCAAGTCGTTCATCGAGTATGCCAAGAAGAACAAGGTGAACTTCGGTTCGTGGGCAATGGGCTCCTCGGCCCACATCTTCGCCCAGACGCTGAACGAGAAGTACGGGCTCACGATGGAGATCGTGACCTACAAGGGCGAAGCGCCGATGTGGCAGGACATGGGCGCGGGCTCGCTGCAGGCCGCCATGGGCAGCCCGCAGGCGATGAACGCGCTGATCCTGAAGGGTGACGTTCGCGGCATTGCAGCGCCGTCCCGGGTGCGTGCCCGTGCGCTGCCCGACACGCCGACCTCGCGCGAGCAGGGCTTCGATGACGATGCCTTCACCGTGTCGGGCTGGCTGGCGCTGGCAGCACCTGCCGCGACGCCCAAGGACATCATCAAGAGGATGTCCGACCTGTGGGTCGCCGCGGCCGACTCCGAGCCCGGCAAGAAGATGATGGACAGTTTCGCCCTCGTGGAGAAGCCGATGGGCCACGAGGAAGTCATGGCCGACTACGAGCGGCTGAAGTTGACCCTCATCCCGCGCATCGTCGCCCTCGGCATGAAGCCCGAGTAAAAGGATCCCTCACTTCGTTCGGGATGACACTATTGTCGGGGTGAGCGCTGTGCGTCGATCCTAAAATGGGTGTCATCGCGGGCGGGGTAATCCCCGCCCTGAAGCGCAGCGAAGGATCCTTAGGCCGAGACCCGCTTCAGCGTCTCGTCGAACCAGCGCGCGAGGCCGGTCATGCGGGCGTCCTCGTGCTTCTGGCCCATGAGCTGCAGGCCGACCGGCATGCCGCCGACGCTCATCAGCGGCAGGGTGACGACCGGTGCGAACAGCATCGAGCTCGGCGCGTTGAACACGAAGTCGCCGGTCGGACGCGGCGCCAGCGGCTGGCCCGGCACGTCGCCCGACCAGACCGGGGCGGGGCCGGGGCAGGCGAGCGTGATCGCGGCGTCGGCCAAGGGCGCCATCGTCACATGCATGCGCTGGGCGTTCTCGCGCGCCAGCAACGCCATGCGATAGTCGTCCAGGCTCATCTTCTCGGCCTTGGCCAGCGTCGCCTTCGCGCGCTCGCTGACGCCGGCCGGATTGTTGTCGACGATGCCGCGCTGGCCCCAGCGATTCTCCCAGCTGGTGACGCCGCCGCAGACATTGCGGCCGTTGGCGATCGACCGTTCGAGCGCCTCGACCCAGGGATGATCCTTGCGATGGATCAGCTCGATGCCGGCATCGCGGAGCTGCTTCAGCACGCCCTCGAAGGCGGCCTTGGTCGCGTCGTCGACCTCGACCCAGCCCTCGGTCTCCAGCACGACCAAGCGATTGGGCTTCACGGCCGCCGGAAGTGTCGAGGGACCCATCAGGCCGACCTCGCCGCGGTCGCCGCCGGCGCGCTGCGCGATCTCGATCGCCGCTTGCCACATGTCCTGCAGCGAGTTGGCGTGCGGACCGTGCGTGCTCTGGCTGGTCGCCTGGCGCTCGCCGCGATTGATGCCGCCCTGCGTCGGCTTCAGCGCGTAGTTCCCGCAATAGGCGGCGGGGCGGATGATGGAGCCGCCGACCTGCGTGCCGATGGCGGCCGGCACCATGTTGGCGCCCACCGCCGCCGCCGAACCGGAGGAGGAGCCACCCGGCGTCCGCGTGGCGTCAAACGGGTTGGTCGTCGGGCCGGGATGCGAGCCGCCCAGCTCGGCCGTCACCGACTTGGCGAGGATCACGGCGCCGGCCTGGCGCAGGGCCCAGACGGCGGCATTGTCGCGCTTGGGGAAATTGCCCTTGAACGCCTCGCAGCCCATCTGCGTCGGCATGTCCTTGGTTTCGAGCAGGTCCTTGATGGCGAGCGGCATGCCGTCGATCGATGAGAGCGGCTTACCTTCCTTCCAGCGCGCGGCGCTGGCGTCGGCCGCGTCACGGGCGCCCGCCTCGTTGATCGCGGTGAAAGCCTTCACCACCGGCTCGCGCGCAGCCACAGTCTCCAGGCAGCGTTCGAGATAGGCACGCGGCGTGTCGCTGCCGTCGGCGAAACGCTTCGTCGCATCGTGGAAGGTGAGCGGCTTGAAATCCTTGTACGCGGTCATGAATTCACGAGTCTCCGGATGATGGTGCGCGAACCATAGCATCTCAGCGTGCGAGCCCCGCCATGACGATGTCGAGGCCGGCGCGGAATTCCCTGTCGGCACCGAGCTTCGCCGCCGCGTCGGCGATCTCGATCAGCCGTGGAAAGCGGTCCGCCGGCAGAGCCTGGGCGCGTGCGATATCCTCGCGGCCTTCGTCGGGCACCAGGGGATCGGCGAGCTGGGCCTGCGCGAAGCCCATCACGAAGCCCGAGACGGTGCGGAAGGCGACCAGGAGATCGGCGCCGGAGCGTCCGCTCCTCGCCAGCGCGCGCAGCAGCGCCTCCGCCCAGACCAATGTCGTTTCGTGCAGGGTCCTTCGTGTCAGGACCAGCGGGATCACGTTGGGATGGCGGCGCACGGTGCGCCACGTCACCTCGACGATCGCCGTCACATCGGCGCGCCAGTCGCCGCGCTCACGCGGCAGCCGGACCTCGCCCATCACGGCCTCGACCACCAGCGCGTCGAGGTCGTCGCGATCCTTCACGTAGTTATAGAGCGTCATCGGTCCGGTCCCCAGCGCGCCGGCCAGCGACCGCATGGAGAGGGCCGGCAGGCCGTCGCGGTCGACGATCGTGAGCGCGGCCTCCTGGAGCTGGGCGCGCGTGAACTTGGCCTTGGGCGGCATGGCACTCCTTGACAACGTACAGTGTACGTATTATTTCCGATTCAACACGTACACTGTACCTTAAGGAAAAGGTCATGACCATCCGCACATCGTTCCGCTCCGGTGCGGAGGACTGCGCCGCCTGGCTTACCCTGCCGGCAGGCGAGGGGCCGCATCCGGTGGTCCTGCTGATCCACGGTGGCGGTGCCACCCACTCGATGATGCTCGACCAGTACGAGCGGCGCTTCTCGGCGGCAGGCTTCGCCGTCGTGGCCTTCGACTTCCGTCATCTCGGCGAGTCCGGCGGCTCGCCGCGCCAGCTCATGAACCTCGGCCGCTACTTCGAGGACATCGACGCCGCCATCCGCTTTATCCGCAGCCGGCCCGAACTCGACCCGGCGCGCATCGCATTGTGGGGCACCTCGTTCGGCGCCAGCCATGTCGTGGCCACGGCGGCGCGCCGGCCCGGCATCGCGGCGGCGGTGGTGCAGTGTCCCATTCTCAAGGGGCGTGCGCCGGCGCTAGCGTCCGGCCTCGGCCATCTGATGCGATTCACGGTGCCGATTATGTCCGACCTGATGCGCGCCGCGTTGGGGCTCGGCCGGCGCTACGTGCAGATCGTCGGCCGGCCGGGTGAACTCGCCTTCGTCAACCGGCCCGGTGCTTACGAAGGTTGGATGTCGGTGGTGCCCGAGGGCGTCGTTTTCGACGGCCGCGTTCCGGCCGGGGCCGCGATCGGCATGCTGTTCTACGACGCCGCGTCGCAGGCGTCCCGCGTGCGCTGCCCGTTGCTGGTCTGCGTCAGCGAACGCGAGGACCTGATGGACCCGGCGATCGCGCTCGAGGTCGCGCGCAAGGCGCCTCGCGGCGAGGCAATCCGCTATCCGACGGACCATTTCGATGTCTATCACCCGCCGTTCATCGACCGCATCGTCGGCGACCAGATCGCTTTTCTGTCGCGTTACCTCGATCCTGGTCGATGATCTCAGCGCACCCGATAGCGCTCGATCGCGTCGGGATCGAAGGTGAAGCCGAGGCCGGGCCGGTCGGGCACCGAGATGCAGCCGTCCTCGACGGAGATGGACTCACGATAGAGTTTCGACGTCCACGGCATGTATTCCAGCCAGGTCGTGTTGGCGAAGGCGCCGAGGATGCCGATGCTCTGCTGCGTGAAGAGATGGTTGGAGATGGCGATGTCGTGCGCCGCCGCGAGATGCGCCACCTTCACGAACTCGCTGACGCCGCCGACGCGGCCGAGATCGGCCATCCAGATGTCGGCCGCGCCATGCGCCAGCATCTCGCGGAAGCCGTAGCGCGTCGCCTCGGTCTCGCCGCTGGCGATCGGGGTATCGAGGGCGGCGGCGACCTTAGCCGAACCGCGATGGTCGTAGGGCGCGACCGGCTCCTCGAACCAGGTGAGATCGAAGTCTTCCAGTTTACGGCCGAGGCGGATCGCGTGATCGGCGGTGAAGCCGCGGCTGGCGTCGCACATCAGCGAGACCCTGGGGCCGATCGCCTTGCGCACCGCCGCGACCCGCTCGACGTCTTCTTCGACGTGCTTCTTGCCGACCCGCATCTTCACGCCGCGGAAGCCCTCGGCGACATAACCAGCGGCTTCCTTCGCCAGCTCGTCCGGCGTCGCCGACAACCAAAGGCCAGCGCTGGAATAGACGGGGATGCGGTCGTGCGCGGCGCCCAGCATGTGGGTGACCGACTGTCCCAGCGCCTTGCCCTTGGCGTCCCACAAAGCGGTGTCGACGCCGGCCAAGCCGAAGATCGTCACGCCCTTGTGACCGAGGAAATAGAGCTCGCGCCACATCTGCTCCCAGAAGCGCTCTGCATAGCGGATGTCTTCCCCGACGAGGGCGGGCTTCAGGCTGTCGACCATGGCGCGCAGCACCTCGATACGCCGTCCGCCCAGGGTGAACAGGAAACTCTCGCCGGTCACGCCAATGTCAGTGTCGATGAAGATCAGCACGGCGCCGATGCGATCGTTGCTGACACCACTCGAATTGCGCGTCGGCCGGTCGAGCGGCACCTCGACGACGATTGTCCTGAGATCGGTAACGCGCATGCCTGTCTCTCCCTTGGATCACCGTAATCGTCGCCGGCCGCGTCACGAAAGTGTGCGAGCAGCGCGATGAACCGGCTTTGGAGCAAGGGCGTACCACACGGTGAAGAGGCTGCAATACCCGCAGTCCTCTTGGGCCGGTGACGAGCGCGCCGTCGTCGGTCGTAAAGACACGAACAAGCATCCAACTGGAGAAAACATATGCTCAAGCGTCATACGCTGATCGCGGCTGCGGCCCTGTGCGTGCTCTCGGTCGCTCCCGCCTTTGCCCAGACGATGGCTCCGGCCGCGTCGACCCCGGCCAACCCGATGGTCGGCGGCGCACCGATGTATGCCAACAAGACGATCGTCGACAACGCAGTCAATTCCAAGGATCACACCACGCTCGTCGCCGCCGTGAAGGCCGCCGGTCTCGTCGAGACACTGCAGGGCCCGGGCCCGTTCACCGTCTTCGCACCGACCAACGCGGCCTTCGCAAAGTTGCCGCCGGGTACGGTCGAGATGCTGGTGAAGCCCGAGAACAAGGCCAAGCTCACGAAGGTCCTGACCTGCCATGTCGTGTCGGCCAATGCCATGTCGCCTGCGATCGCCAAGATGATCGCGGACGACAAGGGCACGCATCCCGTCAAGACGGTCGGCGGCTGCGTGCTGCAGGCCAAGATGATGGGCGACAAGATCACGCTCACCGACGAGAACGGCAACGTCGCCACGGTGACGATCGCCGACGTGAAGCAGTCGAACGGCGTCATCCACGTGATCGACACGGTTCTCCTGCCGAAGGGCTAAACGACCCATCTTTCCTGATGAATGGGAGCGGCGGGGATTTTCCCCGCTGCTTTCATTTGCGCTAGGGTGCGCTGCATCCATTGGTCGGGGCATTCGTTACCCGGCTCACGGGATGTTTTCAGGGGCAGGCCATGACCAGCAGGCGACCGCGCATCGAGGGATTCGCCATCATTTCCGCCGAGGGCATGATTGCGGCGTCTGATGGATCCTTCCCGGAGAACCTCAAGATTCCGGCGGACCAGAAATTCTACCAGGACTCGGTTGACCGGGCGGCCGCGGTCGCCAATGGACGGCATTCGTCGGAAGGCGGGCCAAAGGAAGCGGCGCGCCGGCGCATCATCCTGACCCGGCGCGTCGAGCGCGTGGTCGTCTGTCCGGACAATGCGAATGCCGTGCTTTGGAACCCTGCCTCGGCGCCGTTCGAGGAGGCCTGGCTGAAGCTCAACCTTCCGGGCGGCACTTTGGCCGTGGTGGGAGGTACCGACGTGTTCGGCCTGTTCCTCAACATCGGCTACGATTCCTTCTTCCTGACGCGCGCCGATGCCAGCGTGCCGCACGGCAGGCCGGTCTTCCCCGGCGTCGGCCGGAATGCGACACCGGAAGAGATCTTCGAGAAGCACGGCATGGTCCTGCGCGAGACCCGCATGCTCGACCCCGCGACCAACACGCGGGTCGAGGAGTGGGTGCCGAAGGGCTAGAAGTCGACGACCAACCCGTCGTGCGCCGCTTCGAGGGCGATCTCGGAGCCGCGACCTAAAAGCTCGGCGCTCATGTGGGTGACGATGGTGCGTTTGGCGCCGATCTGCGGCAGGTGGTTGACCAGGGTCGTGTAGTCGATGTGGTACTTCATCACCTTGTCGAAGAAGTAGGCCTCGCAGATGAAGAGGTCGGCGTCGCGCGCGGCGGGAACAAGCTCCTCCACCCATTCGGTGTCGCCTGAATAGGTCAGCACCTTGCCTTCGGTTTCGATGCGCAGCGCGTAGGAGGGGGCGCCGCTATAGTGCTTCATCAGGTAGGGCGTGACGGCGAGGCCGTTCATCTCGACGCGCTCGTGCAGTTCGAGCTCGCGGATCTCCAGATCGAACTTGCGCTGGACGTGGGTCGAGCCCGCGAACATTGCTTCCATGATGATCATCAACCGCTCGCGAAAGCCGGGCGGACCCGCCAGCAGCAGCGGAGCCGTGCGGCGGCTGACGAGCTGGGCATCCAGCAGGAAGAAGGGCAGGCCGGCGAAATGGTCGCCGTGCAGGTGGCTCACCAGCACGGTCGAGATCGCGTTGGGCTCGACTTCCCATTTGCGGATGGCGACCATCGACGAGGCGCCGCAATCCACCAGCAGGTTGCCGTGGTCGGCGCGCTCGATGTGGAAACACGTGTTGAACCGTCCGCCGCTGCCGAAGGCATCGCCGGATCCGAGAAACTGCAGCCGCATCGACTAAGGCGCCTGCTCCAGGCTCGAGACCGAGTTGGTGAGCGTGGTGCGCCGCATGTCGCGCACTTCCTTGGAATCGAAGCGCCGCGCGCGGTGCATGGTGGCGCGGTTGTCCCACATCACCAGGTCGTGCGGCCGCCAGACATGGGCGTAGACAAACTGGCGCTGCGTCGCATGCTCGGTGAGATCGCGCAGGAAGGCGCGCGCCTCGGGCATCGGCCAGCCCTCGATGCCGCCGGCATGGCTGGCGAGGTAGAGTGACAGGCGGCCGGATCCGGGATGGCGGCGCACCAGGCGCTGGCGCACCGGCGCCCACTTCAGGCGCTCGGCGTCGGTGAAATCCTCGAAACCCAGGATGCCGCGCGAGAAGATCTGGCTGTGCAGGCAGATCAGGTCCTGCACTTCGCGCTTCTCCGCGTCACTCAGCGCATCGTAGGCCGCGCGCATGTCGGCGAACTCGGTGTTGCCGCCGGCCGACGGGATGGTGCGCGCCGACAGGAGCGAATAGAGGGCGGGGACTTCCTTGAACGAGCTGTCGGAATGCCAGAGCTGGTTGCCCAGGCCGAACAGGCGGCGGCGGTCGTCGCGCGCCAGCACGTTGCCGTTGCGGTCGAGGTTGGAGATGTCGTTGAGGTCCATGCTCATGCGCCGTTCCTCGGGCGGCATGATGTCTCCGGTCGCCTGCTCGAGCGGACCGAGCTGTTTGCTGAAGGCGAGCTGGCTCTCGTCGTCGAGCTTCTGGTCGCGGAACACCAGCACGCCGTACTGGTTCATCCCGTCATGGATGAAGGCGACTTCCTCGTCGCTCAGCCGATGGGTGAGGTCGATGCCCGAGACTTCGCCAGCGAAGAACGGGCGGTTCTGCGGATCGAGGGGGCGGATGGATTTGGTCATGGTGCCTACAGGCTAGCGCGGAAGGCCGCGAACGGCGAGGCGGGACGGCGGCAATTTGCTATCTTGGCTCGCAATGCAACATGACTCGTCCGTTTCGCCGCGCCGCAACATAGGCAAGGCAGAGCTCTTCTTCGGCTTCCTCAAGATCGGCCTTTTAGGCTTCGGCGGCATTGCGCCGTGGGCCCGCCACATCATCGTCGAGGAGAAACGCTGGCTCACCGACCGGGAGTTCGCCGAAGTCCTGGGCGTCGGGCAGGTGCTGCCCGGGCCGAACGTCATGAACGCCTCCATCATCATCGGCGACCGCAACCAGGGCCTGATCGGCGTGCTGCTCTGCCTCACGGGGCAGTTGGTGATGCCGCTGCTGATCGTGGTCGCGCTCGCGGTTTTCTATGAACGGGTCGCGTCCATCCCCGAGGTGAATGCCGCGTTGATCGGAGCGGCGGCCGCGTCCGCTGGTCTGGTGTTGGGGACAGCGCTCAAGATGGTGCGCAACATCCGGCCGACGCCGCTGGCATTCGGCATCGGTGCGGCGGGCTTCGCGGCCATCGGGCTGCTGCGCTGGCCGCTGGTCCCCGTTGTCGTCGTGCTGGTGCCGCTTGCTATCGTCGCGACCCTGATGAGGCGCCGCAGATGACCGGGGTGCTCGTCGAACTGGCGCGGACCTTCGCGCTCCTCTCGCTGGTTTCGATCGGCGGGATCAATGCGCTGCTGCCCGAGATCCATCGCCAGATCGTCGATGTCCACGGCTGGATGACCGACCAGGCCTTTGCCAGCGCCTTCGCCATCGCCAATGCCTCGCCCGGTCCCAACATCATCTTCGTCAGCCTGATCGGCTGGCAGGTCGCGGGCCTGCCCGGCCTGGTGGTCTCGACGCTCGCCATCCTGATCCCGTCCAGCACGCTCGCCTATTTCGCCGGCCGCGCCCTCACGCGCTGGTCCCATCACCCGTTCGTGGCGGCGCTGCGCGACGCACTGATCCCGGTCGCGCTCGGCCTGATGCTGGCGTCGGGCGTCTCGATGATGCGCACTGTCGACCGCGACGTCGTCACGGTGCTGATCAGCCTCGCGACGGCCGCCTTCGTCTATACGACCCGGCGCAATCCGCTCTGGGCACTGGCCAGCGGCGCAATCGTCAACATGGCGGCGCTGCACGTTTTCTAGGTAAGCGGCGGCCGCACCTTCGGCAGCTCCGACCATTCGCGGAACAGGCGGCCATTGTCCTGGTCGAAATGCTCGTCCAGCACCTTCGAGGATTGGATGCGCTCGACGCGGAAGTTGCGATAGCCGTTGCGCAGCTCGCACCAGGCGCCGACCAGCGTGACGTCGACATAATAGGCCATGGCGATCGGCCAGATCGTGCGGTTGGTACGGCGGCCCTGTTCGTCGGCGTAGGAGATGTGGAGCTTGCGGCTGTCGCGGATCGCGGCGCGCACGTCGGCGAGATCGACGCCGCGCGGTTCGACCGTGTCGCCGGGCGAGACGAAGAAGGGCGTCGAAACGAGCTGGCGGCGCAGTGCTTCGGGCAGCACCACCGTCACCTTGGAGAAGACGCTGTCGGCCGCCTCCTGCAGCTTGGCGTCGCGCAGGCGGCGGACGAGGCGCGCGCCGATGGCGATGGCCTCGACCTCGTCGGCCGTGAACATGAGCGGCGGCAGGTCGAAGCTCTTGCGCAGCACGTAGCCGACCCCGGCCGCCCCATCGATCGGCACGCGCCGCGCCTGCAGGGTCGCGATGTCGCGATAGATGGTGCGCGGCGTCACTTCCAGTTCGGCCGCCAGCGCCGCGGCGGTGACCGGCGCGGTGGCCGTCCGCAGGTGCTGGATGATGTCGAACAGGCGGTCGGAGCGGCGCATGAGGCTCAATTTATGGGCCTCTTTTACTGCTGACACAACGCTGTCAGTAGGAGGTCTCTAGGGTCAGGGCATCCAACTTCCGAGGAGAAATCGATGTCCCGAATCGAGATGACAATGCCGCACGTGCCGGCGCTGGCCAAGTTCGCTCAACGCAACACGGTGCCGACCTCGCCGGTCGTTCGCGCCGGCGACTGGGTCTATGTCTCCGGCCTGCCGCCGGTCAATCCCGAGACTGGCGGCTACGATATCCTGCCGATCGACGCGCAGGCGCGGCGGGTGCTCGATCACCTGAAATCCTGCCTGGAGGCGGCGGGCTCGGCGCTCGACAGGGTCGTGAAGTGCAACGTCTACTGCTCGAACCCGGCCTACTTCGCGACCGTCAACACGGTCTATGCCGAGTATTTCGGCGACCATAAGCCCGCGCGCATCTTCGTCTGCACGGCGGGATGGTTCGGCCCGTTCGATCTCGAGATCGACTGTGTCGCTCTCGCGAAGTAGGGCGGCGTGGGTCGGCACGGCGCTGCTCGCCGCTTCGGCCGTCGCCTATTCGAGCGCTGGCTTCTATACGCGGCTGATCGACGTCGATGCCTGGACGATGCTGTTCTGGCGAGGGCTGTTCGGCGGTTTGTTCCTGGCGGGCATGCTGCTGTGGCGCGAGCAGGGGAGGGTTATGCAGGCCGTGCACGCCATCGGCCGCGACGGCCTCCTGATCGCGCTGTGCTCGGCACTGGCAACCGTGTGCTTCCTGAATGCGCTGCGGCTCTCCACGGTGGCCGACGTGCTGGTGATCGACGCCACGATCCCGTTCGTGACGGCGGGCATCGCCTGGCTGGTACTGCGTGAGCGCGAGGACTGGGTCACGCTGGCCGCCACGGTCGCGGCGGTGGTCGGCGTGGCCGTGATGATGGGTGCGGCAGAGGCCGGCGGACGCCTGTCGGGCAACCTGCTGGCCGTCGGCATGGCCGTGCTGATGTCGCTCGTGCTGGTGCTGATCCGGCGCAATCCCGGCGTCAGCATGCTGCCGGCTGTCGGACTCTCGGCCTTTCTGTGTGCCCTGATCGTGCTGCCGTTCGCGCGGCCGCTGGCGGTGAGCGGCGGGGAATTCCTCCTGCTCGCGCTGTTCGGCATCAGCCAGTTCGGCCTCGGCCTGTTGCTGCTGGCGCTGGGCACGCCGCTGGTCTCCGCGACGCGCGGCGCCCTGATCGGCGTGCTGCAGACGCCGCTCGGCACGCTCTGGGTCTGGCTGGCCTTCGCAGAGACGCCGGGCTGGATCACCCTGATCGGCGGCGCGATCGTGGTCGGGGCGGTGGTTTGCGACATCGCGATCCGGCGTCCACAGGAGGAGATAACGTAACGATTCAAGCGGATTGACGGGCAGGAGCATCATGCTTACATTTGAACAGTTGTTCAAATGTCCAAGACCAAGAAAACCCTCCTGACCGACGACCATGCGGTGGCGCTGGCCGACCTGTTCCGACTGCTGGGCGATCCGACCCGGCTGAAGATCGTGGTCTCCTGCCTGCGCACGCCGCTGGCGGTGTCGGACATCGCCGACCGGCTTGGCCTCTCGGTGTCGCTGGTGAGTCATCACCTGCGGCTATTGAAGGGCGCGCGGCTGGTACGGGCCGACCGGCAGGGCAAGCAGGTCTACTACGAGGCCGACGACCTCCATGTCCGTCGCATGGTCGAGGACATGGTCTCTCACATAGCGGAGCACTGAAAATGAGCGCCCATTGCCACGATCACGGACACGAGCATGCCAGTGCGGCGGCGAACTCGCCCGCCTACAAGCGCATCCTGTGGATCGCGCTGGCAGTGAACCTCGCCATGTTCGTGGTCGAGATCGGCGCCGGTGTTGCCGCGCAGTCGGTGTCACTGCTGGCCGACTCGCTCGACTTCCTGGGTGACGCGGGCAATTACGGCATCAGCCTGTTCGTGCTGGGCATGGCGATCCAGTGGCGCGCCCGCGCCTCGCTGCTGAAGGCCGCCAGCATGGGCGCCTTCGGCCTGTGGGTCGCGATCACCACCATCAACCACGCGATGGCCGGCACCGTGCCGGCGGCGCCGGTGATGGGCATCGTCGGTGCGCTGGCGCTGGCGGCCAACTTCGGCGTGGCCTTGCTGCTCTATCGCTGGCGCGAAGGCGACAGCAACATGCGGTCGGTGTGGATCTGCACGCGCAACGACGCGATCGGCAATCTCGCCGTGCTGGCCGCCGCCGCGGGCGTGTTCGGCTCGGGTACCGGCTGGCCGGACTATCTCGTCGCCGCGATCATGTCCGGCCTGGCCCTGGTCGGCGCCTTCCAGGTGACGCGCCAGGCGATTGCCGAGCTGCGTCAGTCCCGGAAGGCAGACGCTCACGCGGTCGGGAGCTTGTAGCTCTCGAACTGCTTGCGGAGCGCGGTCTTAAGGATCTTGCCGGTGGCGCCGTGCGGGATGGCGTCGATGAACTGCACGTCGTCCGGCATCCACCACTTGGCGATCTTGCCGTCGAGATACTTGAGCACATCGTCCTTGGTCACGTCGGCCTCGGGCCGGCGGACGATGATCAGAAGGGGTCGCTCGTCCCACTTGGGATGAGCGACGCCGATCACCGCGGCCTCGGCCACGCCCTCGCAGCCCATGGCCGCATTCTCGAGGTCGATCGAGCTGATCCACTCGCCGCCCGACTTGATCACATCCTTCGAGCGGTCGGTGATGACGACCGAGCCGTCGCTCTCGATCTTGCAGACGTCGCCGGTATGGAACCAGTCGTTCTCGAGGAACTGGGTTCTGCCGTCGCCCTTCATGTAGCCCTTCACGATCCACGGACCGCGTACGACCATGTTGCCCGAGACGCTGCCGTCCAGCGGCAGGTCGTTGCCGGCATCGTCGATGATCTTCATCTCGCAGCCGAATACCGGCCGGCCCTGCTTGGCGGTGATGGCGAAGCGGTCGGCATCGGGCAGGTCGCGCTCGCCCTTGTTGAAGCGGGTGAGGGTGCCGAGCGGGCTCATCTCGGTCATGCCCCAGCCCTGGGCGACCTCGACGCCATGCTCCTTCCAGAAGCGCTCGATCATGGCGTAGGGCACGGCCGAGCCGCCGATCAGCGTGCGCTTGACCGAGTCCATCTTGAGATTGTTCTGCTTGCAGTAGTCGAGCAGCGCCAGCCAGACCGTCGGCACGCCGGCCGACAAGGTCACCTTCTCCTTGTCTAAAAGCTCGTAGAGGCTGGCGCCGTCGAGCTTGAAGCCCGGGAAGACCAGCTTGGTGCCGCAGAAGGGGCCGGCATAGACGAGGCCCCAGGCATTGGCATGGAACATCGGCACCACCGGAAGAATGGTCGTGTCGGGATCGAGCGCCAGCACCGGGCCCGAGCACATCATCATCGAATGGATCATCGTCGAGCGGTGCGAGTAGAGCACGCCCTTAGGGTTGCCGGTGGTGCCGGACGTGTAGCAGAGCGAGGAGGCGGTCTTCTCGTCGAACTCCGGCCAGGTGAGCGTGCCGGGCTTGTCGGCAATCAGCTCCTCGTAGCAGAGCAGGTTGGGGATCTTGGCCGAGGTCGGCATATGGGCGCGGTCGGTCATGACCACGACATGCTTCACGGTCTTGAGCTGATCGAACACGCCTTCGACGATCGGCACCAGGTTCAGGTCGACGAAGATGATCTGGTCCTCGGCATGGTTGGCAATGTAGGCCACATGCTCGGGCGCCAGGCGCGGGTTCAGCGTGTGCAGCACGGCGCCGATGCCGGAAATACCGAAGTAGAGCTCGAAATGGCGATAGGTGTTCCAGGCGATGGTGCCGACCCGGTCGCCGAGCTTGATGCCCAGCCCCTGCAGCGCTTCCGCGAGCTGCTTGGCGCGCTTGTGCGCGTCCTTGTAGCCGTAGCGATGGATCGGACCCTCGACGGTACGCGTCACGATCTCGACCTCGGGATAGGAGGCGGCCGCATAGTCGATGATCTGCGAGATCAACAGCGGACGGTCTTGCATCAAACCCTGCATGGCGTTCCCTCTTTTACGCGTGCCGCTCGATATGAAGGCTTCTTAGGTTTAGGAGCGGCTTGATATCCGGTTCTAGACCGAGTCCTTGCCCGCCGGGAAGGCCGACGCTTCCGTCACGGACCGAAAAAGCATCCTGCAGTACATCCTCGCGCAGCGGATTGGGATTGGCGTCGACCTCCAGCAGGCCGGGACCACGCACGGCCGCCAGCAGGTGCAGCGAATGGAGGAGGCCGATCCCGGCGCCGAGATAGTGCGGGCAGAAGGTACGGCCGGCGGCGAGAGCGGCGCGGGCGACCGGCAGGCACCCGGAATGGCCGCCCCACTTGGCGGCATCGGGCTGGATCACGCCGAACAGGCCGCTATCGATCGCCTCCTGGAAGGGACCGGCGCCGCGCAGGTTTTCGCCGACGGCCAGCCGGGTCGGCGTCACAGCCGCCACCTGGGTCCACTCGGCCAGAGGCCGGTCGGCCATCAGCGGCTCCTCGATCCAGCCCAACCCGAACTCGGTGAGCTTCGGCGCCATGACGCAGGCGGTACGCAGGTCCCAGCCTTGGTTGGCGTCGACCATCAGCCGCTCGCCGTCCTGCAGCTCCTTTGCGACGGGGCGCAGCGAGCCGAGATCGGTCTCCTCGCCGAAGCCGACCTTGATCTTGAAGGCGCGATAGCCAGCGGCGCGCATGCGACCAACCGTGTCGTAGGCGGCGCGGCCGGGATTGAGGCCTGACGCATAGACGGGGACCGGTGAGTCGTCGGTGCCGCCCAGCGCGCGCCACAGCGGCAGGCCGCGCTTGCGGGCGCGCAGGTCGTGGATCGCGAGGTCGAGGCCGGCGGCTGCGGCCGAGAAGGCGCCGGCATCGCCGCTCTGCACGCGCAGCACATGCAGCGCACGGTCGATCTCGCCCCACAGGCCGACGGGATCGTCGAGCGACTTGCCCAGGGCGCGCGGTGCGACGATGTCGGCGAACAGCAGCGCGCGATGCTCGGCGGCGGCGTTGGGGAAGTTGCACCAGATCTCGCCCCAGCCGCGCGCGCCGTCGGAGTCCTCGACCCTGACGAACACGGCAGCCCGTTCGGTCATGGTGCCGAAGGAGGTGCGAACGAGATCCTTGATCGGGGTGCGGAAAACGTGGGCTTCGACGCGGGCCAGGGTGGGCCCGCTCATGTGCGGATACTCATTCGAGCTTGATGTCCTTCTCGACGATGATCTTGCCGTAACGGGTGCGGTCGGTGTCGATCAGCGCCTTGAACTCGGCCGGCGTGCTGCCGACGGGCAGCGCGCCCTGGTCGATGAACTGCTGCCGCGTCGCCGGATCGGCGAGCACGGCTTTCACGTCGGCCGCGATCTTGTCGACGATCGGCTGCGGCGTGCCGCCGGGCGCCAGCAGGCCGATCCACGAGATCGAGTTGTAGCCGGGCAGGCCGGTCTCGGCCGCGGTCGGCACGTCGGGCAGCGCGGGCGAGCGCTTGTCGCTGGTGACGGCGATGGGCTTCAGCTTGCCCGATTTGATCTGGCCGCTGGTCTCCAGCACCGTGGCGAAGGACATGGTGACGTGGCCGCCGATCAGGTCCTGGATCGCCGGTCCGCCGCCCTTGTAGGGCACATGCGTCAGCTTCAACCCGGCCTGGTTCTCGAACAACGCCGCGGCAAGATGCATCGAGCTGCCGTTGCCTGAGGTCGAGTAGGTGAAGTCGCCGGGCTTGGCCTTGGCCGCGGCGATCAGCTCGGCCGTGCTCTTCGCGGGGGTCGCCGGATTGACGACGAGGACCAGCGGCAGCTCGGCCACCAGGGTGATCGGCGTGAAGGCGGTGTCGGCGTTGTAGGGCAGCTTCTTGTAGAGCGACGGGTTGATCGACTGGGTGCCGATATTGCCCATGACGATGGTGTAGCCATCGGGCTTGGCCTTCGACGCGATCTCGAGGCCCACGATGCCGGCGGCGCCCGGCTTGTTGTCGACGACGACCTGCTGGCCCCATTTCTCCGAGAGCTTCTGTGCGAGCAAACGCGAGCCCGTGTCGGTGCCGCCGCCCGGCGGGAAGGGCACGATCATCGTGACGGTCTGCTGCGGAAAGGTCTGTGCGCTCGCAGCGACCGTCCACGAAAGTGCAAGTCCCGCGGCGATCAGCCGGCCGATCCAGATATGTCGCATGTTCCTCCCGAGCCCCGGCTTTCTGCCGGTGACGCGGGAAGTCTAATCGTTCGGTTCGCTGAACGTAAGCTTGTTGCCGAACGGGTCGGCCACTTTGACCGTGCGTGCGCCCCACGGCTGGTCCTCGAGGCCCGGGCGCGCGTAGCGATACTTCTTTTCCGTGAGTTCGCGATGAAGCGCCTCGATGCCCTTCATCTCGATCATCATGGCCGATCCCGGCGCACCATCGCCGTGATGCTCGGTGAGATGGAGCACAACGCCGGCGCGGGAAATCTGCGCGTAGACCGGCGCATTGTCGTCGAAGCGATGCTCCCAGTCCCAGGTGAAGCCGAGGAAGTCGACGTAGAACTCCTTGGCCTTGGCGACGTCGAAGATGCGCAGGATCGGGACGACCGGCCCGAGTTTGATCTCGGCGCTCATTCGGCGGCCTGCTGGGCGGTTTCGTTCAGCACGTCGTAGTTCCGCTTCAGGTACCAGGTCATGTAGTCGCTGTACCAGGTGGTCGGGTACTTTGGCGGTTTGTCGGGGCCGACTGTGGTCGGCACGGCGGCGACCGGCCAGTCGATGCCGCTGTCGCAGAAGAACGGCAGCGCATAGCGCGCGCCGGTCGTCTTGTTGATGGCGCGGTGCGGCGTCGCCAGGAAGAGGTCGTTGGTGTAGCGCTGCAGCATCTGCCCGCCGTTCACGACATAGGCATTGTCGATCGCGGGCATGTCGATCCAGCTGCCGCTCTGGCTGCGGATCGAGAGGCCCTGCACCTCGTTGGGCGCCAGCAGGGTGAGGAAGCTGGTGTCGGTGTGCGGCGCCAGGCCGAACTCGTCATCGACGGGCCCATCCTGCGGCGGATAGTGCGTCATGCGCATCGAGAACATCGGCTCGGAGAAGGCCGTGTCGAAATAGTTGGCCGGCAGGTCGAGCGCGCGGGCGTAGAGCCGCACCATCTTCTGCACCAGCCGTTCCATCTCGTTGCAGTAGTCGACGACGGTGTCGCGGAAGCCCGGCAGGTCGGGCCAGCGGTTGAGGCCACGGAAGCGGCGGCCCGACAGCACGTCGGGATGGTCCGGTGCCATCTCACGCTTCACGAAGAAGGCCTCGTTGAGATTGGCCTTGGTGCCGGTCTGGATGGTCGAGGTGCGCAGCGTGTTGCCGCGCATGGGGAGATAGCCGGTATTGTGCTGGTCGAGCTTGAGTTCCAGCTTCTTTTCGACCGGCTGGTCGTGGAAGCGCTTCACCTCGGCGAACATGCCCGCGATCTTCTCGCGCGCGATGCCGTGGTTCACGATGAAGTAGAAGCCGATCTCGGTCAGGGCGAAGCGCAGCTCCCTGGCCGTGCGGTCCATCGCGCCAGGCTCGCCCGCGAGGTAGGGGCCGAGGTCGATGACGGGAATGGTTTCGGTGGCCACGGTCTACTCCTTCTCGGGCTCCCTATTTGGCCCGGGACGGACGATAATGCCGCTGTAGCGCCTCGGTCCAGCGCGCGCGGAAGGAAAGTCATGATCTTCGGAATTCTGGCCCTGGTGACGGCGGCGCTTTTTGCCGGCGCGGCCTTCTATGTGAGCTTTGCCGAGCATCCGGCGCGATCCCAGCTCGAGGACCGCGCGCAGCTCCAGCAGTGGAAGATGTCCTACCAGCGCGGCACGATCATGCAGGGCAGCCTTGCTGCCATTGGGTTCTTGCTGGGCCTGGCCGCGTGGTGGCAGACGCGTGACGAGCTATGGATCGTCGGCGCGATCATGCTGGGCTCGAACTGGGCCTACACGGCGCTGATGATCATGCCGGTCAACAACGAGCTGAAGGCGATCGAGCTCGACGATGCCGGCGAAACGAGCGCCGTGCTGTTGCACCGCTGGGGCAAGCTCCACCTCAAGCGCACGATGCTCGGCATCGGCGCGACGCTCCTGTTCATGTGGGCGGTGTTGAGTCGTTGACCGCTAGCAGGATGTCGATCCGGGCAAATTGTCATCCTGAGCGAAGCGAAGGATCTCACGTTCGCCAGAGAGTCCGTCGTTCGCTCCGCTAGGTCCTTCGCTGCGCTCAGGACGACAGATGCTGCCTCTAAGTCGTCGGCAGCTTGTAGTCCTTGAAGTCCTCGCGCAGGCGGGTCTTCAGGATCTTGCCGGTCGCGGTGTGCGGGATCGCCTCGACGAACTGCACGTCGTCGGGCAGCCACCATTTGGCGACCTTGGTCGCGAGGAACTCGACCAGCTCCTTCTTGTCGATCTCGGCGTCCGGCTTCTTGTGGATGATGAGCAACGGCCGCTCGTCCCACTTCGGGTGCGCGATGCCGATCACCGCCGCCTCGGCGACGCCGGGATGCGCCATCGCGGCGTTCTCGAGGTCGATTGAGCTGATCCATTCGCCGCCCGACTTGATCACGTCCTTGGAACGGTCGGTGATCTGCATGTAGCCGTCGGGATCGATCGTGGCGACGTCGCCGGTGGCGAACCAGCCGCCGCCCTTGCCCTCGATCTCGCGCAGCACCTCGCCGCCTTCACCCTTGAAATAGCCCGAGGTGATCCACGGACCGCGCACCAGCAGGTCGCCGAACGCCTTGCCGTCGCGCGGCAGTTCCTTGCCGGCATCGTCGACGATCATCATGTCGACGCCGAAGGGCGGGCGGCCCTGCTTCAGGCGCACTTCCAGAAGGTCGGAGGCCGAGAAATCCCGATGCTTCTCCTTCGGATGGTTCACCGTGCCGAGCGGGCTCATCTCGCTCATGCCCCAGGCATGCAGCACCTCGACACCGTAATCCTTGTCGAAGGTCTCGATCATGGCGGGCGGCGCGGCCGATCCGCCGATGACCGCCTGCTTCACCGTCGAAAGCTTCAGCTTGTTGGCCTTCATGTGATTGATCAGGGCGAGCCACACGGTCGGCACGCCGGCCGTGAAGGTGACGCGCTCCTTCTCGAACAACTCGTGCAGGCTGGCGCCGTCGAGCGCGACGCCCGGGAAGACCAGCTTGGCGCCGACCAGCGCGGCCGAGTAGGGCAGGCCCCAGGCATTGACATGGAACATCGGCACCACCGGCAGCACCACCGAGCGCGCCGAGAGGTTCAGCGTGTCGGGCAGTGCCGCGCCATAGGCGTGCAGGATGGTCGAGCGATGGTGATAGAGCACGCCCTTGGGGTTGCCCGTCGTGCCCGACGTGTAGCAGAGCGACGAGGCCGTATGTTCGTCGAATTCCGGCCATTCGTAGGTGCCCGGCTTGTCGGCGATCAGCTCCTCGTAAACCAGCAGGTTGGGGATGTTGCAATCCTTGGGAAGATGCGCCCGGTCGGTCATCGCCACGACATGGCGCACGCCCTTCATCTGCGGCAGCAGCTTCTCGACGGCCGGCAGCAGGTTGAGGTCGACGAACAGGAGCTGATCCTCGGCGTGATTGACGATGTAGACGATCTGCTCGGGGAAGAGCCGCGGGTTGATCGTGTGGCAGACCGCGCCCATGCCGGAAATGCCGTAGTAGAGCTCGAAATGGCGGTAGCCGTTCCAGGCGAGCGTGCCGATCCGGTCGCCGGTCTTGATGCCGAGACCCAGAAGCGCCTCGGCGATCTTCTTCGCGCGCTTGTTCGCATCGCGGTAGGTATAGCGGTGGATCGGGCCTTCGACGGTGCGCGAGACGATCTCGGTGTCACCATGGTTCAGCGCGGCATGCTCGATGAGCTGCGAAATCAGAAGCGGGCGATCCTGCATGAGGCCGAGCATCGGGGCGTCTCTCCTGTCGTGTCGTCTGGCGGCTGGGCGCCAATTGGCTTAGGTTTGTGACGCATTTCTTTGGGGGAGAATCGATGAAACGGTCAAGCTGCGGCAGCGCCTCTGCAATCAGCGGCCTGACCGGCGTCTGGGCCTTCCCCGCCTCGGCGCAGGCCGTGACGGGCGGCGAGAGCGCTGCCGCCAGCTTCCTGACGCTGATGACCGAGCGGTTTGAATTCACCGTCGCGCAACTTCCCGCACTCGGCGCGCATCTCGCCAGCTTGCCGGAGGCGGTCGGCGGCCGCACGGCGCTGCTGCTGGTCGGCATCATCGTGGCCGGCCTCGTCGCGGAGGCCATCGCACGGCTGGCCCTGAGCCGCGCCCGGGTCAGCGCCTTCGATCACCTGGTGGCCAAGACGCCGCTGCGCGCCTTCTTCCGCGCCCTTCTGCTCGACGTACTCGCCCTGGTCGCGTTGGCCGTCGCCGGCCGGCTGGTGCTGGGCCAACTGGGTCCCTCCGACAGTCTCGGCGCCAAACTCGGTCAGCTGGTGCTGCATGCGCTGGTCTACTGGCGCGGCTTCAACCTCATATTCCGCGCCTTCCTGAGGCCGGGCACGCCCGAGGGGCGCATCGCGCCGGTCGACGACGGGACGGCGGGGCGCCTGCTGGTCGCGCTCAATCTCGTGGTTCTCCTACCTCTGTTGGGCGGCCTCCTGGCGCGAGGCCTGGGTGCGACCGACGCCAGCCGCGAGATGACGAGCGCCGCCATCATGCTCTACGTGCCGGTGATCGCCCTGCTGTCGCTCTGGGTCGTCTGGCGCTGGCGCTTCGACATGGCGGCCTGGCTGACGGCCATGGTGCCGCCGACGGGTTTCAGTCGCCAGCTCAAGCTGGACGCGGCGCGCAACTGGTGGATGGCCGGTCTCGCCTTCTATGCGCTGCTGGGCCTCGCGGCGGTCTATGCCGCCCTGACCGAGAGCGGGATGGCGGCCCAGGGCATGGCGACCATCGAGTCGGCGCTGATCGGGCTTCTCCTGTTCGAGACGCTGATGCACCGGATCACGCGCCACATCATCTCCGAGCTGCCGATGGCAGGCGACGTTGTCGCCGATTGCGTGCGCCTGATCGTCCGCCTCTACGTCGCGATCATGATCGCGGAGGCCCTGATGGTGCGCGTGCTGGCGGCCGCGACGCCGGAGCAATGGACGGTCCATGATCGTGGCGCCAAGTTCGCGGCCCTGAGCGCGGTGGCGATCTATGCCGGCTGGCGCTTCATCAAGTACCGCATGGACTCCTACATCGCCTCCAACCCGCTGCCCTCGGCCGACGTGTCGGGCGATTCCGAGGAGGAGGTGCAGATCTCGGCCTCGCGGCTGCGCACCCTGATGCCGCTGCTGCGCGTCGTCACCGGCTCCACCATTGCGGTCGTCGGCGGCCTGCTGGTCCTGTCGGAACTCGGCGTCAACATCACGCCGCTGATCGCCGGCGCCTCGGTGTTCGGCCTCGCCGTCTCCTTCGGCAGCCAGTCGCTGGTGCGCGACATCGTGTCGGGCGTCTTCTTCCTGGCCGAGGATTCGTTCCGCATCGGCGAATATGTCGATTGCAGCAAGGTAAAGGGCACGGTCGAGGGTTTCAGCGTGCGCTCGCTGAAGCTGCGCCACCAGAACGGCCAGCTCCATATCGTGCCGTTCGGCCAGGTCGGCCACATCACCAATTTCAGCCGCGACTGGACCGTGGTGAAATTCAACATCGCCTTCGCCAACGGCACCGACATCGAGCTGCTGCGCAAGACGATGAAGAAGATCGGCCTCGCGATGATGGAGGAGGCTGCCTACAAGCCCATCCTGATCGATCCGCCCAAGATGCAGGGGGTGGTCGACATCAAGGACAATTCGGTGATCGTGCGCTTCAAGTTCATGGCGCGCCCGAAGAACCCGACCCTGGTCCAGCGCATGGTGATCCGGCGCATGTACGAGCAGTTCCCGGCGCTGGGCATCCAGTTCGCCACAGGCAACAATTACCCGTTTCCGCTGCCGGCAACGCCGTCCGTGCCGCCGCAGGCCAACGAGCCGGCCGAGCCGCGCACGATGCCGGCTGCTCCCGCTGCGGCGGCGACGGTTGCTGCCGCCTCGGCCGTCGCGCTCGCCGCCCTGTCGAGCGAGGCGCCGGCCGCCCTGCCGGCCGAGACTCTTGCCGAAGCGCCCGCCGAGGTGCCGACCAAGGCCGCCGAATAGACCTTCAGAGGATCAGAGGAGATAACCATGCAGAAGCGCAAACTCGGAAAGTCAGATCTCGAATTCGTCCCCATCGCCTTCGGCGGCAACGTCTTCGGCTGGACGGCCGACGAGGCGACGTCGCACAAGCTGCTCGACGCCTTCGTCGATGGCGGCTTCTCCTTCGTCGATACGGCCGACGTCTATTCGCGCTGGTTCCCGGGCAACAAGGGCGGCGAGAGCGAGACGGTGATCGGCACCTGGCTGAAGAAGGACCCGTCCAAGCGCGCCAAGATCGTGCTCGCCACCAAGTGCGGCATGGGCCTGCCGAGCGGGGCGCTGTCGCGGAAGAACATCACCGAGTCGGTCGACGCCTCGCTGAAGCGTCTCAACACCGACCGCATCGATCTCTTCCAGTCGCACAAGGACGACAAGGACACGCCGCAGGAGGAGACGCTCTCGACCTATGGCGACCTGATCAAGGCCGGCAAGCTGCGCGTCATCGGCGCCTCCAACTTCGATGCGCCGCGCCTCGCCGAGGCCGCGAAGATTTCCAAGGAGAAAGGCCTGCCGCGCTACGAGAGCCTGCAGCCGCATTACAATCTCATGGAGCGCGGCCTGTTCGAGGGCGCGCTGGAAGACGAGTGCCTGAAGGAGGGGATTGGCGTGATCCCTTACTATTCGCTGGCCAGCGGCTTCCTGACGGGCAAGTACCGGTCCGAGGCCGATGTCGGCAGCGCCCAGCGCGGCGCCGGCGTGAAGAAGTACATCAACCCCAAGGGCATGGCGGTGCTGAAGGCACTCGACGATGCGGCCGGAAAGAGCGGTGCCACGCTGGCCCAGGTGGCTCTCGCCTGGCTGCTGCAGCGCAAGTCGATCACCGCGCCGATCGTGAGCGCCACCAGCCTGAAACAGCTCGATGACGTGCTGAACTCGACGACCCTGGAGCTCGAACCGGAGTCGATCGCCGCCATCGACAAGGCCAGCGCACCAGCCTGAGCACGGAGGGGCCGATGCTCGTCTTTCGCCAGCTCTTCGACCCGACCTCGTCGACCTACACCTATCTGCTCGGCTGCAGCGTCTCGAAAGAGGCACTGCTGATCGATCCGGTGTTCGAGCAGGCGCGGCGCGATGCGGCGCTGATCGGCGAGCTCGGCCTCGTGCTCAAATGGACGCTCGACACCCATGTCCATGCCGACCATGTCACCGGGGCCTGGCTGCTGAAGCAGCGGCTGGGCAGCGGGATCGCACTGTCGGCCGCGTCGGGCGCGGCCGGCGCCGACCGGCTGCTGCAGGACGGCGACCGGATCGAGTTCGGCCGCCGCGCGCTCGAAGTGCGCGCCACGCCGGGTCATACGTCGGGCTGCGTCACCTACGTGCTCGACGACGAGAGCATGGCCTTCACCGGCGACTGCCTCCTGATCCGCGGCTCGGGCCGTACCGACTTCCAGCAGGGCGATCCGCGCGCACTCTATCGCTCGGTGCGCTCGCGCATCTTCGCCTTGCCCGAGGGCTGCCTGCTCTATCCCGCGCACGACTATCGCGGCCTCACGGTCAGCAGCGTGATCGAGGAGAAGCGGTTCAATCCGCGCCTCGGCGGCGAGGTCGGCGAGAACGACTATGTCGGCTACATGAAGAACCTCGACCTGCCGCACCCGAAGAAGATCGACGAGGCGGTGCCGGCCAACCTGCGCTGCGGCCAGCCCGGCAACGGGGCGAGCGCGCCGGCCGAACCCGGCTGGGCGCCGCTGCGTTTCACCTTCGGCGGCGTCTGGGAAGTCGAGCCGCACTGGCTCGAGGAGAATCTCGCCAGGGTGAATGTCGTCGATGTGCGGGAGCCCGCCGAATTCTCAGGCCCGCTGGGCCATATCCGTGGCGCGACGCTGGTTCCCCTCGGCGAGTTGGCGGCGCGCGCGAAGGATCTGCCGAAGGACAAGCCGATCGTCGCCGTCTGCCGCGCCGGCAGCCGCTCCGCGCATGCGACCGCGATCCTGAACAAGGCCGGCATCACCGACGTCGCCAACCTCCCCGGCGGCATGCTGCGCTGGCGCGCCGAAGGCCGCGCTGTAGAGGGCGACACGGCTTAGTTCATTGGAGCGCCGACTTAAATTCAGAACCCGTAAAGCTTCGACGGCGTATCGACCAGGATGGTGCGCCGCGCCGCTTCGTTCGGCACCCAGTCCTCGAATGTCTTGAGTGTAATCGGATAGGTCGTGACGCGATTGAGGTCGGTATCGGTGTGCGGCCAGTCGCTGGCCCACATCAGGCGCTCGGGGCCGAAAGCGTCGAGCAGCATCGGCGCGGCCATCCGGGCGCGTTCAGGGCCGACGCGATAGGCGCCGCACATCACGACGAAGACGCGGCCGGTGCGGGCACTCTCCAGCAGGACCTTGAAGCCCGGATCGCGCGCCGGGCCCAGCGTGCGGTCGAACATGCCGTAATGCGGGATCACCACCTTGTGGCCGCCATCGAGCAGGAACGGCAGCATCTCGGGCAGGCGCTTGCTCTCGACATAGAGATGGATCGGCCAGTCGCGCTTCAAGGCCTCGCCCAGCATCTCGTGATAGGCCGACCATTGCGGCGTCGGCAGGCCGAAGATCGGGAAGCGCAGACCGCGCACGCCGATCCGTGCCATCTCCTCCCAGTCCTCGGGTTTCGTCTCGACCGAGGGCGAGATCCATGGCACGCCGCGGAAGCGCTGCGGTTCGGCCTTCAGTGCGCCGAACAGATAGGAATTGTCGTAGCCCAGGAACGAGGGCTGCAGGAGGACCGCGCGCCCGACGCCGTTGGCTTCGGCCAGCGCCAGCAATGTCTGCCATGAGGCGTCGTAGTTGGGCGCGTAGCGGGCATCCACGGCGAGCTTCAGCCCGCGCACGAAGGCATGCGCGTGGGCGTCGACCCACAGCGACGGCGCCGCGCGCGCCGGCAGCGCAGCAGCCGCGAGCGCCATCGGTGCGAGGGCACGACGCCCGATCTTCACGGCGGCAGGGTCGCGTCGCGCGACGTCTCGCGGAAGGTGAGCAGCGTGGCGATGGAGATGGCGGCGGCCCCCATGAACAGCCAGGCCGGGCTCAGGTCCATGTCCGTGCGGGCGATCAGCCAGGCGGCGGTGAGCGGCGTCAGGCCGCCGATCACCCCGAAGGCGATGTTGTAGCCCAGCGACACCGCCGTGCAGCGGACGCGGCCCGCCACTGCCTCGGTCAGGATGGAGGGGATGATGCCGAGACCCATGCCGGCAGGGATCACCAAAGCGAGCTGGCCCGCCAGGATCAGCGCCGGGTTGGGATGGTGCATCAGCCAGAGGCATGGCACCGCGGCCACGAAGCCCAGGATCATCGCCGTGAACATGAGCGGTCGGCGCCCGAAGCGATCGGACAGCCAGCCGGACAGGAGCATCACCGGCAGCAGGAAGAACATGCTCACCGTATTGATCTCCAGCGCGCGCGCCGGAGCGACGCCGTCGACCGTCTGCAGCCAGGTCACCACGTAGAGGAACATCAGGTAGAAGCCGACGGCATTGAAGATCGTGATGCCGGCGACGCGCGCCACCGCCCGCCCGTGATGGCGCATCGTCTCGACCAGGGGTGAGCCTTGGTGCGACCGCGCCGGCACTTCCTCGACGATGACCTTGCGGATCCACCAGCCCACGACACCGAGCACGATCCCCAGCAGGAACGGAACGCGCCAGCCCCAGGCCACCAGCGCATCGGCCGGCAGGAGGGCGGCGAAGGTCGCGCCGATCGCCGAACCCAGGAGGAAGCCGCCGTTGGCGGCCAGCGAGCAGAAGCTGCCGACCAGGCCGCGCCGGCCGGGTGGTGCCTGCTCGACGAGGAAGATCATGGAGGTCGTCGCCTCGCCGCCGACCGACAGGCCCTGGATCATGCGCAGCAGGGTCAGCAGGATGGGGGCGGCCATGCCGAGCGTCTCGTAGCCCGGAAGAAGGCCCATGAGGAAGGTTGGCACCGCCATTGCGGCAATGGAGAAGGTGAGGGCGGCGCGGCGACCGTAGCGGTCGCCGATATGGCCGACCACCATGCCGCCCAGCGGCCGCATCAGGTAGCCCAGGGCGAAGATGCCGAAGGCCGCCAGGACCTGCGCCACCGGATCCGCGGCCGGGAAGAACACCCGGCCGATAGTGGCGGCGAAGTAGCCGTAGATCGCGAAATCGTACCATTCGAGCAGGTTGCCGATGGTACCGGCCGCTACGATGCGGCGAGTGCTGGTCGGGTTCATCTCTCCCGACTATGCCACGCCTCTATTTCTTTTCGATATTCCAGAAAACCGGAATGGGGCTCGTCACGACGCCGCTCAGACGGTCCGAGCGGGTCGCGGTCGGCAGCGTGTACTGGCCGAGCGGCACGTGCGTGCCGTAGGTGATGGCGCGGGCCTGCAGATCGGCTGCGATCTTCTTGCGGCTCTCCAGATCGGGCGCCCGGGCGAAGGCGTCGCGCAGCTTCTCGACCTCGGCGTCGCACGGCCAGCCGAAATTGGCCTTGTCGCACGAGGCGGTGAGCATGCTGTTGGTCAGCGGGTTCATCATGTCGACCGACAGCCACGATGTCATGAAGCCGTTCCAGCCACCGTCCTGCGGCGGCGTCTTGCGCAGGCGGCGCGAGACGATGGCCTGGAAGTCGAGCGGCACCATCTGCACCTTGAAGCCGCCCTTCTCGAGCAGGTCCTTGGCGATCGGCCCGGCATTGGTCAGCACGGCGATGTCAGTCGTGTGCAGCATCACGATCGGCGTGCCGTCGTAACCGGCTTCCTTGAGCAACTCCTTCGACTTGGCGAAGTTGCCGCGCACCAGGCCTTCCATGCCGGCATTCGTTTCGAGCGGTGTGCCGCAGACGAACATGGCATCGCAGGTCTGGTAATACTTGTCGTCGCCGATCACGCCCTGCAGGAAGGCCTTCTGGTCGAAGGCATACTCCGCGGCGCGGCGCACCTTCTCGTTGTCGAAGGGCGGCACGACGGTGTTCCAGCGGAAGACGTACTGCGCGCCGATCTTGTTGTAGACCTCGAGCTTCACGTTCTTGTCGGCCTGCAGCAGCGACTTCAGGTCGTGCGGCGGCGCCTCGATATAGTCGATTTCGCCGGCCAGCAGCGCGTTCACGGCCGTCTGGTGGTCGGGGATGGCCAGCCATTCGACCCGGTCGACCTTGGCGATCTTGCCGCCGGCCAGGCCCGACGCGGGCTCGGCGCGCGGCTTGTAGTCGGGGTTCTTCACATAGACGGTCTTTTCGCCGGGCTTCCACTCGTCGGCCTTGAAGATGAACGGGCCGGAGCCGACATATTCGGAGATCTGCTTGGCGGGATCGGTATCGGCAATGCGCTTGGGCATCATCAGCGGCGTCGAGCCGCCGGGCTTGGCCAGCGAATCGATGACCAGGCCGTAGGGCTCCTTCAGCACGATCTTGAAGGTCTTGTCGTTCACCGGCTCGAACGAAGAGACGAAGCTCAAGAGCTTCACGCCGGTCGAATCGCGCGCGCCCCAGCGCTTCAGCGAGGCGATGCAGTCCTCCGAGGTGACCGGCTTGCCGTCGTGCCACTTGAGGCCGTCGCGCAGGGTGAAGGTGTAGGTGAGCTTGTCGTCGCTGACCGTCCAGGTGTCGACCATCTGGGGCTGCGGCTGCAGCTTCTCGTCCATCGCGAACAGCGTGTCCCACACCATGTAGCCGTGGTTGCGCACGATGTTGGCCGTGGTCCAGATCGGGTCGAGGACCTTGAGGTCGGAGTGCATGACCGCCTTGATCGTCTTCGTCTGGGCGAAGGCGGGTGTGGAGATCGCAAGAGGGGCAAGAAGCAGGGCTGCGGCGGAACCGGCCGCGAGGAGGGTACGCAAACGCATGGGGATCAGGCCTGCCAGCGCGAGGTGGCGCGTTCGCCCGGCGCGATCTCTTCTTCGGTCGGCGCGGCGACCTTGGACATGTGGCCGTAGCGCTGGGCCGCGAACCACAGCGCGTAATCGCCGAACTTGATCGGCGGATACTTGGCCGGCTTCTCCGCCGACTGGCAGGAGGGCAGGCACTCGATCATCGTGTCGTGGTCGGGATCGCAGAAGAAGGGGATCGCGTAGCGGAGCTGGCCCGAGACGTTGCGCACGCGGTGCGGCGTCGACAGGAAGCGCTCGTTGCTCCAGCGGTGGAGGATGTCGCCGCCGTTCACGACGAAGGCGTTCTCGAGGCCGGGCGCGTCCATCCAGTTTCCGTTGGGCAGAAGGATCGAGAGACCCTGCACCTTGTTGGGCGGCAGCAGGGTCATGAAGCCGGAATCGGTGTGCGGCACCAGGCTCTCGACGCTCTCGTCGGCACCGTCGATCTGCGGATAGCGCGACATGCGCAGGATCATGTGCGGCTTGGCGAAGCAGGCGTCGAAGTAGGTTTCCGGCAGGTCGAGCGCCAGCGCGTAGAGGCGCACCAGCTTCTGGCAGAGCTTCTCCAGGGTGGAGATGTATTCGAGCGTGGTTTCGCGGAAGCCCGGCAGATCGGCCGGCCACTTGTTCGGCGCATGGAAGCGGCGGCCCGAGATGACGTCGGGATCGCTGGCCTCGCGCTCGCGGCGCAGGAAGTAGGCTTCGTTCTGGCTGGGCTTCTTGCCCTGCGCGGCGGCATTGGGCGGCGCCTTCTGGGCGATCGGCATGTAGCCGATATTGTGCTCGTCGACCTTGACCGCGAGCTTGGCGTCCATCGGCTGGGCATGGAAGCGCGCAGCCGCGGCATAGGTGTCGTCGATCAGCTTCTGCGGCACGCCGTGGCCTGCGAGATAGTAGAAGCCGACATTCTCGAAAGCGTAACGCAGCTCGGCCGCAGCCTTCTCGGCGGCGCCGGGCACGCCGGCCAGATAGTCTGCGACGTCGATCAGCGGGATCTCGCCACCGATGAGGGGCGGGGCGACGGGCTGCCGGCTCACGGTTTGGATAGTTGGCTGCATCGGTCGACCTCCAGAATACGCTGCGCGAACGCTTAACATGTGCGCCGGAGCCTCTGCAAAAACCAAGCCGTCCCGGTTTCGCAGATGCTAGGATTTCGCGGTCCGCCGCCGTCCGGCGCTCCCATGAAAGGTCGAACCCGTGCAGCCCATCTGGATTTCGCTCGTGGCCTGCGCGGTCATGCTCCTCGGCGCCGTGCTGGGCGTGCTGTTGCGCCGATGGCTGCCGGACCATCACCTGAACGACCATACAAGGGACATCGTGCGGCTGGGCGCTGGACTGGTGGGCACCATCGCGGCGCTGGTCCTCGGTCTGCTGATCACCTCGGCGAGCAGCAGCTACGAGGCCCAGCGCAACGACGTGCGCCAGATCGCGACCGACATCATCCTGCTCGACGACCTGCTGCAGCAATTCGGACCCGAGGCCAATCCGGTCCGGGTGCGGCTTCGCGAAGCCGTTGCCCAGATGGTCGACAGGATCTGGAGCGATCGAGCGTCGGGAAGCCTTGCCGTGACCTACGGCGTGGGAACGATGGGCGCCCGGGTCTATACCGATATCCATGGCCTGCAGGCGGAGACGGAGGTCAAGAAAGCGCTCGTCACGCAAGCCCTGCACATGGCGATCCCGATCTCGCAGGCCCGCCTCATGCTCTACGAACGCTCGAAGTCCGGGCTGCCGGCGCCGATCCTGATCGTGCTGCTCTTCTGGCTCACCGTGCTGTTCGCCAGCTACTGCCTGTTCTCGCCGGTCAATCCGACATCGGCCGTCGCGCTGGTCCTGGTCGCGCTTTCGGCCTCGGCGGCCTTGTTCCTGATCCTCGAAATGGGCGAACCATTCAGCGGCTTCATGCAGATATCGAGCTCGTCGATCCGCACCGCGCTGCCGCCGCTCACGCCTTGAGACGTTACGACTGCCTCAAGGCGCGGCGGATGAGTTCAGGCGTCGACGTCGCGCCGAGCTTCAGCATCGCGCGGGCGCGATGGATCTCGACGGTGCGATGGCTGATGCCCAGCGTGCGCCCGATGGACTTGTTGGCGGCGCCTTCGAGCACCTGGACCAGCACCTCGGTCTCGCGTCGCGTGAGTTGGTCGAGGGCTACCTGGGGCAGCCGTCGCAGCAGTTCGGTGCCGGTATAGGTCGTGGCCTGTAGATCGAGCGGCTTGCCGGCGATCTCGGACAATCGGAGCCGCGCCGTGCTGCCGATGATGCGGCAGGCGGTGACGACCGGCTTGCCGCTGGTGCGTGCGACCTGCTGGGCCATTTCGCCGGTGTAGCCGACCGAATTCATCACGATCAGGTCCGCGCCCGACACGCGGTCGATGGCCTCGGTCAGGTCGGAACTCTGGCCGCCGCCGATGGTCGCCAGCGAGCTCTTGAGCATCGTGCCGTAGTCGCTCTCGCTGGCCGCGGATTGCTGGCTGGCCAGGGGGAAGATGATGCCGATCCGGGAGTTGCTGGCGGTCAGCGCGGAGATCCAGGCATCGAGCGTGTCCTGGCCGTGGATGTGCGGAGTCCGGGTCGAAAGCCGCGCGCGCATGCCGGTCATCGCCAGGATGAGAAGGTCGTAATTGCGGCCGTCGAGATCGGCGACCAGCGCCTCGACGCGGCTGGTCACGAAGCCGGCATCGACGATGACGTGACGGCCGTCGCGCAATTGCGTCGTATAGCGCAGCTCATCGCCGCGCGGCGCCATGCTCTCGATCAGCGCATCGGAGTCGTTGTCGAGAGCACCGAACTCGTCGTGTTCGGCGTCGCCGAGCAGGGGACGGATTTCCCGCATGACATCGGGACGCGGTGCCTGGCCCATGGTGATCACGGCGATGCGCGGCGTGCGCCTGGTCTCCACCTGTCTTCTCCCCATACGTGCTCGCACGTATTGATGGCGTTCCTGTTTATTCCATAGTCATGCCTGAATACGGGGCAAGATGTCATGCCGGCAGGAACTCATCGCGCGACGAAACACGCCGCTTCGGTGGTCCCGATCTTGCAAGGCCTCGCTCCGGCGGACCCTCGTCGACCCTGACAAGAGCGACTTCGCTCGAAGCATCGGACCATGCCCCTGACCGACATCACAATAGACGACATCGAATCGCTGGCCGTTGGCGCCTGGGTCCTCGGGACGGGGGGCGGCGGCAGTCCCTATCTCGGTCTCCTCAACATGCGCGCCCTCTACAAGGAGGGCTATCGCGTCCAGCTCATGCCGGCGTCCGAACTCGCCGATGACGACTGGGTAGCCGCGGTCTCCAACATGGGCGCGCCCCTGGTCGGGCAGGAGCGTCTCACCGACAGTCGCACGATTGCCCGGGCCGTCGACCTGATGGAGCGCCACACGCGCTATCGCTTCCGCGGAATCATGTCGCTGGAGATCGGCGGCGGCAATTCGATCCAGCCGCTGATGGCGGCGGCGCACCTGAAGCGGCCCGTGATCGATTCCGACATGATGGGCCGCGCGTACCCTGAGGCGCAGATGACGTCGGTCGCGGTCGGCGATCTCGTGCCGTGCCCGCTGACCACCGTCGACGTGCGCGGTCTTGAATCGGTCGTCGAGAAGGTGCCGACCTGGAAGTGGATGGAGCGGGTCAGCCGCAAGATCTGCGTCGAGTACGGTTCCATCGCCTCGACCTGCAAGGCGCCGCGCTCCGGCGCCGAGGTGAAGAAGTGGGGCATCCACGGCACCACCACCAAGGCCATCGCCATCGGCCATGCCGTGCGCGAGGCGCAACGCACGCACGGCGATCCGATCGCGGCCATTCTCTCCGTCGAGCCGGGCAAGGTCCTCTACAAGGGCAAGGTCATGGACGTGGAGCGCCGGGCGACCGAAGGCTTCCTGCGTGGCCGCACCCGTTTCGATGGCATGGACGAGTATCGTGGCTCGGCCATGGAGATCAATTTCCAGAACGAATGGATCGTGGCGTGGCTCGACGGCAAGCCCATCGCCATGTCGCCCGACCTGATCTGCGTGCTCGATTCGGTGTCGGGCGAGGCGGTCGGCACAGAGACCATTCGCTACGGCCAGCGCGTGACGGTCATCGCGTTGCCGCCGCCGCCGGTGTTCCTGAGCCCCAAGGGGTTGCAGCATGTGGGGCCGAAGGCTTTCGGCTACGACATCGAGTTCAAGAGCGTTTTCGCTTGAGCCGACGGGACATCAGCGAGGACGATATCGAATCGCTCGCCGTCGGCGCCTGGATCCTGGGCACCGGCGGCGGCGGCAACCCGTATCTGTCGCTGCTCAACATGCGGGTGCTCTATCGCGAGGGCCGGCGCGTCCAGCTCATGCCGGCCTCCGAACTGGACGACGACGACTGGGTCGGCGTGATCGCCAACATGGGTGCGCCGCTGGTCGGCATCGAGCGCCTGACCGATCACCAGACCATCGCCCGCGCGGCGCGGCTGATGGAAGAGCATACCGGACGCAGGTTCGACGCCGTGATGGGCATGGAGATCGGCGGCGGCAACGGCGTCCGTCCGCTGATGGTGGCGGCGCATCTCGGCGTGCCGGTCGTCGACTCGGATACGATGGGCCGGGCCTATCCCGAGGCGCAGATGACGTCGGTTGCGGTCGGTGGCCTGAAGCCCTGTCCTCTCACCGCGGTCGACGTGCGCGGCCTTGAATCCATCGTCGAGACGGTGCCGAGCTGGAAGTGGGCGGAGAGGATCGTGCGCAAAATCTGTGTCGAGTACGGCTCGACGGCGCCGACCTGCCAGCCGCCCCGCACCGGCGCCGAGGTAAAGGCGTGGGGCATCCACGGTACCACGACCAAGGCCATCGCCATCGGCCGCGCCGTGCGCGAAGCGCAGCGGACGCATGATGATCCGGTCGCGGCCATCCTCTCCGTCGAACCGGGAAAGCTCCTCTACAAGGGCAAGGTCGTCGACGTGGAGCGTCGCGCGACCGAAGGTTTTCTGCGCGGTGTCGCGCGGTTCGAGGGGATGGACGAGTGCCGTGGGTCGGCGCTGCAGATCAATTTCCAGAACGAATGGATCGTGGCGAATCGCGACGGCGAGCCGATCGCCATGACGCCGGACCTGATCTGCGTCCTCGATTCCGTGTCAGGCGAAGCGGTCGGCACCGAAACCATCCGCTACGGTCAGAGGGTCACCGTGATCGCGCTGCCCGGACCGGACATCTTTCTCACGCCTGCGGGACTGGCCCATGTCGGACCGCGGGCCTTTGGCTATGATCTTGAATTCAGGAGCGTGTTCGCATCATGAGGCGGATCGGTATCGACGTCGGCGGCACCAATACGGATGCCGTCCTGATCGAAGAAGGCAAGGTCGTGGGCGCGGTGAAGGCGCCGACCAGCCAGGACGTGACCACGGGCATCCTCGATTCGCTGAAGAAGCTCGGCGGGACGGGGGTGCTGAAGGGCGCCGACGGGACGCCGAAGAAGGTCGACGGTGTGATGATCGGCACCACGCATTTCATCAATGCCGTGGTCCAGCGCCGGCATCTCACCAAGGTGGCGGCGCTGCGGCTCGGTCTGCCGTCGGGCGCGTCGCTGCCGCCATTCTGCGACTGGCCCGAGGATCTCGCGGCGCTGGTGCGCGGCGGCGTCTGGATGGTCGAGGGCGGCCACGAATATGACGGCCGCCCGTTCATGCCGCTCGACGAAGCCGCCGTCCTGAAGGCGGCGCAGGAGATGAAGGCGGCAGGTCTCACCGCTGTCGGCATCTCATCGGTCTTCTCGCCGCTCGATCCCAGCCACGAGAAGCGCGCGGCCGAGCTGGTCGCTTCGGTGATCCCGGACGCCGCCATCACCTGTTCGTCCGACCTGGGCCGTATCGGCCTTCTGGAGCGCGAGAATGCCGGGCTGCTGAACGCGGCGCTCGCCGACCTGTCGCGCGACACGATCGCGGCCTTCGAGAAGGCGATCCGCGATTCCGGCATCGATGCGCCGCTGTTCATCACCCAGAACGACGGCACCGTTGCCGAAGCGAGCCAGGCGCGGCGCCTGCCAGTCTACAGCTTCGCCTCGGGCGCCACCAACTCGATGCGCGGCGCGGCCTATCTCTCGGGCCTCAGCGACGCGATGGTGATCGATGTCGGCGGCACCACGACCGACGTGGGCCAACTCAAGCTCGGCTTCCCGCGCGAGGCCAATTCGGTGGTCAAGGTCGGCGGCGTGCGCACACTGTTCCGCATGCCCGACCTGCTGTCGATCGGCCTGGGCGGCGGCAGCCACGTGGTGCTCGATCCGCTCTCCATCGGGCCTGTTTCAGTGGGCTATCGCCTGCTGACCGACGGCATCGCCTTCGGCGGCAAGCAGCTCACGACCACGGACGTCGCGATCGCGGCCGGCGTGCTCGACCTCGGCGACAAGTCGAAGGTCGCCCATCTCGACGCCGAGACCTGCGCCAAGGTCTTCGCCGAAGCCGCACGGCTTGCCGAAGAGGCGATCGACCGCATGAAGACCGAGGCGGGCGACGTGCCGCTGGTCGCGGTCGGCGGCGGCGCCTTCCTGATCCCCGACAAGATGGCGGGCGTGTCGCAGGTCATCCATGTCGAGCATGGCGATTGTGCCAACGCCGTGGGCGCCGCCATTGCGCAGGTCTCGGGCGAGTGCGACCAGATCTTCAAGGACATGACCCGCGTCCAGGCGATCGAGGCGGCGCAAGCCATCGCCAACGACCGCGCCGTCGCGGCCGGCGCCGACCGCGCGACGCTCCACACGATCGAGAGCGAGGACATGCCGCTCGCCTACCTGCCCGGCAACTCGGTCCGCGTGCGCGTCCGCGTCGTGGGCGACGTCGCGGCCACCTCGTGATCTCCACGAAATGACGAACGCCGCGCGCCCGTCCCCGATTGCCTGGCTGATCGCGCCGGCCGCGCTGCTGTTCGTCCTGTTCTTCGTGCTGCCGTTCGCCGTGATGACGGCGATGTCGTTCTATTCCGGCAATCCGGTCACCAATCCGAACGCCTTCCTGACGACACGCCACTACGAGCGCTTCATCTTCGACCCGGCCGGCATCTTCCACGATGCGCTGTGGTCGACCCTGCGCATCGGCCTCATCACGACGGTCATCGCGCTGCTGATCGGCTATCCGCTGGCGCACTGGATGGCCCGCATGCAGTCACGGCTGGGGCACGCGCTGGTCCTTATGGCGGTGATCGCGCCGATGCTGACCGGCATCGTCGTGCGCACCTTCGCCTGGATGACCATCCTGCAGGACAAGGGCGTCATCAACACGACCCTGATGCAGTGGGGCCTGATCGAGAAGCCGCTGCCGCTGATGTACAATGAATTCGGCACCATCGTGGCGCTGGTCCATATCTACGTGCCGTTCATGGTGCTGACTCTGACCGGCGTGATCGGCCGCATCGACGAGCGGCTGGAGCAGGCGGCGCGCAGCCTGGGCGCCGGCCGCATTCGCGCCTTCGTCGAGGTGACCCTGCCGCTCAGCCTGCCCGGCATCCTGGCGGGCTCGCTGCTGGTCTTCGCCCTGTCGATCAGCGCCTACGTCACGCCCTCGCTGATGGGTGGCACCGACGTCCTGACCTTGCCCATGCTGATCGCCCAGCAGGTCGGCACCAGTTTCAACCCGAACTTTGCAGGTGCGCTCGGCGTCATCCTGCTGCTGGTCTCGCTGGCCATCGTCGTGGCCTACAATCGCATCCTGGCCCGGCTGGCGGGCGGGCAGGGCATGGCATGAGCGCCGCTCCGAACCGCCGACCGTTCGACGCAGGCCGCGCGGCCTATCTGGCGCTGAACGCGCTGCTGCTCGTCTTCCTGCTGCTGCCGATCGCCATCGTGCTGGTGTTCGCGCTGAACCCGACGCCCTACATCTCCTTCCCGCCGGTTGGCGTCAGCCTGCGCTGGTTCGAGAAGTTCTTCATGAGCGCCGAGTTCATGAACGCGCTCTGGCTGTCGCTCTGGGTGGCGACGGTGGTGCTGATCCTGTCGATCGTGATCGGCGCCGCCTGCGCCCTCGCCCTGGCGCGCGGCAACCTGCCGGGGCGGGCGGTGATGACCGCCTTCTTCATGTCGCCCCTGATGGTGCCGGCGATCCTGACCGGCCTGGCGCTGTTCCAGGCCTATCTCCTGTCCGGAATCGGCCGGCCGGTCTGGGGGCTGATTGCGGCCCATACCCTGGTCGCGGTGCCCTATGTCATCCGCACGACCTTGGCGGTGCTGCACAATTTCGACCGCCGCATCGAGGAGGCTGCCGCCGTGCTGGGGGCCAGCCCCGTCCGGGTGTTCTTCGAGGTCACCCTGCCGCTGATCCGGCCGGGCGTGTTCGCGGGCGGCGTTTTCGCCTTCATCGTGTCGTTCGACCAGTTCCCGGTGTCGCTGTTCCTGGTCGTGCCGAAGGGCGAGACCCTGCCGGTGGTGCTGTTCAATTACATGAAATTCGACCTCGACGGCGCCATCGCGGCCGCCTCGATGGTCTCGATCTTGCTCGCACTTTCGGTGGTTCTGGTGCTGGAGAGGCTGATCGGCCTCAAGGCCTACGTTAAGCTCTGATGGGAACGAACAAGGGGGTTGCCATGATTTCACGTCGCAAAGCGTTGCGTAGCGGTGCTGGCCTCGCGGCCCTGGCCACGGTGGGTGCGCCGTCGATCCTTCATGCCCAGACCAAGACGCTCAAGATCACGACCTGGGGCGGCAAGTGGGGCGAGGTCATGAAGGCCACCGTGCTGCCGGCCTTCGAGAAGGAGTTCAAGTGCACGGTGTCGGCCGACCAGGCCTTCCCGTTCCTGCCCAAGCTGCAGGTCAGCCCGAAGAACGACCCGATCTACGACGTGCTGCATGCCAACTCGAACGAGCAGTGGAACGCTGTCACCGAGGGGCTGGTGATCGACAAGATCACGACCAAGGAAGTGCCCAACATCGCCGACGTCTATCCCTATGCGGTCAGCGACAAGATCGTGGGCGTCACGATCTTCACCAGCGCCATCGGCCTGGGCTATCGCACCGACAAGGGCCTGACCAAGCCGACCTCGTGGAAGGACTTGGCCGATCCCAAGCTGGCCGGCGCCCGTGGCGGCTATCTCATCCCGGTGAACAGCCTCGGTCAGGCGCACCTGATGATGCTGGGCAAGGTGTACGGCAAGGGCCTCACCGACCTCGACGCGGCCTATAAGGCGCTGGAGGCGCTGAAGCCGATCAAGCTGGTCGATTTTACCGGCCAGATGGAGAAAATGCTGCTATCGGCCGAGGTGTCGATGGGCGTCATCCACGATTCGGGCGTCTATCGCTACGAGGGTGCGAACATGCAGCCCGTCGACTTCGCCAGCCCCTCCGAGGGCGTGCTGGCGCTGGAGCAGGTGCTGAACGTCACCCCGGGCTCCAAGGTCAAGGAGCTTGCCTTCGCCTATATCGACTACATGCTGCGGCCCGACGTGCAAAAGCTGCTGGCCGAGGCGGTGTGGTATTCGCCGGCCAACAAGAAGGTGAAGCTCGACGCCAAGTACGACGCGAAGCTGCTCACCACGCCGGAGAAGGTCGCGACGCTGATCCAGCCCGACTGGAAGTGGTACAATGCGCGTCGCGAAGACATCGACGCCCGCGTCACCAAGATCCTGAAAGGTTGAGCGTGTCATCCCGAGCGCAGCGAGGGATCCTTACGGATCAGGAAGGATCCCTCGGCCTACGGCCTCGGGATGACAACGCGGACTCATGACTTCTGCCGCCATCAAACTCGACCAGGTAACCAAGACGTTCGACGGCCGCGTGATGGCCGTCGATGCGGTGACGCTCGATATCGCCGCCGGCGAGTTCTTCTCGCTGCTGGGACCGTCGGGCTGCGGCAAGACGACGAGCCTGCGCATGATCGCGGGTTTCGAGCATCCCGATTCGGGGCGCGTGCATGTCGGCGGACATGACATCACCGACCTGCCGGTGCATCGGCGCGACATGGGCATGGTTTTCCAGTCCTACGCGCTGTTCCCGCACCGCACGGTGGCGGAGAACGTGGCTTTCGGCCTGCGCATGCGCGAGGTGCCGAAGCCCGAGATCGAGCGGCGGGTCGCGGCGGCGCTGGAGCAGGTGGCGCTCACCGGCTTCGAGACCCGCAAGCCCGGCCAGCTTTCGGGCGGCCAGCAGCAGCGCGTCGCGCTCGCCCGCGCGCTGGTCGTGGAGCCCCCGGTGCTGCTCTGCGACGAGCCGCTGGGCGCGCTCGACCGCAAGCTGCGCCAGCAGATGCAGTTCGAGCTGAAGGAGCTGCAGAAGCGCCTTGGCGTCACGCTTGTGTTCGTGACCCACGACCAGGAAGAGGCGCTGGCCATGAGCGACCGCATCGCCGTGATGAATGGCGGCAAGGTCGAGCAGGTCGGCACGCCGACCGAGATCTACGAGCGGCCGAAGACACGCTTCGTCGCCGACTTCATCGGCGAGATCAACATCCTGGAAGAGAGTGGCGGCCTCAGCGCGCTGCGACCGGAGAAGATACGGCTCGTGGCACCCGATGGTGCGCGCATGGCTGGCACCGTCGAGACCGCGAATTATCTCGGCGGTTCGACCCTGCTGCGTGTGCGGCCGGTCGCGGGCCCCTCGATGCTGGTACGCGAAACGCATGCCGGCGAACGCGCCTCGCGCGCGCCGGGCGACGCGGTGGGGCTCGCCTGGAACGACACCGACACCGTCGCGCTGGAGGGCTGAGCTATGAGCACGCTGGGTATCGTTACCATCGGCCAGGCGCCGCGCGACGACATCGTCGAACTGTTCGCGGCCCAGGCGCCGGCCGGCACCAAGGTGATCCTGCGTGGCGCGCTCGATGGGATGACTGACGCCGAGGTCGACGCGGTGCCGCCGCTGAGCGGCGCCGACACGCTCTACACGCGTCTGCGCGGCGGCCGCGACGTGAAGATTTCCAAGCAGGCGGTGATCGCGCGTTCGCCGGCGACCTTGGCAAAGCTGCGCGCCGATGGCTGCGACGCCATCGTCTATGCCTGCACCGGCGAATTCCCGGCGATGGAAGGCGATGCCGGTGTGCTGTTTCCATCGCGAGTCTTGAGCGGCATCGCCGAAGGCCTGCTGCCCCGTGGGCGGCTCGGCCTGCTGGTGCCGTTTGCCGAACAGGGCGAGAAGCTCGCGACGAAATGGGCGCGCAGCGGCGTCGCCGTCACGGTCGAGGCGCTGGTGCCGAGCGCCGGGCCGGACGAGGCGGCGGCGGTCGCGCAGAAACTCGCGTCTTCCAAACCCGACCTCGTGGCGCTAGACTGCATGAGTTACGGGCCCGCCACCAAGGCGGCCGTAAAGGCCGAAGTGAAGGTGCCGACCCTGCTGGCAATCACCGCTACCGGCCGCGTCCTGCGCGAGCTGCTCGACTGAAACGCCCGGCAATATCGCCGGGGCGCATAAACGAAATAACCGAAATAAACGCAACAAATGAAACGGACTCACCCCCAAGGAGAGATTCCGGGTTTTGCGGCTCGGAAAGCCTCTAATCGTTGCCGACGGTGAAGGGGATCTCGCCGTCGAATTGTGGCGAGCCGCCGATCAGCCAGTGCAGCTTGTAACTGCCCGGCTGCAGGGTGGGCGCGCGAGCGAACAGTACGTCAGGCGTCGATTCCAGCCGCGGATGCAGGACCTCAATGATCCTGCCGTCTTGCTTGACGGCGAGGCGGGAATCCTCGTGATCGACGGGACGGTCGAAGCGGACATAGAAGGCGCTGCTGCGACGGCCGATCACCGCATCCGCCTTCGGGGCCGAGTCCAGCACTCGCGGCTCCTGGGCGTGGGCCGGACCGGCGACGGCCAACAAAGTGCCTGCGAGAAGAGTCCGTCGTCGCGTGATCATGTTCCGCACACCTTCATCGCATGCCGCCGCAGCCTAGCCTAGACGAGCAAGTGGTGGCCTGAGGCGCTGGTGAAGTCGAGCTGGACGATCAGGTCGTTGAAGTCGCGATCGCCGCCGCCGCGCGTGTCTTCCCAGCCCCAGGTGTTCGAGCCGTAGTTCCACAGGTGCGCAAGGCCGTCGGAATTGCCCTGCGAGAAGGCGTAGTAGACCTGACCCTGGCTCCCGTTCATGAGCTGCATGGCGACGAAGTCACCGGCGTCGACGTGGGTGAGCTCGGTCTGGGTGTAGTTGCCGTAGCCCGGGCCGCCGATCACGGTCCCGCCAGCGATGGTCTCGTAGGCGCGGGCCGCGGCGGCTGCGGCATAACCCGCGGCACCCGGGGCGAGGCCGCCGATGGTGCCGGCAAGATCGTCGACCTTGTAGAAGCTGACCGCGAGACTGTCCTGGCCGTTCTGGCGAATGCGCACGACGGCGTTCTGGTCCTCGGCGCCGTTGGCCGTCTCGGCGATGGCGACCGGCAGCGCCAGCCGCACCGTGCTGCCGCCCTGGTTGAAGTCGGCGAAACCGTAGGAGGCGCTGAGGCCGGCCTGGGTGGCGGTGGCATCGGTGCCGCCGATCGAGACGGAAACAATGTCGCCCATGCCGACATCGGCCTGGGCAAGCGAGCCCTGGCCGTATTTGTCGAACATGCGCACGAGGTTGGGATCGAAATCTGCCTGTAGCACCTGCTGCGCCATGCGGGCCGTCCAGGCGAAGCTCGAGCTGACGCCGGTGGAGAAACCGATATCCTCGCCGCCGAGCGTCACGTGCACGCCGGCATTGGCGCCCGAGCTGCTCTGGATGAGCAGGCTCTGGTAGGTGCCGGCCGTCCATCCGCCGGCGCCGTCGGAGTCGATGAGGTCCGGCGTGGTCGAGAAAGAGGTCTGGGTGTGCGCGATCTCCGTCAGCGCCCGCGCGAGAAGCGTGCCGTTGGGCGTGCCCAGCCCCGTCACCAGATCGTAGCCCGTGCCGGCCGAATAGCCGTAGCCGGTGGGTGTGATGTAGACGCCGTCGCTGGTGTAGCTGCCGCCGTACAGGAACGACGAGGTGCTGTTGCCGATGGTGATGTCGCTGAACGATCCCGGCGCGATCACGGCGGCGATGTACAGAAGGTCGTTCATATAGCCCAGGTTGGGCAGGCCCTGATCGTTGAATATGGCGTTGATCTGCGAGGCGAGCGTGGCCCACAGCGGCGTCGCCGCGCTCGTGCCGTCGTCGTTCTGGTTCGCCGTCATCTCCGGATTGGGAACGACATACAGCATGTTCCCACCGGCGTTGGCCGCTACGTCGGGAATGCCGCGGCCCGGCTGGCGCGAGGGATCGGAAGTCCTGGGATCGAGGCCGTAATCGATCTGGTAACCGGGCGTGGACTGACTGGTGTCGACGCCACTCGCGCCGGTATTGTTATGGAGGTAGCCGGTGCCCCCTGGATTGGCGATCGTGGTGCCGTCGACGTAGTAACGGTTCCACACCGTCTCGATGAGCCGGTTCATGTCGCCGCTGGCCGGAAGCTGGGTCAGTCCGCCGGCGATGAGTTGCCACAGCGTCGGGAGATTGCCCGCTCCGGCATTGGCGATCCAACCGTTCAGCGTGCTGTCCGCCCGCGCGGCGGACACGGTGCTGATCGATGTACCGCCGACCGAGACGACATACGGGCTGTTGTGCGTGGAGCTGGCATTGGGCAGTCCGTTGGCGAACGTCTCGCCCGAGCCGCCGTCGCCGGCGTCGTTGAAGACCGAGATGTTGCGAAGGGCGGCGTCGACATACAGCCCGTTGGACGCGATCTGGAACGGCGAGCCGGGCGCCGACCGCGTCGCATAGCTGAACGACGAGGTGATGACCCCGGGATTGTTGGCCGTGTCCCAGAATGCCGACTGGTAGGCGGTGAAGGCGTTGAAGTGGGCGTCGTCGTCGGTGCCGGAGCCGGCATAGACGATCAGCTGGCTCTGCGGATTGATCGCCGTCACGATGCCGACGTCGAGCGAGCGTTCGCCGGCGGGATTGAAGGCGGGGGGCGTGACGTTCGGATATTCCTGCCCGCCCGCCGCGATCGAAATCACGTCGGCCGAGCCCGAGATGCCGATCGAGGCGCGATAGGCGTTGAGCGCGGCCAGGAAGCCCGATCCGGTGGGATCGTCGGGCAAGGCCGTGCCGACACCAGGCTCGATAAGTCCGATGGCGCCGGTGGCCACCGATGCCAGCGCGCCCTGGAGCGGAAAATTGTAGTAGTCCTGCGCGATGGTCTGCGGATCGGCATGGACCGTCGCGGCCCCCGCGGCGTTCCCCGGACTTTGCCAGCCTTGCGGCAGGGCGCCGCCCGGCGTCCGCGGAGGGGTGTTGTCCGTATACTGGCCGAAATCGCCGTAGTCGAACCACAGGCCGGTGACGTCGTTGTTCGCGAGTTCGACCGGCAGCGACAGATTGCCGTTCCAGTAGTGGACGGTCTGGGTCGTCGTGCCGGGAAGAGGCGACGGCACTTCCGTGGTCATCAGGGTCGCGCCGGGGCCGAACAGCGTCGTGAAGTTTCCCTCGTTGACGTTGACCCAGATCGTGCGCGACTCGGGCGAGGAGACGTACTGCTGGTTCGCCGGTGCGTCGGGCGTGTAGTAGGTCGTGATCCCGAGATCGGCGAGGTAGCTCACCACGTTGCTGTATTCCGTCGCATCGGCGCCATAGGTCGACCAGATGGTGTCTTGGTCGGACAGTGCGGCCTGCCGCGTCGCCCAGTTCGAGGCCAGCAGCTCGGTCGGATCGCTCGCCCGGTCGAGGACCAGGGCCACGTTGAAGGAGAAGCTTTCCAGTGGTGTGCCGCCGCTGGGTGCAGTGGCGTTGGTGCCCCAACTCGCGAAATCGAGGTAGCTCGAGTTCTCGAGTTCGACATATTCCGGCGCGAACTCATAATCGCCGGCGGCGATCGACGCGCCATTCTCGATCGTCAGCACGTCGTGCACGGCGCCGTCCGACGAATTGATGCTCCAGTGCGTGGCGTCGACCTGCGTGAAGGTGGCCCCCTGGCTGGCCAGGCCATAGCCGAAGAAGACAAGGTGATCGCCCTGGCCGGCGCTGCCGGAGAAATCAGCGATCGTGTCGCCGTTGCTTTCGCCGGCGCCGAATTCGAAGGTGTCGGTGCCGAGTCCGCCGGTCAGCTCGTCGACACCGGCGCCGCCGTTCAGCATGTCGTTGCCCGGATCGCCGAACAGCCGGTCGTCTCCCGCGCCGCCGACCAGCACGTCGTTGCCATTGTCGCCGATCAGCGTGTCGTCCCCGGCGCCACCGACAAGGAGGTCGCCGCCTTCGCCGCCAGTCAGCGACGAGTCGACATCCGACGCCACGATGGCATCGTTGCCGCTGCCGCCGACCGCCGTCTCGATGACGGTATCGAGCGCGATGGCGATGTTGTTGCTGAGTCCGCCGGCGCTCGAGAAGGTGCCGGGCGTCAGGTTGACGACAGCGCCTTGGGTGAATCCCGAAAGGTCGAGCGTATTGCCCGTGCCGGCGTCCCACAGCGTGACGACGGGATGGGTGTTGATGGTGAAATCGTAGAACTTGCCGATGTAGCCATCGATGTTGGCATTGAAGCCGAACACTTCGCCGCCGTCGAAGGGCCCATCGTCCGGTGTGCCGTAGAGCCGTTGCGCCGCGAGGATGTCGAGCATCATCGGGGTGAGCGGTTCATAGTTGATGTTCGCGGGAACGTTGGCAGGGGTATTGGGGAGGATCGTGCCCCAGTTCGTGCCGGCGACCGTGTAATCCGAATAATAGGTCGCCCTTACGTCCCAGGGCGAGATGTAGGACATGATCGTCCACATCGTCGTGTCGTAGGCGCTGTACTGCTGGGCCGTGACGTTGGTGCCGCCATTGTAGTTGCCGCCATGCCCGAGCCCGAGCATATGGCCGATCTCGTGCAGGATCGTCGAATAGGGATAGCCGCCGGCGACGCCGAGGCCCTCGCCGATGGGCCCGAAGGGAAAGACGGGGTCGATCGAGAGGCCCGAGCCGGTGGGCTTCGGCGTGTTCAGGACATCGCTGCCGATCTCGACGACGGTCCGCGGCCTGCCGAAATATTGATAGGCGCCGCCGTCGCTGCCGCGCGTGATGACGAAGTTGGCCGAACCCGCATCGGTCGCCAGAGAGAAGTCGATGTCGGCAACCGCGGACCAGAGCGAGAGACCACCTTCCCAGGCGGCCTTCTCGGTGTTCGACCAGTTGGAGGCGTCGGTGAACCAGTAGGTAACGTCGCCACCGTACGTGCCGGGCGCCGGATCGCCCCATTTGATGGAATAGGATTCGGTGCGATAGGCAGGCGGGATCCTGAAATCCCAGCTCTGGAAGCTCGGGGAGACGACTGTTCCGGCATCGTCGACGCCGACGAGAAAGGTGATTTCGTCTTCGAAAGTGGGCCCAGAAGGCATGTGTCCAGACTGCTGGTTATGGTACGCGGGCTGGGCGCCACCATAGCAATCGGGACCATGCCTTCAACATGCGTCGCCGTCGCATCGGCCGAGTCAGGCGCTCTTGACGATATCCGCTGCCGCCGCGATCAGCTTCCGGACGTCATCCGGCGTACCGACGGTGATGCGCATGTAGGGTGCGGAGCGGGGCTTGTTGAAGTGCCGGACCAGGATCGCACGATCGCGCAGGGCAGCAGCGAACGCACCGCCGCCCATCGACGGATGCCGGGCGAAGACGAAGTTGGCGCTGGAGGGCAGGACGGCGAAGCCCAGCGCCGTCAGCTCGTGCGTCATCGCTTCGCGCGTCGCCACGACCTTGGCGCAGCTCTCCCGGAACCAGGCATCGTCGCGCACCGAGGACGTGGCGCCGGCCTGGGCGATGCGGCCCAGCGGATAGGAATTGAAGGAGTCCTTCACGCGGCGCAGCGCCTCGATCAGACCGGCATCGCCCAGCGCATAGCCGACGCGCAGGCCGGCCAGGGCGCGCGACTTCGACATGGTCTGAACGACCAGCAGGTTCGGATGGTCGGCGATCAGCGGCACGGCGCTTTCTCCGCCGAAATCGACATAGGCCTCGTCGATCAGGACGGGAATGTCGGCATGCGCCTCGAGCAGCCGGGCGATGGCGGCCCGCGGCAGGGCGATGCCGGTCGGCGCATTGGGATTGGCGATCACGATCGCGCCCGCCTCGCGATAGTCCTCGATGCGCACGCCCATTTCGTCGTCGAGCGGGACGGTCTGGAGCGTGATGCCGAAGAGCTGTGCCCAGACCGGGTAGAAACTGTAGGTGATGTCGGGGCAGAGAAGCGGCCGCTTCTGCTTCAGCAAGCCTGCAAAGGCGTGCGCCAGCACCTCGTCGGAGCCGTTGCCCACGAACACCTGCTCCGGCTTCACACCGTGATGGTCGGCCAGTGCCTGACACAGCTCCACGGCCTCGGGATCGGGATAGAGACGCAGGGAGTCGGAAGCCGCCATCCGCATCGCTTCCTCGGCGAGCGGCGAGGGACCATAGGGGCTCTCGTTGGTGTTGAGCTTCACCAGGTTGGCGATGCGCGGCTGTTCGCCCGGCGTGTAGGGCGACAGGTCGCGGGCAAGCTGGCTCCAGAAGGGATTCATCCTAGTTTCGCTCCATCACGCGCTCCAGCCGTCTTGTCAGGAACCACCCGAGTGCCAGGAAGGCGACCAGCATGGCGATGCCGAAGACCGAGAGCGCGTCGGTCATGGTCTTCTCGGAGACGAAGCCGAAGCCATAGCCTGCCGAGACGGCGATCCCCGCCCACAGGCCGGCAGCGACGAAGTTCAGCGCCAGGAAGCGCGGCCAGCTCAGGGTCGAGGCGCCGTAGGCAAAGCCCGCGACGTTGCGGATGATGCGCGGATAGCGATGGATCAGGATCATCCAGGCGTGGTGACGGTCGGCCAGCCTTGCGGCGGTCTCGACGGCGCGCTGCAGGCGGGGGATGCCGCGCAGCCAGCGCGTGCCGAACCGCCGGCCGACCCAGAAACGGATGATGTCGCCGGCAAAGGTGCCGGCCCAGCAGGCTGCCAACGCCTGCTCGTAGCCCAGCGCGCCGGCTTGGGCGGCATAGCCCGCGAACAGGGCCAGCAGGAGGCTGTTGGCCATCGAATAGATAGTGAGGAACGCGTAGACGGCGTCGCCGTGCTGGCGGATGAAATCCAGAAAGGAGGCAAGGTCGCCGGCGAACATCGGCCCTGCCTACAACGAAAAAGGCGGCCCCGCGAGGGGCCGCCTTCTGTCGTGATTGAGGTCTAGGTCTTAGGTCGGGCCGACCGGGCGGCCGGGCCAGCGATAGCCAGGAGCCGGCAGCGGGATCTTGTCGCGGATCATCGAGTCTTCGAGGGTCGGAATGCCGGCGGCATAGTCGCCCGCTTCACACTTCGCGATCGCGGCTTGCTCGATCGTGTCGACCTGCGAGGTCTTGTACTGGCGCCACTTGTCGCTCAGTGCCTTGCAGTACGAGCGCGGGTCGGAGAACACCGTGCTCACCGTCGTCTGGCCACCGATCACGATCTCGACGCGACGGTTCTGCGGCTCGCGGACGTTGTCGCCGGTCTGCACGAGCAGGCCTTCCTCGCCACGGCCGTTGACCGTGATCGCGGTGGCCGGCACGCCCTCGCGGACGAGCTGCTGCTTGACCGAGTTCGCGCGGCGCAGGGACAGCGCCATGTTGTACTGCGGCGAGCCCGACGTGTCGGTGTGGCCGGTGGCGACGATGTTGGCGCTGCCGCGGGTCTTATAGGCCTGGGCGGCCTGACGGACCGTGTCGACGGCCTGGGTGGTCAGGTTGGAACGGTCCCAATCGAAGAAGACCATGAAGGTCTGCGCCTGGACCGGCGGCGGCGGCGGGGGAGGCGGCGGCGGAGGCGGCTCCGACGCGCAAGCGCCCAAGAGGAATGTCGCCGCGGCGACGACCAGGAGTTTTCTAAGCATGGATGGTTTCCCTCGATTTCCGGATCTAAACCCACGGTGGGTCCGTCCGAGGGCTTAAACGCACGGCCCTGCAAGAAGTTCCATTCCCGTGCATAAAGAACTTTCTACTGTCCGGATGGCGATCCGGACACTGGCTTGGCTCAGTAGTCCCACTCCGCCTTGACCCCGACCCTGCCGTTCGAATTGGCGCCGATATCGCCCTCCACCTTGATGTTGTCGAAGACGTCGAGCTGCACGACGCCCCGGCTGGAATTGCCCTGGGCCCCCTGGCGGGCCCCGACATAGACGCCCGGCGCCACATACCGGCCGGCCTCCAGGGACACGCCTTGGGCGCTCTGCCCAGTAGGCTCTCCCTTCGAGGATGACGACCCGATGCTGAGTTGGTCCAGACCCAGCCCCTTGCGCAGCCGGCCCAGCACGCCCTCGCCCGGCGACTGGCCGGCCAGCTCCGCCATGGTCTGCGCCACCTGCAGCAGCTCCGAGGCGCCGAGCTGGGAGGCCGGCTTGCCGAAGATCAGCAGCGCCATCGCCTCGTCCGGCGGCATGGCGGGGCTCGAGGTGATCTCGATCTTGGGTTCGCGGGCGGTGCCGGTGACGGCAATGCTGACCGTGGCCGATTGCGCCGGCACGGAGGCCAGGAAGTCGAGCCTGGGATCGATCGTGTCGAGATTGTCGAGGCTGACGATGCCCTTGGAGAAGGTAAGACGGCGGCCGCCCAGGCTGAACGTGCCGCGCCGCATCGTGAAGCCGCCGATGACGGCCGGGGCCGCCGGGGTGCCGCTGACGGTGAGCTGGCCGCTCATCTCGGCATCGAGGCCGCGACCGCGCACGAAGATCGCCTGCGGCGCGCGCACGTCGAGCGCCAGCTTGATCGGCGTCGCCGTGGGCGGTGGCGGCGTCTTCGTGGGTTTCCGGGCCGGCGTCGGCTGGGTGGCGGCCACGGCGGCGCCCGGCTTGTTGATCTCGCGCACTTCGAGGGTGGGGAAAGAGGCGGTCTGGCCGCCGCCCACCGAGATCTCGGCGCGGTCGATGGTGATGGGCCCCGAGACCTCGATGCCTGAGGAGGTCGCGCCGGTGATCTTGAGCGTGCTGCTGACGGTCGCCACCAGATCGGGCCGGCTGACCAGCAGGGCGCGCTGAGTGGCGAGGCCGATGTCGAGCACCAGCCCGCGTTCGGCGTCGAAACGCATCGAGCCGCTGCCGTTCACGGTGCCCGTGCCGGCCTGGAAGGTGAGGCGCTGGATCTGCAGCGTGTCGCCCTGGAGGACGAGCCGGCCCTGGCCGCCGCTGAGCTTGAGGCCGGATTCCGGCATCGCCACCGCGCCGCCCTCGAAATCGACCGTCCCGGTGCCGGTGATCCTCGGGCCGGCCACGCTGACCGTGAGGTTGGGCCGCAGCCGGCCGGTGATGTTGCGGATGTCGTTGCCCAGCAGCGGCGCGAAGGGCGCGATGTCGACCGCGCCGCCCAGGGCAATCTGGGCAGCGACAGCCCCGCCGCCGCGGGGCAGGGTGGCCGTGCCTTTCGCTGTCAAGTTCGTGTTGGCCCCAGCCGACAGCCGCGCGTCGAGGCTCGCTTGCTGGCCGACGAGGGAGCCCGTGCCCTGCAGCGACAGCGACGGAACCAGCGCCGTGTCGGGCCGGCGGACCCTCACGCCGGTCGCGGTGTAGCTCGCCTCTAGCCGCGGCGCGGCCATCGCGCCCGTCGCACGCACCTTGGCCTGCAGCGTACCTTCGAGACCGGTGCCCGGCGCGAACGTGTCGATCAGCGCCATCGGCAGGCCGGCGATGTCGGTCTGGAGATCGCTGGCGACCGGATCGAGCGTGCCGCGCAGCGCCACGCGGCCGGCGCCGACCCGCAGGTTGGTCGGATCGATCACGATACGCGCGCCGGCGACGGCAATCTTCGTCGGCGCGTTCAGGCCGATCGGGATGTTGAGGTAGCGGCCGGTGAACTTCGAGAGCGCGACACGGATTTCCGCGGCGGCGAAATCGATCTTCGCGGCGAGGTCGGCCGCCAGTTCCGGCCCCGAGCTCTGCAGCGTGACGTCGATTCCGCTCTCGCGATCGCCCTTGGCGGTCGCCTTCAGGGTCGAGAGCCCTCCGACGCCGCGCAGACGAGTAGCATTGAGGGTCAAGTCGGCGGCGGCGCGGCCGGCCGGATCGTCGACATGGCCATTGAGATCGAGCGTGCCGGCACCCGCGCCTTGGCCCGCGAGGTCGTTGCCCTTCACGGAGATGTCGAGACGGCCCGCTGGTGCGTTCGGGTCGGCCGTGACCTCGGCGACGAGCGAGCCTTCGAGCCCGAACGCCTTCAGCGCTTCGATGTCCTTCAATTGCGTGACGGCAAGGCGCGCATGCCCCGTGGTGCGCGCCTGGGCGACGACGAGGTTGGCGACGTCGAGCACCGCGCTCGACCAGCGGCCTTGGAAGTTCGGCACGGCGAGGCCCGTCGTCGCGTCGTGCGCGAAGCGGCCGTTCAGCGTCAGCGGCTGGTTCTGCACGTCACCCTCGGCCTGCATCGTGCCACCGACCTTGCCGTCGGCCGCCAGCGACACGGTCGTGTCGAGCACGAGACGCCGCGAGGCGATGGTCTGGCCGGGGACCTGATAGGCGACGTCGCGCGTTTCGACCTTGAGCTTTAGCGACGTCTCGGGACCGCCGAAGCCGATGGTGGCATTGGCGGTCGCTGCGCCGGCCGCCTCGGCGCGGAAGGCGGTGAGGCGAGGCAGGTCGACCAGCAGGTCGAGTGTACCCGCCTGTTCGCGGCCACGGCCGGACACGGTGAGGGTGCCGCTGTCGCTGCCAACCTTCACGTCGCGGATCGTCCAGTTGCCGTCGGGCGCCAGCGTCGCGTTGCCGGCGAGGTTGACCGTCGCGATCAGCCCGGGCGGCACGCTCGGCGAACCGAAATTGTCGATGCGGCCCTGCCAGCTTGCGGTGAGGTTGCCCTTGTCGATGCTGGCCGTGAGCTGGACCTGCGCCTTGCCGGTGAGTGCCTGGCCGGCCATCGCCGACAGCGGCTCGAGGCTCGGCAGGTCGACGGTCGCGCGTACCTCGCCCTTGTCGTCGGCGGGCACATAGTCGCCGTCACCCTTCACGTGCACCAGCGGCATGCCGACGTCGAACGACTGGATCGTGATCTTGCCGCCGGTCAGTCCCGCGACCGTGGCATCGACGGTGACAGTGCCCGGCTGCGGCAGGCGCGGATCGAGCGTGGCGAGCTTCAGCTCCTCGACATTGCCCTGCACGCGGATCTTGTCGGTCAGCTTGCCGTCGGCCTTGAGGTGCAGGCCCTTCCACGCGACGCCTTGCGCAGGCACGTCGATAGGACCGGCCTCGAGGGCAGCCTGGAACCCGGTGTCGTTGCCGTCCGGCATCCAGCGCAGATTGCCCTTCGCATTCGCCTTGTCGCCGGCCTTGGCGGTCAGTTCCGCCGTTCCATCACGCTGATCGCCCTGTGCGGAGAGTTTCAGCGAAATGTCCGGCAGGTCCGGCCGCTGCATCAGCGCCGCGACCATGCCGCCCGGGTCCTCGTCGAGCGTGATGTCGGCCGCGATCATGCGCGGCGAGCGGTCGACGCGGATGTCGGCGGTCAGCTTGCCTTTCGGTCCTTCGAGACGATCCGCGGCGAGCTTGGCCCGTATTTCGCCGAGATCGCCGGCGACCGCGGCACTGCCGCCGATCTTCCAGTGCGAATCGATGCCGCCGAGAGCGGCGGCGAGATGAAGATCGTCGATCCGCAGCGCCTGCAGGTCGATGTCGAACGGGAGCCGGACGCCGCCGCTGCTGGGCTTGGTGTCTTTCTTTTCATCGGGCTGCGGCGCGCGCAGCACGCCGATCTTCGCCGCCGACACGATCTCGATGCGCAGCTTGCGCTGCAGCAGCGATCCGAACGACCAGGCGACACGCGCATCCTCGACCTGCAGCCACGGGCCGGCACGGTCGGCGATCTCGATGCGTGCTACGTGAAGGTCGGTCGGCACGAAGCCATCGATGCCGGTGATCGTGATCTTCTGATCGGGCGATGACGCGAGGTCGGAGGCGGTGGAGGCCAGGAACCGCTTGCCGGCCTCCGTCTGCACGCCGGCGAAGGCGAGGCCTAGCACTAGGACGAAGGCGACGAGGACATAGGCAACGATGCGAAGTGCGCGCATCAGAAGGCCTGCCCCAGGCTGACATAGATGCCGAACGGCGGATCGGTTGGCCGGCGGTTCAGCGGGATGCCGACATCGGCGCGGATCGGCCCGAAGTCGGTGTAGTAGCGGATGCCGACGCCGGCGCCGACTCTCGGCGGGAGCTGCGAGAAGTTCGGCAGGAGATCAGGGTAGGCGCTGCCGGCATCGACGAAAGCCACGGCACCGAACGACTTGCCGATTCTCTGGCGCAATTCGATGTTGGCCTCGACCACGCTCGGGCCGCCCAGCGGGTTGCCCCAGGCATCAAGCGGTCCGGCGGTCTGGTAGACGAAGCCGCGCACCGAGCCGCCACCGCCGGCATAGAAGAGCTTGTCGGGCGGGATGCCGCCGATGCTGAGGGCGGGCTCTATACCGAACGAGGCGCGGGTCGCCAGCACGGTGCGACCGGGCTCGGCGATGTCCCAGTAGTGGCGGCCTGTCAGGCGCAGGATGGTGAACATGTCGCCGCCCGGTCCGGTGTCGACCCATGGCTGGACGTTGAATTCGATGCGATAGCCGCGCGTCGGGTCGAGGTCGCTGTTGGCGCGATTATAGAGCACCGTCCCCTGCAGGCCGAGCATGCGATAGCTCTGGGTAACGCCGTTGCGGGTGATGTCGGCGATCTCGGCGGCGAAGCCGACGCGGGCCTGCCAGCGGGGCGAGAAGGTGCGGTCGAAGCCGCCGTAGAAGGTGGCGGCCTTCCTCGTATAAGCCGGGACCACTTCGCGCAGCGCCGCCGCTTCCAGTCGCAGATCCTGTCCCGGCAGCCACCAGTCGGGCTTGCGGAAGGCGGCCCGGAACGCAAAGCCCGTGTCGAGGATCGCGTAGCCCTGGCCGATATGGTTGATCTCGCCCGACAGGCGAAGGCTCTCGGCCTGGCCGAACAAGTTGCGATGGACCCAGAAGCCCTCGACCCCGAAGCCGAGCTGGGTCTCGTAGCTCATGCCGAAGCCGAACGAGCGTTGCAGGCGGTCGGTCAACTCGGCTTCGATCGGCAACTCGCCATTGGCATCGAGTTCGGTCGCGGGCTTCAGCCGTACCGCGTTGAAGGTGCCGAGTGAGGTGAGCTTTCCTCGCAACTCCTCGACCTTGGCCGGACTGTAAGGCTCGCCTTCCTTGAAAGGCACGCGGCGCTGCAGCCAGACCGTGTCGACCTTCTCGGTGCCGGTGAAGCGCACCGGGCCCATCTTGGCGAGCGGGCCGGGCTCGGCCACGAAGGTGATCTCGGCCTCGCGCGTCGCGTGGTCGATGATGACCTCGCGGTCCTTGATGGCGGCCAGCGCATGGCCCTGTTTGCGCAATTCGTCGAGGAGCTTGTTCTGCGCGGCGATGATTGCTGTGGCGTCGGCCGGGTCGCCCGGCGCGATGCCAAGCTCGGCGCGGTCGATCCCGGGCAGGGACTGCTGGGCGCCGGGCGGCCGGATGGCAATGGTACCGATGCGATAGCGCGGGCCGGTATCGATGGTGATGTTGACGGTCGTCGCCTCGGTGTCGGGCCGCGATTCGAGAGCTTCCAGCGCGGAGGCGTCGGCGATCGGCTTGCCGTCGATCGTGGCGTTGAGCGTCGCGTCATAGTAGCCGCGCGACCGCAACGCGGTATTGAGGCGGGAAGCGACGGCCTGGGCACCCTGCAAAACGCCCAAAGCATCACCTTCCAGAGGCTGCTGCTTCTCGAAATCTTCCGACAGTTCCTTGAGATCGGCGCTCATGCGCTCGTCCCCAGTCACTGTGAGGGCGACCTTGCCGGTTCGCGCTTCGGCAACGCGCGTCAAAAGGCTCGCCATGCATGCCCACGCCAGAGAGACGAGGCAGCATATGCGCACCCAGCGAAGGAACTCGTGGTTTACAGACACCATGCCACGCAAGCCATACAACGCGCGGCGGTGGAAAGGGATGCCTCCCGCCGGCCACTATTCCGTCGTGGCCGGCCGTCCATCATGACTCATCACGGGACCAGGCTCGGGTCGAGCTCGGCAAAACGCCGCTGTTGATCGGTGAAGATGACCATGAACAGCTCGCGGAAGAGCTGCTCGATGCGCAGATCGGTCGGACCGGTCGCCTGTGTCCATGCGGTGGTAAAGGACATGGCCCGGTCGTTCCGGCAGTAGATCGCGTAGACATAGAAGCGGCCGGGCGTGCCCGGCTTGAAGCGCGCGGGCTCGCCGGCACAGACCGGATCGGCGTTGAGGTTGTTGGCGGGATCGAACACCAGCACGAGCCGATAGTCGGGGCTGGCCGGCGGAATCAGGCGGTCGTAGGTGAAGGTGAGGGCCGGGCGCGGCTTGGCGCGCTGCATCGCGGGCAGCAGGTCGCGGGCGACGACGCCCGGATCGACGCCGGGAAAGGCATTGCCTGCCAGAATGACCGGGAAGTTCTTGCCGTCGGTCGCGGCGAAGAAGTCGCGATAGTCATACTGCGGCGCGTAATAGACGCCGCCAATCGTCGCCGCGGCCGCGAGGACCGGGAATATTACGAGGCTGGCGAGGAAGACGCCGATCCTGGAGGTGAGACGCATCGCGAACTCCTGTGGCTGAGTGCCAAACTAGGGTCGCGATCTTCACACCCGCAAATCAGGCCTTCGTGAACCTTGCGCTACTTCTTCTCTGCCGGCGGCCACGGGATCGACGCCGCGGCATCGATGATCACCGCCGCATCCTCGGGCAACAGCAGCCGCTCGACCTGCAGGGCCCGTGCGGCTGTGCGGATCTTCTGCACATAGTCGTCGCGGCTCTTGTAGAGCGCGGCGATCCTCTCGGGCGCGAAGGCGAGGTAGGCGCCGGCCAACGAGCATGCGAACGACTTGGGCTCCTGCTGCGCGGCATGGACACCCAGCGGCGCTTCCATGTCGGGCAGGCGTACGCCTCCGATGACGTTGCCGTCGGCGTCGCGCTTCGGCCGCTGCATTGCAGCCTTTGCGAGATGCTTGGGGGATGCAAGCACATCGGTGTCGGTCGTCGTTTCGAGCGGCATCAGCCGGTTGGCGGGCGGCGTCGCGTTGGTGGCGACCCATTGGTCGAGCGCCACCAAGGTGGCGCGCGATACCGGCGCCCAGTCGAGATGGGCGGGCGGCAGCTTGCAGTTCGGCAGGCTTGGCTGCACGACATGCGACGCACCGGCAATATCGTACATGCGTACGTTGGCCGGGATCGGCTGTTCCTGCGTGCCCTCGGCGCCGGTGCGGCCGAGCGAGGCGCGCAGCGACAGGAAGTCGGTCGTGCTGCTCACCATGGCGATCTTCGGCGCGATCTCGCCGCGCTTCTCAACGGCGGTCACGATCTCGCCGATGGTCAGCGGGCTCTCATGGACGCCGCGGAACTCGGGATCGGCGAAGGAGGGCGAGGCGTCGCCGCTCGACTTCGGTCCGGCCGAGGAAGTGAGGATCGGCAGCAGGCCGGAGCCGGAGACGAAGACGTGCATCCCATCCATGACGCGCCGGCCGTCGATCTGATTGAAGCCGTTGAGAAGGTAGGTCTTGAGGAAACGGCCGCTTTGCGACTTGCCGGTCCCCAGCACACGCTCGATCGAGCCGGCCAGCGGATTGGCCGTGCCGGCGGAATCCTTCGCCCGGCGCGCCAGGAAGTCCGACACGTCGCGCATGATGGCGAAACCCGCCCCCTCGACGTAGCGCGGCTTGCCGTCGGGTCCGTCGAAGCTCGGCAGGGTGACGCCGGTGCCCAGCTCCCACTGGACTTCGGCGAGGGCATAGCCGCGATCCTGGAGGAAGCCCGTGCCTTGCTGGATGTTGCCCGAGTTGAACGGCTCGTTGCGCGGTCCGTTGTAGAGCGCGATGCCGTAGACGCGGCCGCGATTGGGCACGTCGACCAGAAGCGTGCCGTTGCCCTTGGCCGGATCGGCCAGCAGCAGCAGCATGACCTCGGAGACATACTCGACCTTGCCGCGCGCATTGCGCTTGGCCTTGTCGATGTCGGGAATGGCCTCGGTCGGCGCCAACTCGCCATGCATCTTGCCGCGCCACAGCACGTATTCGCCCGGCCGGAAGATTCCATAGGGTGCCTTCGACGTAACTTCGACCCGCACGACCTCGGCGGCGGCGGGAACGGCGGTCGAGAACACCGAGGCGGCCAGCAGGGCCGAGACGATCCGGTTCATGGGCGTACTCCTCCGGGAGTGAATATTCGTTGGACCGACGATACGCTCGTCGCAGTCCATGGAACACTTCAAGTAGCGCTTAGCAGCGTGTTCTGAGGTTGGACGTCAGGATGAAGGAGCGCGTAATATTGCTCTGCGGATAGCTGACATTTCTTATTGAAACCGCATATTTTATTAATACATTTCAATAAGTTATGATTATTTTATAAAGTTAGATATCTCCCTCGGTGCCGTTTTCTGTTTTCCGCATTTCATGCGACACATGAAGCTGAAATCTTCAGGAGGACAGTTCCATGGCATCGCCGCTTTTCGACCTTACCGGCAAGGTCGCCGTCGTCACCGGCTCGAGCAAAGGAATCGGTAGGGCGATCGCCCTGCATCTCGCGCTGTCCGGCGCCAAGGTCGTCGTCTCGTCGCGCAAGGCGCCAGCCTGTGAAGAAGCCGCGGCCGAGATCAAGGCGGCCGGCGGCGAGGCGATCGTCATTCCCTGCAATATTTCCGACAAGGCGCAGATCGAGAACCTGATCACCCAGACGCGCAAGCAGCTTGGCCCGGTCGACGTGCTGGTCTGCAACGCCGCCTCGAACCCCTATTACGGGCCGAACGAGAAGCTGCCCGACGACGTGTTCATGAAGGTGATGCAGAACAACATCCTGTCGAACATGTGGCTCATCAACCAGTGCCTGCCCGACATGCGCGCCAAGAAGGACGGCTCGATCATGATCGTGTCGTCGATCGGCGGCGTGCGCGCCAGCACGGTGATCGGTGCCTACTGCATCTCCAAGGCAGCCGACATGCAGATGGCCCGCAACCTCGCCGCCGAGTACGGCCCTGACAATATCCGCGTGAACACCATTGCGCCGGGACTGGTGAAGACCGACTTCGCGCGCGCGCTGTGGGAAGACCCGAAGAACCGCGAGAAGCGCGAAGCCGGCACACCGCTGCGCCGTATCGGCGAGCCGGACGACATTGCCGGCCTCGCGGTGCTGCTGGCCGGCAAAGGTGGTGCGTTCATCACTGGCCAGACATTGATCGCCGATGGCGGCACCACGAGCGGCGGCTAAGGAAGATCTTTTAGCCCGCGGCCTCGGGAGGAGGGGCGGATGAGCCTCTATCAGGTCCAGAAGCTGATCTATCAGCTCAACCGCGACCCGCACACGCGGCAGCGCTATGCCGAGGAGCGGGACGCGGTTCTCGTCGAGTACGATCTCACGCCGGAGGAGACCGGCGCGCTGGCGAAGCCCGATATCGGGCTTCTCTACGTGCTGGGCGTCAACGGCCAGCTCCTGATGCACTTCGCGGCGCTGCATCGCATCGAGTGGACCGACTATCTCGAGCGGATGCGGCGAGGGCTGGTGGAGCACGGTCCGGTGCGCGAGGGCGTCTATGCCGCCACCGGCTACGAAGGCGTCGAGGCACACGATGCCCGCCTCAAGACCGAACGGGAGACACGCTGATGCCCCTGGTTTATTGCGGCGCCTGTTCCCACGCCCCCGGCATGACCGGCCGCGCCGAGCGCGCCGATACCCAGACGCGGCAGGCGCTGGAGAGCGCGTTCCGCCGCATGGGCGACGACATCCGCGCCACGAAGCCCGATGCGCTGGTCGTGATCGCGGCCGAGCATTTCGCCAATTTCTTCATGAACAACATGCCGGCCTTCGCCATCGGCATGGCCGACAGCTACGAAGGGCCGATCGAGGACGAGGCCTTCCTGCGCATCAGGCGCACGACCGTGCCCGGCAACAAGGCACTGTCGCGCAAGTTGATCGAGACCGTGATGCAGACGGTCGACGTGGCCTATGCCGAGGAATGGAAGTTCGACCACGGCATCTCGGTGCCGCTGCACTTCCTGACGCCGGATTACGACCTGCCGATCGTGCCGGCCAACATCAACTGCCAGGGCCCGCCGCTCGCGCCGCTGGCGCGCGCCTGGGCCTTCGGCGAGGCGCTGCGGCGCGCGGCCGATGCGGTGCCCGAACGCATCGCGCTGATCGGCACCGGCGGCCTCTCGCATTGGCCGGCGACGCCGGACTCCGGGAAGATCAACCAGGACTGGGACCGCGAATTCCTGCGCCGCTGGTCGGCCAATGACCGCGAGGCGCTGCTCTCTTATACGGACGCCGAGACCTATCGCGAGGCGGGGCAGGGTGGTTTCGAGATCAGGACGTTCATTGCGGCGGCCGCTGCGGCGAAGGGAGCAAAAGGAACGGTCGATTTCTGCGAGCCGGTCCCGATCTTCGCCGTGAGCTGCACGCTCGCACACATGCACATCGCGGCGTGAGAGATACCGTCAGGGCTTCTTCTTGAACGTCACCACCAGCACGTCGCGATAGGCGGGGAGGGCCGGGTTCTCCGGCTCGACCGGGGTCACGCCGTGATAGCAGCGGGCATCGTCGACCAACGCCGCGTCGAGCGGATCGGTGAGGGTGAAGCTGCCGAGCGCGCGCTTGTCGAGGTCGTGCACCGTGGTCGTGCCGCTGGCGATGTTGCGGCGGTTGATCAGCAGCACCAGCACATAGTCGACGCCGTCGCGATGCATGCCCTCGGGCGTGGGCTTGCCCTGGACGCCGGTCTTGGCCTCGATGCGGAACTGGTGGACCTCGATGTGCCACTTGGCGGCATCAGGCGCGAGGCGGCCGAACAGAGCGCGGCAATATTCGAGGATGGTGCGCATCGATGCGCCGTTGCCAATCTCGTCCGTCACCGGCTTGAACCAGCGCTCGATGCCACCGTTCAGGTTGTTGTAGCTGAGGCCCTGGTAGTGCGGCTGGTGCGGCCCGCGCACGATGGCGCCCTGACGCTCGGCCGCGTAGACGCCGAAGCGGCGCTTCCGGTAGCGGCCGCCGTCGCCCATGTAGGTGTCGACGTCGAGATCGTTCCAGCTCTCGGCGAAGGCAGGCCAGTCGGCCAGCGTACCGAAGCGCGCGAACGCCGTGCGCATGTCGGAAGCTTCGACGAAGGCATAACCCGCGCGTGCAATGGCGGTGCGAATGCCTGAGGCGTTTTGCAGACCGGTACCGATTTCGCTCATGAGAGTAACTCTAACATCACATATCCATCATTCGTCATCCGGCGGGCATGAAGCTTTCTAGGGATTAACGCAGATTGGCGCGGGGATTGCAGATCGCGCTCCGTTACGCCGCCTTCGCGGCTCATGGAGATTCATACATGTTGCGACGCAAGCTCCTCGCCACCGCTGCCGCCTCGTTTGCCGCGCCTGCCATCGTCTCGCGCGCCTCGCTGGGCCAGAACCTGCGCAAGGTGAAGATGGGCTCGGCCTTTACCACCACGACCAACGCGGCCTTTCTGATGCCGGCGCTGCTGAAGCCCGAGGGCATCGACCTCGAGCTGGTCATGTTCCCCTCGCTGGTGCAGCGCATGCAGGCCGTCGCCTCGGGCGATGTCGATATCGGCAATGGCGGTCTCTCGGCCACCATGCAGGTCGCGACCAAGGGCTTTCCGATGCAGGTGCTGGCCAATGGCTGCGATGGCGGCTGGATGGTGCTGGCGCAGCCCCCGATCAAGAGCTTCCAGGATCTCGTCGGCAAGAAGATCGCCGTCCAGAACGGCTCGATCGGCCTCGTGTCGCTGAACTGGAAGCTGAAGCAGGAAGGCGTGTTCGGGAAGGTCGAGCTGGCCTTCATGGACAACCAGGACCAGCCGATCCCGCTGATGCGCGGCGACGTCGCGGCGATCTGCGTGTTCGAGCCCTACGCTGCGCTCGCCGAGGTGAACGGCTGGGGCAAGCGCCTGTGGGTTCCCTACGATTCGCCCATGGGCAAGACCAACCTGGGCTTCGTCGCCTCCTCGGCCTTCGTGAAGAAGGACCCGGACCTCACCAAGAAGATGGTGCAGGCGCATGTGAAGGCGACGAAGGAGATGGCGTCCAATCCGTCGATCGCCATCGAGACCACGATCAAGCAGTTCAAGATGACGAAGGAAGTGGCCGAGCTCTCGACCAAGAACCTGTTCTTCAGCGCCGATTCCGGTCCCACCTTCGTGAGCGGCCTCAAGTCGCTGGCCAAGATGATGATCGACGACAAGATGCTCGAGAAGGAACCCGACTGGGATAACTTCCTGAACCTCGGCTACGTCTGATGCAGTTCCGAAGGGCGCTGGGGCTTCTGCCCCTGGCGCTGCTGCTGCTCGCCTGGGAACTGGCGGTGCAGGCCAAGGTCTATCCACCTGTCCTGCTGCCGCCGCCGGCCAAGGTCCTGATGGTCTTCATCGACGATTGGGACACCGTGCTGGGCAACGCACTGGCCAGCATCAGCCGCGTCGCGGTGGGCATTTCGCTATCGTTTCTCTTTGCCGTGCCGCTCGGTCTGATGATCGGCCGCTACCGGCTGCTCGACACCATGACGGACTGGTCGATCCAGATCTTCCGCTCGATCCCGCCGATCGCGCTCATTCCCATGGCGCTGCTGTTCCTCGGCATCGGCGACAAGCCGGCGATCGCGCTGATCTTCCTGGCCGGCACCTGGCCGCTGCTGATCAACACGATCTTCGGTGTGCGCGGCATCGAGCGTACTTTGCTGAAGGTCGCCAAGGCGGCGCGTGCCAGCGAGTTCCTGGTAATGAAGGACATCATCCTGCCCGCCGCGTTGCCGGCGATCTTCACCGGGCTTCGCCTGGCGGTCGGCGGCGGCTGGCTGACTGTGGTGACGGCCGAGATGATCGCGGTGAAGTCGGGTCTCGGCTACATGATCCTGAACGCCCAGCTCACCTTCCGCTCCGATCTCATCATCGCGGGCATCATCGTCATCGGCGCGATCGGCCTCTTGGCCGACCAGGCGGTGCGCATGGTCCGCGCCTATGTCTGCCGCTGGCAGGAGGGCCTCACGGCATCGCCCGAATGAGCAAGTTCCTGGAATGTATCGGCGTCGGGAAGATCTATCCCGGCAAGAACGAACCGGTGGAGGCGCTGCGCGGCATCGACTTCACCTGCGACGCGGGCGACTTCGTCTGCCTGCTGGGCCGCTCGGGCTGCGGCAAGTCCACGTTGTTGCAGATGGTGGCGGGACTGGAGACGCCGACCTCGGGCCAGATCGTGATCGCCAACCGCGAGCTCGACGGTCCGTCGCCGGAGGCGGCCATCGTCTTCCAGGATCACGGGCTATTCCCGTGGATGACGGTGCAGAAGAACGTCGAGTTCAACATGAAGGCGCGCGGCGTGCCGGCCGCCGAGCGGCGCGCGACGGCCACGCAGTTCATCGAGATGACGAGCCTCACCGGATTCGCCGACCGTTATCCGCACGAACTCTCGGGCGGCATGCGCCAGCGGGTCGGCATCGCGCGCGCGCTGACGACGCGGCCCAAGGCGCTGCTGATGGACGAGCCGTTCGGTGCGCTCGATGCCCAGACGCGCGGCAAGCTGCAGGACGAGGTGCTGCAGATCTGGGAGAAGCAGCGCACGACCGTGCTGTTCGTCACCCATTCGATCGACGAGGCGCTGCTGCTCGCCGACCGTATTCTGGTCTTCAGCCCGCGGCCGGGCCGCATCGCGGCTGACATCAAGGTGGATTTGCCGCGCCCGCGTACGTCACAATCGCCGGGCTTCGTCGCCCTGGCCCGTGAACTGCGCGGGCTGGTCGGCGCCGACAGGGAGATTGATTGATGCCGTATGCAACGACCGACGATGGCGTGAAGCTCTATTACGAGGAGACGGGGACGGGTGCGCCCATCGTGTTCGTGCACGAGTTCGCGGCCGATCACCGCTCGTGGGAAATGCAGATGCGCCATTTCGGCCAGCGCTATCGCTGCATCACCTACAGCGCGCGCGGCTATCCGCCGTCCGATGTGCCGGAGAAGCCCGAGAGCTACAGCCAGAACCGCGCCACCGACGACATCCTGGCGGTGATGGATCACCTCAAGATCGACAAGGCGCATGTCGTCGGTCTGTCGATGGGCGGCTTCGCCAGCCTGCACTTCGGCTTCCGCCATCCGACGCGCGCACGCTCGCTGGTCGTGGCCGGCGTTGGCTACGGCGCGGAGAAGCACGAGACGGCCAAGTTCAAGGCCGAGGTCGGCATCGTCGCCAAGTCGCTGCTGGAAGAGGGCATGGCGACCTTCGCCGGAAAATACGCCTATGGCCCGACCCGCGTTCAGTTCGAGAACAAGGACCCGCGCGGCTTCGCCGAGTTCAAGGCAGCCCTGGCCGAGCATTCGGCGCTGGGCTCTGCCAACACCCAGATCGGCTGCCAGGGCGAGCGGCCCTCGCTCTACGATCTCGTCGATAAGATGCGGGCGATGACGGTTCCGACCCTGGTGCTGACGGGCGACGAGGACTGGCCCTGCCTTGCGCCCTCGATGCTGATGAAGCGCGAGATCCCGTCGGCGGCACTGGTGGTGATGCCGAACTGCGGCCACACGATCAATCTCGAGGATCCGGATCAGTTCAACCGCATCGTCGGCGATTTCATCATCCAGGTCGAAGCCGGCCGCTGGCCCAAGCGCGACCCGCGCGCGATCTCGGGATCGATTACCGGGATGAAGTCTTAAGCGAGGAAGACGAAAGGTCCTTCGCTGCGCTCAGGATGACAGCATTTTCTGAATTGGCGCACTGCGCCACTTCCACCCAATTGTCATCCTGAGCGCAGCGAAGGACCTTTTGTTTCGACCTACGCAGTCAGCCCGCCGTCACAGACAAACTCCGACCCGGTCGAAAAGGTCGACTCGTCCGACAGCAGGAACAGGATCATGTGCGCGACCTCGTCGGCCTGGCCGAGGCGGCCGAGCGGGTGGAGGTCTTCGAGCGACTGGCGGCCGGTCATGTTGCCGACGGTGGTATCGAGCCGCGGCGCGATCATCGGCGTGTCGATGTAGCCCGGATGCACTGAATTGCAGCGGATATTGTACTTCTGCTGTGCACAGTGCAGCGCCACGTTCTTGGTGAGCGTGCGCACGGCGCCCTTCGAGGCGCAGTAGGCCATGGCGTAGGACGCGCCGCGCAGGCCCAGGACCGACGATATGTTGACGATCGAGCCGCCACCCGCGGCCTTCATCGCCGGGATGGCGTGCTTACAGCCGAGGAAGGTGCCTAGCGAGTTGATGTCGTTGACCCTGCGGTATTCCGCCAAGGTGCAATCCTCGATCGAGTTGCGCACGCCGACGCCAGCGGCGTTCAGCAGCCCGTGCAAGGCGCCGAACTTCTCGACCGAAGCCGCAACAGCGTATTGCCAACTCTCTTCTTGAATGACGTCGAGCGGCACGAAATGCGCCGACGCGCCAAGTTCGGTGGCAAGCGCCTGGCCCTTGGCCTCGTCGCGATCCGCCAGCACGGCCTTGCCGCCCTCGCGCACGACCATGCGGGCGGTCGCAGCGCCGATGCCCGATGCGCCGCCGCTCAGCAGGACGACCTTGTTCTCAAGACGGGGCAAGGAGCGACCTCCTCAGGAGTCCGGCGGTCACGCCGCCGTCGGAGACGAACTCCGCGCCGGTGACGAAGGACGAGCGGTCCGAGGCCAGCCACAGCACGAGTTCGCCCAGGTCTTGCGGCTCGGCCATTCGGCCGATCGGATGGCGGGAACCCAGGAACGCCTTGCCCTGCTCGTGGCCGACCGCCTGCCACAGCGGATTGAAGATCGGCGTGTCGACGCCGCCGGGATGAACGGAATTGCAGCGAATGCCGTACTTCTGTTCCGCGCAGTAGAGTGCCACGCTCTTGCTCAGCAGCCGTACCGCGCCCTTGCTGGCGGTGTAGGCGGTGGGGCCGGCGCCGCCGACCAGGCCGGCGATCGAGGAGATGTTGACGATTGAGCCCGCCGATTCCGTCTTGCCGGCGCCGAGGTGCTTCATGCCCTGGATGGCGCATTTGCAGCCGAGGAACACGCCCTCGGAATTGATCGCCTGGACCTTCTGCCAGTTCTCGACGGTGGTGTTCTCGGGATTCCCCGGACCGCCAGAGATGCCGGCATTGTTGACCATGATGTCGAGCCGGCCCTCGCGCTGCAGGACGTCTGCAAGCAGCGACTGCCAAGACTCCTCCGACACCACGTCATGTGTCACGAAACGGCCGACCGGCGTCTCTTTCGAGCCCTCCGCCAGGTCGGCCACGATCACGGCGGCACCCGCGGCGGCGAGCAGGGCGGCGGATGCGGCGCCGATGCCCGAAGCGCCGCCCGTGACGACCGCTACTCTCCCGGAAAGTTCATCGCTCATATCGATGCGACCATAGCGGCTAACCGCGCGGTGCGTTAGCGTATCGGCAGGAGGATCGCATGGCGAAGTTGACGCATGTTCTGGGACTGATGGCGGCACCGCTCGTATTGGCGGCGTGTACGCAGACGGCTGGCGGTCCGCCACCGGGCATGACGCCGGCCCAGGGCGCGGCCTATTGCACCAAGCTCACGACGGTCTACAGCGAATATGTCGCCGGGGTCAGCTCGTCGATGGGCGGCGTTGGAAGGGGCGGCGGGCAGTCCGACATCGACGCCCGCGTCGCCATCGCCCAGTGCCAGGACGGCAACACCGCTGCCGGCATTCCGGTGCTGCAGCGTGAGCTGCGCGACAACAAGGTCGACGTGCCGCCGCCGTGATCCACACCATGACCTTTCGATCCCATGCGCTCGCCCGTCTTGCCGGGCTTGCTCTCCTGCCGTTGCTCGCGGTGGCCTGCACCCAGACGGCCAGCGGCCCGCCGCCGGGCATGACGGCGGTGCAGGCTGCTTCCTATTGCACCAAGCTCAGCTGGGCTTACGGCGAGTATGTCGCCAGCGGTCTGGGCGACAGCTCAGGCGGCGATACCAGCAGCGACGCCGACATCAATGCACGCCTCGCCATAGCCCAGTGCCACGAGGGCGACACCGGGGTTGCGATCCCGGTGCTGCAGCAGGAACTCCGCCGCAACAAGGTGCCGGTGCCGCCGGTCTAGCCCGTCGTCGAGACGACGGAATGACCAAAGAAAAACCCGGACGGTTGCTCGTCCGGGTTTCGTGTTTGTGGCGGGCGCCGAGGGCTAGAAGCCCAGGCCTTCTTTGACGACCACCCAACGGCCGTTCTTGATCTGCTGCACCTGCGTGATCGTGTTCGCGAGGTGGTTGGTCTTGGAGAACTTGCTGGGCGGTGAGCTGAAGATGTCTAGGTACGGATCGCCCGACTCGAGTGCATCCAGCATCTTCTGGCCGGTCAGGTCCTTACCCGCCAGCTTGGCATAGTGGGCGAAGGTCATGACGGCGTTGTAGCCGATGACCGACTGCGTGTTGGCGTCGGTGCCGAACGCCTTCTTGTAGGCCTCGACCCAGTCCTTGACCTTGCCCTTGGCCGTGTCGGCATAGGGCGTCTCGAAGGCGCCGGCCGCATACATGCCCTCGACCACGTCCTTGCCGAGCGTGATCGTGTCGGGAATGTTGGTCGGCGTCGCGCCCAGGAAGGTGACGTCCCAGCCGAGCTTCTTGGCTTCGGCGATGGCGCCGATCGTCTCGCGCAGGATGGTGCCCAGCACGACGAGGTCGCAGCCGTCGGACTTCATCTTGGCGACCTGGGCGCTGAAGTCGGAGGCGCCGCGCTTGTAGGTCGTGATGGACGCGGGCTTCAGCTTCATGGCGTCGAGCTGCTGGGTAAAGCCGTCGAGCACGTTCTTGCCGTACTCGTCGTCCTGGTACATCAGGCAGGGCTTCGTGGGCTTCTTCCACTCGACCATGTACTTCACGGCGGCGCGGGTGCTCTCGACATAGGGCAGAAGGTTGCTGAACTTCAGCCGCTCCTGCGGCTTGCCGGCGTCGAACTTGTAGGTGAACTCGGCGGCGGTCAGCGGGAAGAGCTGCAGCACGCCGGCGTCAAACAGGATGTCCTGCGCGGCGATGACCGGAGCGGAGCCCATGCCGCCGATCATGGCGAACACCTTGTCCTTCTCGATCATTTTCTGGCTGGCGAGCACGGCCTTCTTGGGATCGTAGGCGCTGTCCTCGATGATCAACTTGAGCTTGCGGCCGTTGATGCCGCCCGCGGCGTTGATCTCCTCGACGGCGAGCTTCATGCCGTTGGCGACCGGGACGCCCCAGGTCTTGATCGGGCCCGAGAGATCCTGGTGCGTGCCGATGACGATTTCGGTCGGCGTGATGCCCTGATTGGTGACCTTGGTCTGCGCGAGCGCGGGCGTGACTGCCAGCGCCGTCGAGCAGGCAAGCGTCACCGCGAATGCCTTGAGATGCATTGTCCGTTTCCTCCACTGCTGCGCTCTTTGACTCTCCGGCGGGTGGCGCACACGACCCGGTCCGTCGTCGCTTTTTGCGACTTATACGGGAGTAGAGCAGTTTCGCAGCCGTTATGCACGGCGAAACGGCGGATTCCGGAGGGCAAAAGAAAAGGCCCGGGACAGCACGGGCCTTTGCCGTCGAGGGCGTTGGGATCAGTTCTTGAGGTCGCGCTTCAGCACGACCCAGCGGCCGTCCTTGATCTGCTGCTGCAGGAAGATCGTGGCCGACAGGTGCTCGGTGGGCGAGAACTTCACCGGTGGCGAGTTGAAGATGTCCTGGAAGACGTCACCCGACTCCATGGCGGTCAGGAGCTTGGCGCCGGTCAGGTCCTTGCCCGCCAGCCTGGCGTAATGGGCGAAGGTCATGACGTCGTTGTAGCCCAGGGCCGCCTGGGTGTTCGGCTCCATGTTGTAGAGCTTGAAGTAGGCGTCGGCCCATTCCTTGGCCTTGCCCGTGGCGGTGTCGCGGTAGGGGATCTCCATGCCGCCGACGGCATAGAAGCCCTCGACCACGTCCTTGCCCAGCGCCGGGACCTCGACGACGTTGGCGGCGGGGCTGCCGAAGTAGATCGGCGAGAAGCCGATCTTGCGGCCCTCGGCCATGACGCCCACGGTCTCGCGCACCACGGTGCCCATGACGACGAAGTCGCAGCCTTCCGACTTCATCTTGGCGACCTGCGAGGAGAAGTCCGACGCGCCGCGCTTGTAGCTGGTCGTCGCACCGGCGGTCAGCTTCACGTCGGCCACGGCCTGGGTGAAGCCGTCGAGCACGTTCTTGCCGAACTCGTCGTCCTGGTAGATCACGCAGGGCTTCTTGATGCCCTTTTCCTTCATCAGGTCGCGGGCGCCGGCGCGCACACTCTCGGTGTAGGGCGGGACGTTGTTGAACTTCAGCCGGTCCTGCGGGTTCTTCGGGTCCATCTTGTAGGTGAACTCGGCCGAGGTGACCGGGAAGAGCTGCGGGACGCCGGCCTCGAGCAGGGTGTCCTGCGCGGCGAGCACCGTGGGCGAGCCCAGCGGCGCCAGCATGGCGAAGATCTTGTCCTTCTCCACGAGCTTCTGCGTCGCGAGAACGGCGCGCTTGGGGTCGTAGCCCACATCCTCGACGATCAGCTTCAGCTTGCGGCCGTTGATGCCGCCCGCCGTGTTGATCTCGTCGACGGCCATCTTCATGCCGTTGGTGACGGGAACGCCCCAGGACTTGATGGGGCCGGAGAGATCCTGATGGGTGCCCAGCACGATCTCGGTGGGCGCGATGCCCTGATTGGTGACCTTGGTCTGCTGCGCCATCGCCGGCAGCGCGGCGAGGCCGAACACGCCACCCAGCAGGGCGGCTTTTACGCTAAACGAACGCATGACTACTTGTTTCCTCCACTACGCTTTACGGAACTGTATTGAACTCAGGCGGCTTGAGGGCGGTACATCGCGTCGATCTGGTCCTTGTACTTGGTGTTCACGAACGACCGCTTGAGCTTCATGGTCGGCGTCAGCTCCTCGTCCTCGGGCGTGAGCTGCTGCTCGATCAGGTAGAAGCGCTTGATCGTCTCGACCCTCGCGAAGTTGGCGTTGACCCGCTCGATCTCCGACCAGATCAGGTCCTGCACCTCCTTGGAGCGGCACAGGCTGGTGTAGTTGGTGAAGGGGACGTCGAGATCCTGGGCGAACTTCTCCACCGTCTCGCGTTCGATCATCACCAGACACGTGAGGTAGGCGCGCTTGTCGCCGATCACAACCGCGTCGCTGATATAGGGCGAAAACTTGAGCTGGTTCTCGATCTCCGACGGCGTGATGTTCTTGCCGCCCGCCGTGATGATGATGTCCTTCATCCGGTCGGTGATCTTGACGTAACCCTCGTCGTCGATCAGGCCGACGTCGCCGGTGTGCAGCCAGCCGTCCTTGTCGACGGTCTCGGCGGTCTTCTCGGGCTGGTTCAGGTAGCCCATGAACACCATGTCGCCCTTGATCAGGATCTCGCCGACCGGCGAGATGCTGACCTGGCCGTAGGGCACCGACTTGCCGACCGTGCCGAGCTTGATGGCGTTGGCCGGCATCGCCGTCGCCAGCCCGCAATTCTCCGTCTGGCCGTAGACCTCGAACATGTCGAGGCCAAGTGCCAGGTACCAGCGGATCAGCTCGGGCGAGATCGGTGCCGCGCCGGTGAACAGCCAGCGACAGCGGTCCAGCCCGATCATGCGGCGGATGTTCTTCAGCACCAGTTGGTAGGCCACCTGGAACTGCAGCTTCTCCAGGGCCGTCGGCTCGCGCCGCGCCAGCCGCGCGTCCGCGATGGCGAGGCCGGCGGCGAGTGCCCGCTTGTAGGCCCATTGCTGGAAGGGCGTCGCGTCCTTCAGGGCAATCATGATGCCGGCGTAGAACTTCTCCCAGACGCGCGGCACGGCGCCGAACAGGGTGGGCTGCACCTCGCGGATATTGTCCGGCACCGTCTCGGGACTCTCGGCGAAGTTGGAGCAGACGCCGGTCGCGACCGAGTAATAGCTGCCGGCGATACGCTCGGCGACGTGGCAGAGCGGCAGGAAGGCCAGGCGCTCGTCACCCTCGTACCAGGAGAGCGAGAGTTCCGGGTGCATGCAGTTCTGCATCGTGTAGACGACGTTGCGATGGCTGTGCATCGCACCCTTGGGCGGGCCCGTCGTGCCCGACGTGTAGACCAGGATGGCGAGGTCGTCGGGCTTGCGCGAGGCAACCAGCTCCTCGAACAGCGTATCCTTGCCCTGGCCGTAGTTGCGGCCTGCGGCCATGAATTCGTCGAGTGAGACCACCATCGGATCGTTGAAGGTACGCAATCCTTCCATGTCGAACACGACGATCTTGCGCAAGGTCGGGCAGCGGTCGCGCACTTCGAGCGCCTTGTCGAGCTGCTCGTCATCCTCGACGAACAGGACCGAGGTCTTCGAATCGTTGATCAGGTATTCGACCTGCTTGGCCGAGTCTGTGGGATAGATGCCGGAGGAGACGCCGCCCGCGCACAGGATGCCGAAGTCGGCGTAGTTCCATTCCGGCACGGTGTTGGCCAGCACCGAGGCGACGTCGCCGGGGCGGAAGCCGATCTCGTGCAATGCGAAGGTTACCGACTTCGACCGCTCCAGCCACTGGTTCCAGGAGATAGCGTTCCAGATGCCGTAGAGCTTCTCGCGCATCGCCGGCCGCTCGCCGCGCGTTTTGCACGACAGCAGGAAGCTCTTGGGCAGGGTTTCGGCAACCGTCAGCGTCGCTTTGGTGGGCATGGTTTCCTCGCTCCCGTCAGCGCCAGTTCTTCTTCTTCTTCCAGCGGCGTTCGCCGCGGGCGCTCTCTTCCTTGGCGCCGAGATAGAACTCCTGGATGTCCTTGCTGTTCATCAGCCGCTCGCAGGTATCGTCCATCACGACCCGGCCGACCTCGAGCACGTAGCCGTAATGCGCCGTCTCCAGCGCCATCTTGGCGTTTTGCTCGACCAGCAGGATCGACGTGCCTTCCTCGGCATTGACCCGCCGGATGATGCTGAAGATCTCCTTCACCAGCAGCGGCGAGAGGCCGAGCGACGGCTCGTCGAGCAGTAGGAGCTTCGGCCGGTTCATCAGGGCGCGGCTGATCGCCAGCATCTGCTGCTCGCCGCCCGACAGGGAACCGGCCGGCTGGTCGATGCGCTCCTTGAGGCGCGGGAAGTAGACGAAGATCTTTTCGAGATCCTTGGCGACGCCGTCGCGGTCCTTGCGCAAGAAGGCGCCCATCGCGAGATTCTCGCGCACCGACAGGAACGGGAAGACCTCGCGGCCTTCCGGCACGTGGCTGAGACCGAGCCGCACGATCTTGTCGGCATCCATGCGCTGGATCGGCTTGCCCTCGAATTCGATCGTGCCCTTGAGCGGATCGAGTACGCCCGAGATGGTCTTGAGGATCGTCGTCTTGCCCGCGCCATTGGCGCCCAGCACGGTGATGATCTTGCCGCGCGGCACGGCCAGGCTGACGCCGCGGATCGCCATGATCGGGCCGTAGTAGCTCTCGATGTTGGAGACCTTCAGGATCGGATCGTCGCTCATGTCCTGCTCCGCTCAGGCGCCGAGATAGGCGGCGATGACGTCGGGATGCGCCTGCACCTCGGCCGGCGTGCCCGAGGCCAGCACCTTGCCGTAGTTCAACGCCAGCACGCGGTCCGACACGCGGTTCACCAGGGTCATGTCGTGCTCGACCATCAGCACGGTGACACCGAGCTCGGTGCGGATGTCGCGGATCCAGAACGACATGTCGTCGGTCTCCTCGACGTTGAGGCCGGAGGAGGGCTCGTCGAGCAGGATGAGCTTGGGCTCGGAGCAGAGCGCGCGGGCGACCTCGATCACCTTGCGCACGCCGTAGGGAAGGCCCGCGATCAGCTTCTCGCGATAGGGCTGCAGGTCGAGGAACTCGATCACTTCCTCGACCTTGCGGCGATGCTCCCGCTCGGCGCGCCGCACCGACGGCAGGAACAGCATGTCCTGCCAGAGTTGCGTGGTGGCGTGGCAGTGCCGGCCGACCAGCAAGTTGGCCAGCATGCTGGCATTCTCGAACAGCTCGATGTTCTGGAAGGTGCGGGCGATGCCGAGCTTGGCGATCTGGTGGGCCGGCACCTCGGTGATGTCGCGGCCCTCGAAGAACAGCTTGCCCGAGGTCGGGTCGTAGAGCCGCGAGATCAGGTTGAAGATCGAGGTCTTGCCGGCGCCGTTGGGCCCGATGATAGTGAAGATCTCGCCCTTATCGACGCTGAAGCTCACGCTGTCGACCGCCTTGAGGCCGCCGAACTGCAGCGAAATGCCGTCTACCGTGAAGAAGCTCATCGGTTGCGCTCCGACTTCACGTAGGTCTTCTGGCGCTTGAAGGTGGCCTTCTTGTAGAGCGGGAAGAGCTGGAAGAAGAGCTTCACCTTGAGCCAGCGGCCGTAGAGGCCGTAGGGCTCGAACAGGATGAACATCATGATGATCAGGCCGTAGATCGCGCCCTTGAGGCCGGCGGCAGAGCCGATCGCCGACATGGTATCGCGCAGCTTGCCGGCGCCTTCGGGCGCCATGCCCAGCGTGGTGGCGAGGCTGGCGCCCAGCACCGGGACGTCGTCCTTCAGGGCGGTCAGGAACGGATCGACCATCACGATGAAGATCGCGCCCAGCACCGCGCCGTGCACCCCGAAGGCGCCGCCGATGATGATCACCATGATGAACTCGATGGAGAGCAACAGAGTGAACATCTCGGGCGAGATGAAGGACATCTTGTGGGCGAACAGCACGCCCGCCATGCCGGTGAGGGCGGCGCTGATGGCGAAAGACTTCACCTTGTAGGCGGCGAGGTCGATGCCCATGCTCTTGCCCGCGGTCTCGGAGTCGCGGATGGCGATGAAGGCGCGGCCAGTGGGCGAGCGCAGCAGGTTCAGCGCCAGCAGGATCGAGCCGATCAGCACCAGCAGGCAGAGGAAGTAGAAGGAGTCGCCGTCGCGCGGCAGGGGCTGGCCGAGCAGGTCGATGGTGCGCACCCGCATGCCCTCGTTGCCGTGGGTCACCGATTCCCAGCGCGCCAGGATCTCCTCGACGATGAAGGCGAAGGCGATGGTGGCGATCACCAGGTAGATGCCGCTGAGACGCAGCGCCGGGAAGCCGACCATCGCCCCGACCGCGCCGGTGATGATGGCCGCCGCCGGGAAATAGACGATGAACGATATGCCCTGGCTCTGCATGAACCCCGCGGTATAGGCGCCGATCGCCAGGAAGGCGGCATGGCCCAGCGAGGCCTGGCCGGTGAAGCCGGTGAGGATGATCAGCGCGACGCCGACTATGGCGTAGATGAAGACGAAGACGATCTGGCTTTGCAGATAGCTGCCCACGAGATAGGGGGCGGCGATGGTCACGGCCAGCAGCAGTCCGTAGGACCACCAGTAGCCGCTGTGCTTCAGCAGCTTGATGTCCTGGTCGTAATCGGTCTTGAAGACGAAACGCATGGGCTCAGACCTTCTTGCGCATGCTGGGACCGAACAGGCCGTGTGGCCGGACCAGCAGGACGATCAGCAGCACGATGTACGGCGCCACGTCCTTCCAGCCTTGCGGCAGGTAGAAGCCGGCCAAGGTCTCGATGACGCCAATGATGAGCCCGCCGATCAGTGCGCCGGGGATCGAGCCGAAGCCGCCCAGCACCGCCGCCGGGAAGGCCTTGAGGCCGAGCGCCAGACCTACGTTCGAATGGATGAAGGTGATGGGCGCCAGCAGCACGCCCGCGGTCGCGGCCACCGCGGCGCTGATCGCCCAGATCAGCGACACGACCCGCTTCACCGGGATGCCCATGTAATAGGCCGCCAGCATGTTCTCCGACGTGGCGCGCATGGCGGTGCCGAGCCGCGTGTAGTTGAAGAAGGCGTAGAGCACGACACAGAGGATGACGGTGGCCACGATCACCGAGAGCTTGTCGTGGGCGATCACCAGATCGCCGAGCTTCAGCACGCCGGTCGAGAAGGGCGTGTCGATCTTGAGGTCGTCGGTGCCCCAGATCATGCCGGCGACGGAGCGCAGAAAGTAGCCCAGCCCGATCGTCGCCATGACGATGGAGAACTGCGGATAGCCCAGGATCGGCCGGATCAGGATACGCTCGGTCGCCATGCCGAACACCGCCATGCCGCAGACGGCGAACAGGAAGCCCAGCCAGTAGTCGAGGCCGATCAGGCCGATGAAGGTGAAGACGAAGAACCCGCCCAGCATCATCAGGTCGCCCTGGGCGAAGTTCACGACTTCCGTCGCTTTGTAGATGAGGACGAAGCCCAGCGCGATGAGCCCGTAAACGCAGCCGAGCGCGATTCCGCTCACCAGCTGCTGGATGAAATCGAGCATTCTCCTACCCTGTAAACCGGCCGTTTATTGGCTTCGCGTTTAGCTTGAATCATAAGACATGGCAGCGCTGCGGAGAGTCAATGGATTTTCAAGCTACGCACTGTACTGTTGGCCGATCCACTGCTCGTTACCGGAGAATTTTCATGTCGCTCGCCGAGCAGGCCGTGCCCTCGGGCCGGCCGCCGTCGCCGTTCTATACCGAGGAGCACGAGGCGTTCCGAAGCACCGTGCGGCGCTTCGTCGATCGCGAGATCATGCCCCATGTCGACCAGTGGGACGAGGCGGAGGAGTTCCCGCGCGAGCTCTATCGCAAGGCCTCGGCCGCCGGCCTGCTGCAGCTCGGTTTCCCCGAGGAACATGGCGGCGTCCCGACCGATCCCTTCTTCGGCATCGTGAAGGCCGAGGAGATGGCGCGCCACGGCAGTGGTGGCCTCAATGCCAGCCTCAACAGCCACACGATTGGTTCCCCGCCGATCGCGGCCCTGGGCCCGGAATGGATGAAGCGCAAGGTTCTGCCCGAGGTGCTGGCGGGTGAGAAGATCAGCGCGCTGGCCATTACCGAGCCCAGCGGCGGCTCCGACGTGGCGAACCTCAAGACCACGGCGCGGCGCGAGGGCGACCACTATGTCGTCAACGGCTCCAAGATGTTCATCACTTCCGGCATGCGGGCCGACTACTACACGGTCGCCGTCCGCACCGGCGGTCCGGGGGCGGGTGGCGTCTCGCTGCTGCTGATCGAGAGGGACCGCGAGGGCTTCGCGCGCACCAAGCTGAAGAAGATGGGCTGGTGGGCGTCCGACACCGCCCAGCTCTTCTTCGACAATGTGAAGGTGCCGGTCGAGAACCTGATCGGCGAGGAGAATCGCGGCTTCATCGGCATCATGCTGAACTTCAATTCCGAGCGGCTGGGCATGTCGGCCGGCGCCTGCGGCTACGCCAAGGTCTGCCTCGACGAGGCGATCGCCTATGCCCGCGAGCGCCATACCTTCGGCAAGCCGCTGATTGCCAACCAGGTGGTGCGCCACCGGCTGGTCGACATGGCGATGCGCATCAACGCCGTGAAGTCGACGCTCGAGCTGCTGGCCTACAGGGTCGGGCAGGGCGAGAAGCCGGTCGCCGAGATCTGCATGCTGAAGAACCTCGCGACCTCGACCATGGAGTTCTGCGCCAACGAGGCGATGCAGGTGTTCGGCGGCGCGGGCTACCTGCGCGGCGCCAAGGTCGAGCGCATCTATCGCGAGACCAAGGTCATGTCGATCGGCGGCGGCTCGACCGAGATCATGAAGGATCTCGCCGCCCGCCAGATGGGGCTGTAGATGGACAGGGACGCGCGCATCGCGCTCTTCCAGCAGTGGTTCTCCGACAACATCCCGCACAACAAGGCGCTGGGCCTGAAGGTGATCGGCGCCTCGCGCGGCTTTGCCTCGATGCAGCTCGACTGGCGCGAAGAGCTCGTGGGCAATCCGGAGACGGGCGTGCTGGCGGGCGGACCGCTCACCGCCATGCTCGACGGCTGCTGCGGCATGTCGGTAGCCACCATGCTGAAGGCGCCGGAGCCCTTTGCGACGCTCGATCTGCGCATCGACTATGTGCGGCCGGCGGAGCCCGGCAAGGCGGTGATCGCCGAGGCCGAGTGCTACCGCATCACGCGGTCCGTGGCCTTCACACGCGCCTTCGCCCATCACGGCGATGCCAAGGACCCGATCGCGGCGGCGGCCGGGACCTTCATGCTGGGCACCAAGGGCAAGGCGACGCGGCCCGCCCTGGTGGACAAGCCATGAGCGCGCTTCTCGAACGCCTCGCCGAGGCGCGCAAGGAAGGCAACGTCGCCCGCCTCGCCGAGACCATTCCCTATGCGCGCTGGATGCAGATCGCGCCGGAGAACGGCACCGGCGAGCTGCTGACCCGCATGCGCTATCACCCGGAGCTGATCGGCAACACGTTCCTGCCGGCGATCCATGGCGGCACGCTGGGCGCGATGCTCGAGATGGCCGCGATCTTCCATCTCCTGTGGGAGACGGAGACCGAGACGGTGCCGAAGATCGTCAACATCACCGTCGACTACCTGCGCTCGGCGCGGCCGGTCGACGTGATCGCGTGCGCCAAAGTGACCAAGCAGGGAAGGCGGATGGTCAACGTCTTCGCCGAAGCCTGGCAGGAAGACCGCTCGCGCCCGGTCGCAACGGCCAATGCCCACTTCCTGGTGAAATCCGACGCCGACGCGCCGCCGTCGCTTTGATCCTCCATTCGATCTAAGGTGCCGACACGCCGTGGAGAATACTGCAGCCCCGCCCGCCGGACAGGAAAAGCCGGCCTTCGTCGTGACCACGTCGCGCTAGTTCCCGAATTGGCTGGCCGATAGCGGCGGCAGCCTCGCGCTCTCGACTTACCAGAGCGGCAAGGTGATCCTGATCGGCACCAACAAGCAGGCGGGTGGCCGGCTCTCGGTGTTCGAACGCACGCTGGAGCGGCCGATGGGCATGGCGTTCCACGATTCACGCCTGGCCATCGCGTCGATGATCCAGATCACCAGCTTCGTCGACGCTGCCCGCGGAACGCCCGGCGCCGCTGGCTACGACGCGCTGTTCGTCCCGCAATCGGCGACCTACACCGCCGACCTCGACGTTCACGATGTCGCCTTCGACGCCGACGGCAAGCTGGTCTTCGTCAACACGCTGTTCTCCTGCCTCGCGACGGTCAGCGAGACGCACAGCTTCAAGCCTCTGTGGAAGCCCTCCTTCATTTCCCGGCTGGCGCCGGAGGATCGCTGCCATCTGAACGGCCTGGCGATGCGCGACGGCAAGCCGGCCTATGTCACCTGCGTCTCCGACACCGATGTCGCCGACGGTTGGCGCGATCATCGCGCCGGCGGTGGTGTCGTGGTCGATGTCGCCTCGGGCGAGGTCGTCTGCCGCGGCCTTTCGATGCCCCATTCGCCGCGCCTGCACGAGGGCAAGCTCTGGGTGCTGAACTCGGGCGCGGGCGAGGTCGGCACGGTCGATCTGTCGACGGGCCGCTTCGAGCCGCTGGCCTTCTGTCCGGGATATCTCCGCGGGCTCGACTTCGTCGGCCCTTATGCGCTCGTGGGCCTCTCGGAGCCGCGCGACAACCGCACCTTCGCCGGCCTGCCGCTGCAGGACCGTCTGGCCGACGCCAAGGTCGGCCCGCGCTGCGGCGTGTTCGTGATCGACACGCGAACCGGCGACGTTGCGCACTGGCTGCGGCTCGAGGGCGTGATCAACGAACTCTACGACGTTGTCAGCCTGCCGGGTCTCGCGCGGCCGATGATGATCGGCTTCAGGAACGAGGAAATCCGCCGGACCGTGTCGGTCGAGTAGCGATCAGCCCTGCGGGTTGTCCAGATCCACACCATAGCGCGCGGCGTTCTGCGCCATGTAGTGGTCGCGGTCATGGACGGTCGCGCCGCGGACGGCGGCCTCGACCATGTCGATGAACGTATGCCAGCCCATGGCGTTCAGTTTCACGAACGTGTCCAGCACCGGCAGGTGTTCGAGCGTCAGGAGAGTGCCCCCTGCTGAAGGCGCAAGCGTCAGGATGAGATAGGACTCAGGGTAGGGCGACGTCGCGTCGCCTGGATTGTACACGTTCCATGTATAGGCGAGGCGCCCCGGCGGCTGCCATTGCGTGACCACGCCGCGGATATGGCCGCCCATCAGCGAGACGGCACCGCCGACCCGTGGCTCGATCCTGCCGTCGCCATACCAGCCGGGCAGGCGTCCGGGATCGGCCAGGAAATTCCACACCTGCGAGGGCGGGCCGGGCAGGGGCCGTTCGAAGCGCACCATATGCGCATGGGTGAATTGCGCGCCGTCGCTCATGGACTTTCCCGCCTCTTGCCTTAAAGGATTTGCCGCACATGGTGGATTACGATTCCTTCAGGACCCCGGCCGACGACGTCATTCGTGACGGCGCCAGCTTCGAGGCCTATCGGCAACCGGGCGACTTGATCGATTCACAACACCCGATAATCGTGGCCTACGCAAGGCGCGTGGCCGGCGAGGGCAGCGACCGCGAGAAGGCACTGCGCCTTTACTACGCCGTGCGGGACGAGCTGCGCTACGATCCCTACAACACGCCGATGAAGCGCGAGGCCTATCGCGCCAGCGCCACGGTGGCTTCCGGACACGGATACTGCGTGAACAAGGCGGGTGTCATGGCCGCGGTCTGCCGTGCCGCCGGTATCCCGGCCCGCCTGGGCTACGCAGACGTGCGCAACCACATGACGACACAACGACTGTCGGAACTGATGGGCAGCGACGTCTTCTACTATCACGGCTATACCGACGTCTGGCTGGAGGGGCGCTGGATCAAGGCGACGCCGGCCTTCAACCGCGAGCTCACCGACAGGTTCGGCCTGAAGCCGCTCGACTGGGACGCCGTGGGCGATTCGATCTATCACCCGTTCGATCTCAGCGGCCGCCGCCACATGGAATATCTCGCCTATCGCGGCGTGTTCGCCGACATCCCGTTTGACGAGATCCGCGGTGCCTTCCGCCATTATTACCCGCGCATGACGAAGGCGCAGGAGGAGATGGCCCAAGGGGATATGGCACTGGGCGGCGATTTCGGCGCCGAAGGTGCTGCGGAAGCGAAACCCAAGTGAACCTCGCGCCGCGTTCGCCTGCCTACATTGCCCTCCTGGTGGCGCTGAGCAGTTTCGGCCCGCTCACCATGAGTATCTACACGCCGGTCATGCCATCGGTCGGTCACGAGCTGCTGGCGACACCTGACAACGTGAAGCTGACCCTCACCACCTACATGCTGGGCTTTGCCGTCGGCCAGCTCTTCTATGGCCCGCTCAGCGACCGTTACGGGCGGCGGCCGGTCCTGCTGGGCGGCCTGCTGTTCTTTGCAGTCACCAGCTTCGCCTGTTCCTTCGCCCTGTCGATCAGCGGCCTGATCGGCTTGCGCATCCTGCAGGGGCTGGGCGCGGCGTCGGGGGCGGTGCTGGGCCGCGCGCTGACACGCGATGCCTACACGTTCAAGGAAATGCCGCTGGTCATGAGCTGGATCTCGCTCGGCCAGAACATCGCACCGTCGCTGGCGCCGACCATCGGCGGCTTCCTCGGCGAATGGGCGAGCTGGCGCGCGACCTTCTGGCTCGTGGGCGGCTTCGGCACGATCCTGTTCCTGGTGACCTGGGCGGGCTTGCGTGAGACCAACACGTTCCGCAGCGAGCGTATCGATATGTCGAGCCTGTTGCGCGGCTCGGGCGAAATGCTGCGCGATCGCCGCTTCCTGGGCCATGTCCTGCCGCTCGGCTTCGCCTTCGCCCTGAACTTCGGCATGCTGGCGGGCGTGCCCTTCGTGCTGCAGGAGAGCATGGGCTTCAGCCCCCGCGAGTTCGGCCTGATCGCGTTGCTCGCGGTCGGCGGCTTCACGCTGGGCACCTTCGTGAACAACCGGCTGGTCGGCCGCGTCGCGCCGGTCGACATCATCATGTATTCGGGCTGGTTCCACGTGGCGGCACTGATCGGCATGGGGGCGCTTTCGCTCTCCGGCATCGTCACCTGGTGGGCCATCATCGGGCCGCACATGCTGCTGAGCTTCGGCACGGGCATGATCGTGGCCAATGCCAATGCCGGTGCGGTCGGCCTCTATCCGCGGCTGGCCGGTACGGCTTCGTCGCTGGCAGGTCTTGCGCAGATGGGCATGGGCGCCATGGGCACGATCGCGGTAGCCGCACTCACGGTGATCGGCAGCCGCTACATCGCGATGCCGATGGTGATCGGCCTCACGCCGTTCGCGATTGCGACGGTGCTGAGCGCGCGACTGTTGCGCGGCGAGCCGCGCGCCCCGAAAGTGGATCAGTAGTGAAGAGGGAGAAGAAGACTATGGCAAACATGTTGAAGGACAAGGTCGTGCTGGTCACCGGCGCGGGCGGCGGCATCGGCCGCGAGATGGCTCTGCTGGCGGCCAAGGAAGGCGCCAAGGTCGTGGTCAACGATCTCGGCGGCGCCGTCGACGGCGAGGGTTCCGGCAGCGCGACGGCGGCCGAGAAGGTCTGCGCCGAGATCGCGGCGGCCGGCGGCAAGGCCGTCCCGAACGGCGACAGCGTGGCCGATCCGGCCGGTGCCGAGCGCATGGTCAAGGCCGCGGTCGAGAATTTCGGCCGCATCGACGGCGTCATCAACAATGCCGGCATCCTGCGCGACCGCATCTTCCATCGCATGAGTCACATGGACTGGAAGATGGTCATCGACGTCCATCTCAACGGCTCGTTCAACACCAGCCGCGCCGCCGCCAACTACTTCAAGGAACAGAAGTCGGGTGCCTTCGTGCACTTCACCTCGACCTCCGGCCTCGTCGGCAATTTCGGCCAGGCCAACTACTCAGCGGCCAAGATGGGCATCATCGGCCTGTCGCGCTCGATCGCCCTCGACATGGCGGCGTTCAACGTCCGCTCCAACTGCATCTCGCCCTTTGCCTGGACGCGCATGATCGGGACCATCCCCGCCGACACCGAGGCGCAGAAGGCGCGCCTGGAGCGTTCCAAGAAGATGACCCCGGCCAAGATCGCGCCGATGGCCGTCTACCTGCTGTCAGACTCGGCGCAGGAGCAGGGCATCACCTCGCAGATCTTCGGCGTGCGCATGAACGAGATCATGCTGTTCAACGCCAACCGCCCGGTACGCTCCGTGCATAACTCCGAGGGCTGGACGCTGGAGGACATCGCCGAGCACGCCGTGCCGTCGATGAAGCCCTACTTCACGGACCTGAAGCGCTCGCCCGAGTACTTCACCTGGGATCCGATCTGAGCACAGAGGACTGACGACAATGGCCGCCGCGAACATGAAGAACGAGCCCAAGATCGACCCCAAGGAGATACTGGAGGGCATCGTCGAGTGGATCGAGATCGAGAGCCCGAGCCACGACGCGAAGGCGGTCAATGTCATGGTCGACAAGGTCGAGGGCCAGTTCCGCGACCTTGGCCTCGACCTGGATCGTACACCGGGCCGCGACGGCTTCGGCGACATCCTGGAAGCCAAGACCCCGGCCGAATGGAGCACGGGGCAGGGCAAGGGCATTCTGGTCCTTGCCCATCTCGACACGGTGCATCCGCTCGGGATGAAGGAGAAGGAGTTGAAGATCCGCCAGGAAGGCGACAGCGTCTTCGGCCCCGGCATCTACGACATGAAGGCGGGCGGCTACATCGCCTACTATGCCCTGCGCCACCTGGTCCGCCAGGGCAAGAAGACAAAACTGCCCGTCACTTTCCTGTTCATTCCCGAGGAAGAGGTCGGCAGCCCGACCTCGCGCGCCCGTATCGAGGAAGCGGCGAAGGGCCACAAATATGCGCTGGTGATGGAACCGGGCCGCGACGGCGACAAGGTCGTGACGTCGCGTAAAGGTGTGGGTCGCTTCACCCTGACGGCCAAGGGCCGCGCCGCGCATGCCGGCGTGCGCCATGAGGACGGCCGCAGCGCCATCCTCGAGATCGCGCGCCAGATCGTGCGCATCGAGGAGAAGACCGACTATGCCCGCGGCATCACCTGCAATGTCGGCCTGATCCGCGGCGGCTCGGGCGTCAACGTGACGCCGGCCGAATGTTCGATCGACGTCGACCTGCGCGTGCCCAGCATGCAGCTGGCCGAGGAGATGACCCACTGGTTCCTGAACCTCGAGCCGATCGGCAAGGAGGTCGAACTCTCGGTCGAGGGCGGCATGAATCGTCCGCCCTACCAGAAGGATGCGGGCATCACCGATCTCTTCCAGAAGGCGCAGGCGATCTATCGCGAGATCGGCAAGGAGCTGAACGACGTGCCGCTGACCGGCGGCGGCAGCGACGGCAACTTCACCGCCGCCCTCGGCATCCCGACGCTCGACGGCCTCGGCGCCGATGGCAAGGGCGCCCACGCCATCATCGAGCAGATCTACTATTCCTCGCTGGAACCGCGCACCTACCTCTGCGCGCGCCTGCTCGAGACGCTTGAGTAGGGCCAGCGAAGCAGGATCACCAGCCTCCCCATTCAAATGGGGAGGTGTCGTCGTTTTACGACGACGGGGTCATAGGCTTGCAATGCTCATGACCCCATCGCCCCGTATGACGGGGCACTTCCCCATCTGAATGGGGAAGCAGGCGATCTCTGATGGTTTGATCTAATACGCCGCCGTAAACCGCTTGCGGACGTGCTTGGGCTTCTCGATCTCGTTCACGATGGCGACCGCGAAATCCTCGCGGCTGATCTGGCTCACGCCGTCCTTGTCCTCGAGCAACTGATCTTTGCCGAGGCGAAACTTGCCGGTCCGCTCGCCGGGCTGGATCGAGGTGGGCGGCGAGATGGCGGTCCAGTCGAGGTCCTTGACCTTGCGCACCTCTTCCAGCGCCAGGGAGGCGGGCTTCGAGGTCGGCGGCTGGATGCCCCGGTCGGCCATGTGATCGAGATGGGTGCGGCCGTCGGCGCGCAGCAGGCTGCCGGCGCCGACCACGAACAGGACGCGCTTCACGCCGCTCTTGCGCACGGCGTCCAGCACGTGATGGACGCTGGCCTCGTTCCACTTCACCGAGGCCACGACGATGTCGTGTCCCTTCAGGATCGCCGCCATCGACAGGGCGTCGGTCGTGCTGCCCTGCTTCACCACCATGCCGGGCCGTGGCTTCAGCTTCGAGGCGTCGCGGGTGATGGCGGTGACGGTATGCTTGCGCGCAAGCGCCTCGTCGAGGATGTGGCTGCCAATATTGCCCGTGGACCCGATCAGGGCGATGGCTGTCATTGCTTGGTTTCCTTCATGAGATCGCGCAGGGCCGCGACCGTATCGGCCGGCGCCTCCTGGGGCACGTTGTGGCCGATGCGCGGCAGCATGCGCCGCTCGTAGCCGCCGGTGAACTTCTCGGTCTTGCCGTCGCGATCGGAGGCGGGACCGACGCCGTCGGCGGCGCCGTGGAGGTTGATGGTCGGCACCGGGATGGCCGGCTGCTTCGCCAGCAGCGCTTCCATCGGTTCGAGCGTGGGATCGCCCTTGGTGTAGCCGTAGCGGTGTCGGTAGGACTGGATCACCACATCAACGAAGTCGGGATTGTCGAACGACGACGCGGTCTTCTCGAACGTCGCATCGTCGAATGTCCATTCCGGCGACCACAGGTTCCACAGCAGCTTGCAGACGCCGCGGCGGTCCTTGGTGAGGCCGGCGCGGCCGCGCTCGGTGTTGAAATAGTATTGGTACCAGAGGCGGTGCTCGGTCTCGGCGGGAGCCGGCTCGACCGAGGCCGCGATGTTCTGGAGATTGTAGCCGGTGCAGCTCACGAGGCAGCGCACGCGCTCGGGCCACAGCGCCGAGACGATGCAGGCCGCCCGGCCGCCCCAATCGTAGCCCGCTAGGGCCGCGCGCTGGATGCCCAGCGCGTCCATGAGCTGATGCAGGTCGTGGCCGAGCGCCGCCTGTTCGCCCGAGCGCAGCGTGCCGGCCGAAAGGAAGCGGGTGGGGCCGTAGCCGCGCAGGTAGGGCACCAGCACACGGTTGCCGTCGGCTGCCAGCGTCGGCGCGACCTCGTCGTAGGCGCGCACGTCGTAGGGGAAGCCGTGCAGCAGGATCACCGGCGCACCGTCGGGCGGGCCGTGCTCCTCGTAAGTGACGTCGAGGACGTCGGTGCGGACGGATTTGCGTTGCATATGCTGACCATATAGCGGTCCGTGACCGCCGTTGACAGTCGTCCGTGACGCGACCAGCCTTTTGGGCATGAGCCGGATCGGCGAATTTCTCACCTTGGAACAGACGCGCAGGCTGGGCGCCAAGTCGAATCTGGTGGGCGCGCTCCTCGTGCTGCATGCCTGGGCACTGATCGGTGGCAGCATGGCGCTGTTCGCCTGGTGGCCCAACCCGTTCACCTTCCTGCTGGGCGTCATGGTGATCGGCGGCCGCCAGCTCGGGATAGCTATCCTGATGCATGATGCTGCGCACGGGCTGCTCTTTGCCGATCGCCGCCTCAACGACTGGGTGGGAAGCTGGCTCTGCGCCTTTCCGGTGTTCACCAGCCTTACGCTTTACCGGCCCTATCACCTGCAGCATCACCGCTTCACGCAGCAGGCCGAGGATCCCGACCTCGGGCTTTCGGCGGCGTTTCCGACCAGCCGCGCCAGCCTGCGCCGCAAGATCGTGCGCGATCTGACGGGGCGGACGGCCTTCCTGCGCCGCGGCGAGCAGCTCCGCCGTGCGCTGGGTCCCGCGGACGCGCCGCTCGCCACGCAGCTCGCGAACCTGTGGCGCAAGGAGAAGGGCCCGCTGATCGTCAACCTTGTCCTGCTCGCCGGACTTTCCGCCGCCGGTTACTGGTGGCTCTACCCGGTCATGTGGCTGCTGCCGCTCGCCACCTGGTACCAGCTCGTGAGCCGCATCCGGAACATCGCCGAGCACGCCGTCGTGCCCGACAATGACGATCCTCTGCGCAACACCCGGACGACCTACGCCAATCCGCTGATGCGCCTTCTCGTGGCGCCCTATTGGGTGAACTATCACCTCGAGCATCACCTGTTCATGTTCGTGCCCTGCTGGCGCCTGCCGCAGGCGCATCGCGCCTTGCTGGACGGGGGCCGTCGTCTGTCGATGGAGCTGAAGCCCGGCTATCTCGCCGTGCTGAAGGCTGCCACCACCGGCGCGAAGGGTGGGGGGCGCGACCCCGGCGAACGGGCGGCCCAGCACATATAGAAAAGGCGGCCCCGCGGGACCGCCTTTCGTCTCGTCCTGTTTGACCCGTCTGCTTACTGAGCCGGGCAGGCGAAGATGTTCATCTCGGGGCCGAGGTCGTACGGCGGCGGCACCTGCTCCAGGGCCGTCACCTTCGGATCCATCGCCCAGTCGAAAGCGCGCTTGCCGCGCGAGCAGAATTCCTTGTCCGTCGGCGCGCGCTGCGCCGTGCGGTTGGCGACTTCCGTCACGAAGACGTCGGTGTTGAAGCGCTTGCGGCCGGCGATCTGCGAGAGCGTGCGGGCGTTGGTCGCGAACTCGTTGCGGAACTTGCCGACGAAATCGGCATAGACCTTCTCATAGGCGCGGGCGCCGCCGGGGCCTTGGCACTGCAGGGTCACGACCTGAAGCTCCTGCTGCACCATGCGCGCGCGCACGATGGAGAGGTCCGCCGCGTTGTAGCAAATGGCCCGGATCTGGCCCGCGGGAGGCGAAGGCGGAACGGGGGCCTGGTAGTCGGCCGCCGGCGGCTTTACGGGCGCGGCCGCTGTCTTGGACTCGCCGAGCGTGCAGGCGCCCAATGCCAGCATGCTTCCCGCAAGAACTGCCGCCTGTGTAAGCCTCTTGATCATCCGCAAACTCCCAACGCCATTGGCCCGGAAACCGCCAGCGGGTACAACAGTTAGCCGCCCGTTTCAAACGCTAATACCAATTACGGGACGGGAAGCGCCGATTTCCCTGAATTCTTACTGTAAAGCTTTGGTGAGTGCCCGGTCGAAGATCTCCAGGCCGAGATCGATCTCGGCCTCGTCCACGGTGAGGGGCGGCGCGATGCGAAATATGCCGAACCCGCCGCGCACCGTGCTGGTCATCATCCCCATCTCCAGGCAGGTCCGGGCGACCTTCTGGGCAAGCTCCGGGTCCGGCGTGCGGGAGCGCCGGTCCTTCACCAGGTCGAGACCCAGCAGCAGCCCGCGTCCCCGTACATCGCCGATGCAGTCGTAGCGCTGCTGCAACGCCAGCAGCCCGTCCTTCAGGCGCTTGCCGAGGCTTGCGGCGCGCTCCGTGAAGTGGTCGCGCAGGATGACCTCGATGACCTTGAGGCCGACCGCGGCGGGCAGGGGATCTGAGGCGTGGGTCGTGTAGAAGAGGAAGCCGCGCTCGGCGGCTAGGTCCTCGATCTCCGGCGTCGTCAGCATGGCGGCCAGCGGCAGGCCGGCGCCCAAGGTCTTGGAGAGCGTGAGATACTGCGGCACGACACCGTCGCGCTCGCAGGCGAACAGGGTGCCGGTTCGTCCAAGCCCGGTCTGCGCCTCGTCGAAGATCAGGTGCATGTCGCGCTCGCGGCACTTCTCCTCCAGGGCGGCCATCCAGCCTTCCGGCGGCTCCAGTACGCCGCCCGAGCTCAGGATCGGCTCGACGATGCAGGCGGCCAGGGCGCCGCTCGACTTGGCGGTCGACCAGCTCGAAGCCGAAATCGAGCTCGCCCAGCCAGTCGTAGACGCCGCGATCGTCGATGAAGCGCGAGCGATAGGTGTCCGGTGCCGGCAGGACCAGCGCGCCGGGCTGTGGCGGCCCGTAGCCCTTGCGGCTCGACGAATAGGTCGCCGAAGCCGCACCGCCGGTGACGCCGTGCCATGACCGGCTCATGGCCACGATCTCGTGCCGGCCGGTCACCAGCTTGGCCACGCAGCGCCGCCTCGTTCGACTCGCCGCCGGTCGAGACCAGCAGCACGCGGTCGAGCTTGCCCGGCGAGACCTTGGCGATCAGCGCCGCCAGCTCGACGACCGGTCGCGACAGGATCGTCGAATAGAGATGGTCGAGCTCGCCGATGTAATGGCGCGCCACCTCGACGATCTCGCGGTGGCTGTGGCCCAGGATGGCGCTCATCTGCCCCGAGGTGAAATCGAGGATCCTGCGGCCGTCGGCGTCGGTGAAGTAGTTGCCCGCCGCGCCCTCGGCGATCACTGGTGCGAAGGCGCCGCCATAGCGCACCAGGTGGGCGTTGGCCTTGGCCCAGAAATCGGGATCGGCGTTCTTGCTCATGTGGCGCCGGCCTCCAGCGCGGCCTTGACCAGCGGCATGCGGTCATTGCCGAAAAACATGTCGTTGCCGACGAAGATCGTCGGGCTGCCGAACCCGCCGCGGGCGATCAGCTCGTCGGTATTGGCGCGCAGCCGCGCCTTGCAAGAATCGGTCTCGATGCCGGCGAAGAAGCGCTGCCGCTCGATGCCGGCCTTCTTCGCGATATCGGCCAGCACGTCCTCCTTGGACAGGTCCCGGTCGTCACCCCAATAGGCCTCGAAGGCGGCCGTGGCGTAGGGGGCGAGCTTGCCCTCGTCGATTGCCACGAAGGCGCCGCGCATGGCCTTCACGCTGTTCACGGGAAAGACGGTCGGCGGGAACTTGATGGCGAGCCCGTAGAGCCGGGCCCAGTCCTGCATGTCCTTCTGCATGTAAGCCTGCTTCCGCGGATTGGGCTTGGCGCGACTCTCGTAGACGGTCTGGTTGACCGCGTTGAACACGCCACCCACCAGGATGGGCTTCCAGACGATCTCGGCTGCCGCTTCCCGGGCCAGCGGCTGGACCGCGTGGAAGGCGAGGTAGGTCCAGGGACTGGAGCAATCGAAGTAGAAGTCGAGCTGCCGCGCCATTTCGTCCCCCTGTTACCCGTTCGCCTTGTCGTTGCCATACATGGCGCATATCTTGCTAATCCATGACGGTATCGTCTGGCCAGTGTAGAGAAATGGGCCCCCAAAAGATTGCCCCCAAGAAAATAGCGATCGTCGTGCATCAGCAGCATTCGCGGCCCGGACGGGTCGGCGCCCTGCTCGAAAAGCGCGGTTACGAACTCCACCGACTTTGCCCCAACCTGGGCTGCAATCTGCCCGAGGACATGTCCGACTATGCCGGCGTGGTGATCTTCGGCGGCCCGATGTCGGCGAACGATTGCGGCACCCTGGCGGGCATCAAGTGCGAGCTCGACTGGATCCCCAAGGTCGTCGATGCCGGCGTGCCCTTCCTCGGTCTCTGCCTCGGCGCCCAGCTCCTGACGCGCGTCGCCGGCGGCCGGGTCGGGCCTCATCCCGAGGGCCATGTCGAGATCGGCTATGTCGATGTCGAGCCGACCGAAGCGGGTCGCGCCTGGTTCAAGGGACCGATGAAGGTCTACCAGTGGCACCGCGAGGGCATGACCATCCCGGAGTGCTGCGAGCTGCTGGCCACCAACGATCGTTACCCGGTCCAGGGGTTTCGCTGCGGCCCCAACGCCTTCGGCTTCCAGTTCCATCCCGAGGTCACGCTCGAGATGAAGGGCATCTGGACCCTGAGCGCGGCCGAGCGGCTCAAGATGCCGGGCGCGCAGCAGCGTGGCGTCCATCTCTCCATGCACGCGCTCTACGATCCGCCGCTCGACCGCTGGATCAACGGCTTTCTCGATCGCTGGCTCGCGACCGACCAGCGTGTCGCCGCTGCGTCGACGGCAAATCCCGCCAAGCAAACCGAGTTCGCCGCCGCCGCCGACTAGCGGCTGCCGTGATGGCCCGGCGACCCGCCATGGGCTAGGCTTCCTGTGAAATACAGGGAGACGCTGAATGATCTCGGGTGCGCTGATTTTCGTGCTGGCCGTCGTCCTCGTGGCGCTGGTGCTGATCTTTGCCGGCGTGAAGACGGTGACCCAGGGCACCAATTGGACCATCGAGCGTTTCGGCCGTTACACCCGCACCCTGACGCCCGGCCTGCATTTCATCGTGCCCTTCGTCGACACGATCGGCCGCAAGATGAACATGCAGGAGAATGTCCTCGACATCCCGCCGCAGAAGGTCATCACCAAGGACAATGCGACCGTCCAGGTCGATGCCGTGGCCTTCTACCAGGTGGTGGACGCCGCGCGGGCCGCCTACGAGGTCCAGAACCTCCACCTCGCCATAACCAACCTCGCGCTGACCAACATCCGCTCGGTGATGGGCAACATGGCGCTCGATGAAGCCCTGTCGAAGCGCAACGACATCAACCATACCCTGCTCGCCGTCATCGACCAGGCGACCAGCCCGTGGGGCGTCAAGGTCCTGCGCATCGAGGTCAAGGACATCGCCCCGCCCGAGGACATCGTGGTGGCGATGGGCCGGCAGATGAAGGCCGAGCGCGAGAAGCGCGCCACCATCCTCGAGGCCGAGGGCATCCGCGAATCGAGCATCCAACGAGCCGAGGGCGAGAAGCAGTCGGCCATCCTGACCGCCGAGGGCCGCCGCGAGGCTGCGTTCCGCGATGCCGAGGCCCGTGAGCGCATGGCGGAAGCCGAAGCCAAGGCGACCTCGGTCGTGGCCGATGCGATCGCCGGCAACGGCGTGCAGGCGACCAACTACTTCCTCGGCACCAAGTATGTGGAGGCGTTGTCGAAGATGGGCTCCAGCCCCAACGCCAAGGTCTTCTTCCTGCCCGTCGAGGCAGCGGGCGTCATGGCCTCGATTGCCGGCATCGGGGAACTGGCCAAGGAGGCGCAGGCGCGCGGTGTCGAGGCCACGCGGCCGCGCGGCTCCGTTCCCAACGCAGGCTAGGCGATGTTCAAGATCGTCTTCTGGTACTGGTGGGCGGCGGCGGCGGTGTTGCTCGTCCTGGAGATGATGCTGCCGGGCGTCGTCTTCCTCTTCCTGGCAATCGGTGCTGCGGCGGCCGGCCTGTTCCTGCTGGTCGTGCCGGATTTCTCGCTCGAATTGCAGCTGCTTGCCTTCGCTGTCATCTCTGTCGTCTCGGCGGTCGGGCTGCGCCGGACGTTGCGGCGGCTTCAGCATGCGGACAACCCGGCGACCTCGACGCTCAACGCCCGCGCCGACGCGCTGATCGGCAAGGTCATCGTGCTCGAAGAGCCGATCCTGAATGGTCGCGGAAGGGTCAATCTGGGCGACGGAAGCTGGAGCGTGACCGGCCCCGACATGGTGAAGGGGGCCAAGGTACGCGTGAAGTCGGTGAGCGGTACAGAACTCGCTGTGGAGCCCGCACCATGAAGCGCAGATTTCTTCTCGCACTCCCGGCCCTGCTCACGCCGCTCGTTGGCCACGCGCAGACGCCTTATCCAACCAAGACGGTTCGCCTCATGGTCGGCGCCAATGCCGGCGGCGGCACCGACATCGTGGCCCGCATGCTGGCGGAGAAGCTGGCCGAGTCGATGAAGGGCACCTTCGTCGTCGAGAACAAGCCCGGCGCCTCCAACACGATCGCCGCCGACCTCACGGCCAAGGCGCCGCCCGACGGGCATACGATCCTGGTCGCGACCAACACCGGCCAGGCCATCGCGCCGCATCTCCTCAAGCTCGGCTTCGACCCGATCAGGGACCTGATCCCGATCGGCCTCGTGGTGAACGTGCCCAACGTGCTGGTGGTCGGCGCCTCGGTGCCGGTGAATTCAGTGGCCGAGCTGATCGCTGCGATGAAGGCGAAGCCGGGCGAATTCAAGTACGCCTCGTCGGGCGTCGGCAGCACTCAGCACATCGCGGGCGAGGCCTTCGACGTGGCGGCCGGCGTGAAGGGCATGCACGTTCCCTACAAGGGCAGCGCCCAGGCGCATCTCGATATCATCGGCGGCAACGTCCAGATGATGTTCGACACGACCTCCTCGTCGATGGGCCAGATCAAGGCCGGCAAGTTCAAGCCGCTGGCCGTCACCTCCGAACGTCGCAGCAGCGAGCTGCCCGACGTGCCGACGCTTGCCGAAGCCGGCCTGCCGGGCTTCGACATGACGACCTGGTACGCCGTGTATGTGACGGCGGGTACGCCGCCCGACGTGGTCGCCAAGCTGCAGGCCGAGCTGATCCGCATCGTGGCGCTGCCCGATGTGCAGGCGAAGCTGCGGGGACTGGGCGGCGAGCCCGGTACGATGACGGTCGAGCAGTTCACGCGCTTCAACGCCCAGGAATACGAGCGTTTCGGCCGCCTGATCCGCGAGGCCAACATCAAGCCCGAATAACTTCCGAGAAGAGCGAAAGGTCCCTCGCTTACGCTCGGGATGACAATTTTGTTGGGATTTGCGCGGTGCGCCGACCAAACAAACGCTGTCATCCCGAGCGTAAGCGAGGGACCTTTGCCTCATATGCGATAGCCCTGCGGGGCGGGGGAGGGCCTGTCCGTTTCATTCGTTTCGTTTATTTCGTTTGTTTCGTTTGCGCGCCTTGACGACGTCGCCGGGGCGCCAGGGCCGCTTGCCAATTATTAACTAATTGGTTAAGTATTGGCCGACCTGAGGAGGATCGCGATGGAACGGTCTTACGGCTGGGTGATCGTCGGCGCCGGCGCGCTGATGGGATGCGTCGCGATCGGTGCGCTGTTCTCGCTGGCGGTCTTCCTGCAGCCGATGTCGGAAGCGACCGGCTGGTCGCGCACCGGCATCTCCAGCGCGATGACGCTCGACTTCCTGACGATGGGCGTCGCGGCCTTCGGCTGGGGCGCGCTCAGCGACAAATTCGGTCCGCGCATCGTCGTCCTGTCGGGCGCGGTCCTGCTGGGGCTGGGCCTTGCACTCGCCAGTCGCGCCACCAGCCTGCTCGAGTTCCAGCTCGTCTACGGCATCGTGGTCGGCGTGGCGGCCGGCGCCGTATTCGCGCCGATGATCGCCACCGTAACCGGCTGGTTCGACAGGCATCGCAGCCTTGCCGTGTCGCTCGTGTCGGCCGGGATGGGCGTGGCACCGATGACCATCTCGCCCTTCGCGCAGTGGCTGATCTCCGCCCACGACTGGCGCACCGCCATGCTGACGATCGCCATCGGGACCTGGGCGCTGCTGATTCCGGCGGCCCTGTTCGTGCGCCGCCCGCCGGAGGCCATGGCCGCATCGTCCGGCATGCCGGCAGAAGGCGGGGAGGGGATGACGGTGGGGCAGGCGCTGCGCTCGCCGCAGTTCATCGTGCTCTCGCTCACCTTCTTCTGCTGCTGCGCCGCGCATTCGGGCCCGATCTTCCACACGGTGAGCTACGCGCTGGCCTGCGGCCTGCCGGCCATGACGGCGGTCACCATCTACAGCGTCGAGGGATTGGCAGGGCTCGGCGGCCGCCTCCTGTTCGGCCTGCTGGGCGACCGGTTCGGCGCGCGGCGGGTCGTCGTCGTCGGCCTGATGGTCCAGGCGATCGGCGCCGGCAGCTACTACTTCACGCGCGACGCCGGGGAGTTCTATGCCGTCGCCATCCTGTTCGGCATGGCCTATGGCGGCGTGATGCCCCTCTATGCCGTGCTCGCCCGCGAATACTTCCCCATGCGCATCATGGGCACGGTGTTCGGCGGCGCGGCGATGATCTCCAGCCTCGGCATGGCGCTGGGGCCGGCGGTCGGCGGCTGGATCTTCGATACCTTCCACGGCTACGGCTATCTCTATATCGCTTCGTTCGGCATCGGACTGGCGGCCGTCGCGATCGCGCTGGCCTTCCCGCCGCTGCCGTCCTCGCACCGCGGCCCGGCCCCACAGCCGGCATAAATCTGCGCAGGCTACGCAACGCCGGGGCGGTTCCCCGAGTTGATCGGGTACAGAACCCGGAGAGTCCGATGAAAGTGGCCCTGTCTGCCCTGCTGATCGTCACTGCCGGTGGTGCCGCCGCTTACGCCCAGCCCCAGCGCTTCAATTCCGACTTCAGCACGATGCAGGAGTCGGGTCCGCCGGTGGCCGGAGGCAACGGCATGACCGTCGGACCGAATTGGAAGAACCAGGCGACGTCGCCGATGCCCGGCTCGCAGGAGATCAGCGAGCTGCCGCGCTACCCGATCACCGAAGAGCCGATCTTTGCGAAGCCGATGGCGCCGCCGCCGGCCCGTAAACCGCCGCCGCGCGCCCAGCAGTAAGGTTAGATAATCGCGTCGCCGTCCTTCAGGAAGGCTTCGAGCGCCTGCTCATGCGGCTCGAGGTCGAGGCCTTGGGCGGCGACCCATTCGTCGTTGTAGTAGGTGTGGCCGTAGCGCTCACCGCTGTCGCAGATCAGCGACACCAGCGATCCCGTGCGGCCTTCCGCCTTCATGCGCGACGTCAGGATGCACAGCGCCACGAAGTTGGTGCCGGTCGAGCCGCCGACCTTGCGGCCGAGCAGTCGCGACAGGACCCGCATGCCGGCCAGCGACTGGGCGTCGGGCACGCGCATCATGCGATCGATCATGTTGGGCAGGAACGACGGTTCGACGCGGGGCCGGCCGATCCCTTCGATGCGCGAGCCGCGATCGCAGGTCGCCTTCATGTTGCCCTTGGAGAAGGCCTCGAAGAAGGCGGAGTATTCCGGATCGGCCACGCACAGCCGCGTAGCGTAGCGCATGTAGCGGATGTAACGGCCGAGCGTGGCCGTGGTGCCGCCGGTGCCGGCACTCATTACGATCCAGGTCGGCACGGGATTGGGCTCGCGGCTCATCTGCTCGAAGATCGATTCGGCAATGTTGTTGTTGCCGCGCCAGTCGGTTGCCCGCTCGGCATAGGTGAACTGGTCGACATAGACGCCACGCAGCTCGGTCGCGAGCGCATCGGCGGCGGCATAGATGCCGCTTCCGTCGGAGACGAGATGGCACTTGCCGTGCTGCCGCTCGATCTCGGCGATCTTCTCGGCCGAGGTCGAGGCCGACATGACGGCATGGAAGGGCAGGCCGAGCAGGCGCGCGAAGTAGGCCTCCGAGATCGCCGTCGAGCCCGACGAGGCCTCGACGATCGGCGTGTCGTGCCGGATGCGGCCGTTGCAGATGCCGTAGAGGAACAGCGAGCGCGCCAGCCGGTGCTTGAGGCTACCGGTGGGATGGGTCGACTCGTCCTTGAGATAGACGTCGATCCCGTCCAGCACCGGCAGGTCGAGCCGCAGCAGGTGCGTGTCGGCCGAGCGGCGCTGGTCGTTGCGGATCAGCTCCAGCGCGTGGCGGGACCATTCGGCATCGTTGTGACGGGCGACCGCCTCGTCGAGTAGCTGCATATGCGTCATGGTCCGCTCGCCCGTTCCCCGGTTCGTGCTGTCAGCCGCGATGAACTTTTCGGAGGGACTCGCAGCTCATGATCTTTGGCAAGAAAATTCAAACACTTCCACCGACGTATCGCCCTCTCCGAGCATGCGAGCTTCGAGGTCGAAAGGTCCGTTGGGACCTTTCGCCTTGTAGAGAAACCTGAAAGCACGCCCGTCGGACAGCAAGATCGACATCGCCGGCTGCAATCCCAGTGGGTAAGCTTGGAAGGCCCGCCCTCTGATGTCCCATGCTCCCCCCGGACCACCCGGTGTGACCTTGTCGCGGCGGAAGTCGATCTTGAAATTGGCGCGTCCGGTACTTCGCGAACAACCGCGCTCGAGCGCGCAGGTGTATCTGAGGGGTTCCTTGCAAGTCACATGTACAGCTTGATCCCAGACAGGCTTCGTCGGGACCCAATCCTGTGCGAAAGCTTCGGTCGGCAAGATCAGGAACGCGAGGCCGCCCAGTATCTTTGCGATTACCTGCATCTAGCCGCCGATGATCTTCTTCGCGATCATGCAGTGGATGCCCTTGTTGCCGTCCACCGTCTGCGTGACGTGCAGGTCGGCCTGCAGGCTGCAGAGCATGTAGGCGTCCTCTGGCTTGAGGCCGGTCTTGGCGGTGATCAGCCGGATCATGTCGCGCAGCGCTTCCTTGGCGGCGTCGTCGAGATCCTGGTCGAAGCCATGGGTGATCCAGTGCGTCGCGGTCTCGGCGCGCGGATTGTTGAGCTTCATGTTCTTGTGAAGCGTGAACTTGAAGGTGCCGCTCAGGCTGGTCTCGAGCGCCGTCAGGTTGACCTCGCCGTCGCCCTGAACGCCATGGCCGTCGCCGGCCGAGAACAGGCCGCCGTCGGCGAAGACGGGGAAATAGACCGTCGTGCCGACCCGGAAGTGCTTGTTGTCGATGTTGCCGCCGAAGGCGCGCGGCTCGACCGAGCTGCACTGGCCCCATTCCGGCGGCGGGGCGACGCCCATGATGCCGAAGAACGGATTGAGTTCGATCTCGGTGCCCCACGGCATGGTGCAGACGCCGCGGTTGGAATCGATCGGGATGTGGGTCAGGCGGAAGAAGGGGAAGTCCTCGGGCAGGGTGCCCATCAGCGGCCGCTGCACGTTCCAGCCCCAGTTGGTGCGGAACTTGATGTCGAGCACCTCGACCGCCAGCACGTCGCCGCGCTCGGCGCCCTCGACATGGACGGGACCGGTCAGGATGTGGCGGCCGATATGCGGCTTCAGCTTGGAGAGGATCTCGCGATGCTCGGGCAGCACGTTGTACGGCTCGCCCGGCAGAATCTCGGCGGCGCCGGACACGCAGTGGATGGTCGCCGTGTCGCCCGACTTGATGCGAAGCTGCGGCGGGAGCTGGCTGTCGAAATAGCCCCAGTGGCAAGTCTCGGGCGAAGAATGCAGCTCGTGGTTGGCCATTTCGATCCTCAATTGTAATGTCCCGCGCCCGAAGCACATACCGTGCCCGGGGAATCATCTCAAATCGGCCTGACGGGCTCCATTGCCGCTCCGCGGTCCTTGCCCCATGTTCCCGCCGGTATGCGATTCGTCTTCCTGGGGCTACTCCTTTTCGGCGTTTTTGCCAGTCGCGCGGGCTGGTCCCAGACCACCGGCGGGACCGCGCTCGCGCCACCGCGCGCGGTCGTGCTCTACGTGCATGCCGACCTCAAGGACGACGCTTTCGTGGACCCGCTGATCTGCGAATTGAGGCGCGTGCTGGTGCCGCCCGTGCGGGCCCAGCCGCTGGCATTGCCGATCGGTCCGGATATCATGGCGTCGGCCACCCAGGTCGATCTGCTGAAGCTCGTGCCGCGCATTGTCGAAGCCACGAAAAAGGACGGCGGACCGGAGCTGCTCAGGTTCCTGCTGACGCCCCACGACATCAGCGCCGATAACAAGAGCCTGTTCGGTTTCACCATGGGCCGCCCTTACAATAGCGGGGCCGTTTCGACGGCACGTCTTGCGTCCGTCGGGTCCATGGCGCGCGAGGATGCCACGAAGTTGACGACGGAGCGGACCTACAAGGTCATCTTGCGCCAGATCGTCCGTCGATCGGGGTACCGCATGTCCGAAGGCTGCGTGCTGGCCAATCCCGGCAGTCTTGGTGCATTGGATGCGAAGACCTCGGAGTTCTGCGCCGACGACCGTGCCGCGCTGGTCCAGGCGGGGCTTCTCAAGGCACGACCCAGCGGCGGCTGTACACCGGTCGCCCAACTCGACAGGAAGATCCTTTGAACTACCGTCACGGCTATCACGCCGGCAATTTCGCCGATCTGCTGAAGCACACCGCACTCTGCGAGCTGCTGCGGCTGCTGACGGCCAAGGACAAGAAGCTGTTCGTGCTCGACACCCATGCCGGTGCCGGCGGCTACGATCTCGGCGGTTCGCAGGCCCGGCGCACGGGCGAGGCGGAGGCGGGGATCGGGCGCCTGATGGCCGAGAGCCGGACCGGCATGCCCGGCGCGGTCGCGCGCTATCTGGCGGCGGTGCAGGCCTACGACCGCAAGTTCGGACCGGCGGGCGGTGCGCTGCATCGCTATCCCGGCTCGCCGCGGCTGGTGCGGGCGGCCCTGCGGCCGGGCGACCGCTTCATCGCCTGCGAGAAACATCCACAGGAAGCGCTGCTGCTGAAGCGCGAATTCGCCGGCGATCGCGCGGTCGAGGTACGCCAGGCCGACGGCTATCATGCCGTGAAGGCCGCGTTGCCGCCGGTCGAGCGCCGGGCGCTGGTGCTGATCGATCCGCCCTTCGAGGCCACCGACGAGTTCGAGACGCTGGCGCGCGCCGTGCGGCACGGGCTGCGCCGTTTCCCCATCGGCTGCTACGCGATCTGGTATCCGATCAAGGACGGGGCGCCGGTGTCGGAATTCATCGCGTCGCTGGCCGACGTGAAGTACCTGAACATGGAACTCGACCTCGGCCCACGGACGCCGGAGGGCAAGCTCGCGACCTGCGGGCTGGTCGTCATCAATCCCCCGTGGAAGTTCGAGGAGGCGATGCGCGAAGCTTTGCCGTGGATCGCGGCCCGGCTGGGGCCGGACGTGCGGGCGACCTTTTCGGTTTCGCCCGCCGTCGCATCGGCGCAGGCCTAGCGCTCTACTTTTTCTTCGCGTCCTTGTCGTTCTGCGGCGGCTGCCAGCCCCACAGTTCGTAAGCGGCCTTGGCGATCTGGGGATCGAGCGTGTGGCCCCCGGTCTTCACGCCTTTACCCAGCACATCGGCCACGACCTTCAGGCCCTTCAGCCTTGCATGCATCTTGTCGTCGCTGGCGATGACGTGCCACGGCGCGCATTCGGTGTCAGTCTGCTCGAGCATGTCGCGATAGGCGTCGAGATACTGCTTGCGCTTGGCGATGTTGCGGAAGTCCTCGAGCCCGACCTTGTAATGCTTGCTGGGCTTGTCCAGCCGCTCGATCATCCGCTTCTTCTGTTCCTCCGCGCTGACATGGACGAGCAGCTTGACGATGCGGACGCCGTCATCGGCGAGCTGGCGCTCGAACTCGTTGATTTCGCGGTAGGCGCGCTTCCATTGGTCCTTGTTGCAGAAGCCCTCGATGCGCTCGACCAGGACGCGGCCGTACCAGGTGCGGTCGAAGATCGCCCAGTTGCCGGGTGCCGGCAGCCGGTTCCAGAAGCGCCAGAGATAATGCCGGCCCTGATCCTCGGGCGTCGGCGCACCGATCCGGTGGACCTGCACCGATTTCGGCTCGAGCCCGGCCACCAGCCGCTCGATCAGGCCGCCCTTGCCGGCGGCATCCCAGCCGTCGATGCCGATCAGCACGCGCCCGCCCGTCCGCAGATGGTAGGTGTGGAGGTCGAGCAATTTTTGCTGCAGTTTCTTGAGCCGGTTTTCGTAGCTCTCTTTGTCGATCGGACCGTCGATCATCTCGATCTTGTCCAGACGCGGCCATTTGCCCATCGAGTCCTCCGGGCCGGATCGTGCCAGCGGCGCGGCGCGGAGGCAAATGCAGGGAGATTGACAGCACGAACCGGCGCGACGACTAATCTCGCCGATGGCTGAAGCGGAACCCACAATTCGTTACACGGAGCGGGCAGGGAAGCCCGTCGTCGAGGTCGGCGGGACCTGGACCGTGTTCAGCGTCCGCGGAATCCGCAAGAAGGCCGAGAAGGCGCTGCAGGCGGCCGGGGCGGGCGCCAAGGGACAGCGCACCGTCGATGCCAAGGGCGTCGAAAGGGTCGATACGGCCGGCGCCCTCGAGATATTGCAGCTCGCGGGCGGCGGACCGGAGGCGGAGGTCGAGACCCGGGACCAGGCACAGGCCGACCTGTTCAAGGTCGTCCGCGAAAACATGTGCGACGCCCATCCCGACCATCACGTCAACTGGCTGGCGCACTGGCTGGAGGAGATCGGCCGCGGCACGATCGATTTCTACAAGCAGATCCTCAATCTCTGCGCCTTCTTCGGCGAGATCCTGGTGGTCGTCGTCGAGGCCATCCTGCAGCCCAAGCGTTTCCGGCCGAGCGCCGTGATCCGGCAGATGTACGAAGTCTGGATCCGGGCGCTGGTGATCGTCGGCGTGCTCTGTTTCCTGATCGGCGTCGTGATCGCCTACCAGGGCGTCCAGCAGCTCCGCCAGTTCGGCGCCGAGACCTTCACCGTCGAGGCCGTCGGCATCGGTATGTTCCGCGAGCTGGGGCCGCTCCTGACCGCGATCATCGTCGCCGGCCGCTCGGGCAGCGCCTTCACCGCCCAGATCGGCACCATGCAGGTCAACCAGGAGGTCGATGCCATGCGCACGATCGGCCTCAACCCGGTCGAGTGGCTGGTCCTGCCGCGCATCACCGCGCTGCTGATCTCGATGCCGCTGCTGGCCTTCTGGGGCGACATGGCGGGCCTTCTGGGCGGCGCGGTCGCCTGCACCGTCTATCTCGACTTCACCTTCGTGCAGTTCTTCGACCGGCTGCGCGACACGGTCGGCGCCTGGCATTTCTATACCGGCATGATCAAGGCGCCGGTGTTCGGCATCGTGATCGCCACCATCGGCTGCTTCGAGGGGCTTCAGGTTCGCGGCAGCGCCGAGAGCGTGGGCCAGCTCACGACCAAGTCGGTGGTCGAATCGATCTTCTGCGTGATCGTGCTCGACGCGGTGTTCTCGGTCATCTTCCTGCTCGCGGGCGTCTGATGGCCGAAGAGGGCCAAGCCAGTACCGAAGATTTGCCGCCGAAAGCCCCCCTGGCCGAAGGCGGGCAGATCACCGATCACCGCAACGGCCGCGAGGTCGTGCTGTGCCTGCGCGGTATCCGCACCCAGTTCGGCGACAAGGTGATCCACGACAATCTCGATTTCGACGTATTCAAGGGCGAGATTGTCGGCCTGGTGGGCGGGTCCGGCACGGGCAAGTCGGTGCTGCTGCGCACCATCATCGGGCTGAACGAGGCGCGCGAGGGCACGATCGAGATGCTCGGAGTCGACACCAGTACCCTGCGGGGGAAGGCCAGCCGCGACATGCTGGCGAGGACCGGGGTGCAGTTCCAGGACGGCGCGCTGTTCTCCTCGCTCACCGTTACCGAGAACATCATCGTGCCGATTCGCGAGCATGCCGAGCTCGAGGAAGAGACCATGCGCGAGATCTCGGCGCTGAAAGTGGCCCTGGTCGGGCTGCCGCCCGACACCGGGGAAAAGAAGCCGTCGGAGCTTTCCGGCGGCATGCGCAAACGCGCGAGCCTTGCCCGTGCGCTGGCGCTGGATCCAGAACTCCTGTTCCTCGACGAGCCGACCGCTGGTCTCGACCCGATCGGCGCGGCTCACTATGACGAGCTGGTGAAGGGGCTTTCCCACAGCCTCGGGCTGACCATCCTGATGGTCACCCACGATCTCGACAGCCTGAATGCCGTTTGCGACCGCATCGCGGTCCTGCTCGACAAGCGCGTCGTGGTAGGTACCATGGAGGAACTGTTGGTATACGATCACCCCTGGGTCCGGGAGTACTTCCACGGACCGCGGGGACGCGCAGCACGCCAGGAGCATAAGTAGCGTCCGATGGAAAGAAAATCGCCCTACGTGCTGATCGGCGCGGCGATGATCCTGTTCGTGGCAGCCGTGGCCGGGTTCGTGATCTGGAAGCTGCGCGCCGGCGACCGTACGTCGTATGCCTACTACGATATTCTCTTCTCAGGCGACGTGCAGGGGCTAACCCTCGATTCGCCGGTCTTCTACCGCGGCCTGCGCGTCGGCCGCGTCGCCAACATCCAGCTCACCTCGCGGGTCGACACCCAGCGCTCCACGGGACGCGAGCGGCTGTCGGAAAAGATCGAGGTCACGGTGGCGGTCGACTGGGCGATCGACATCCGCGACCGCTCCTACGCCGTGTTCGAGAAGCCGTTCATCGCCGGCGCGCCGTTCATCCAGATCGTCGGCCGCCTCGACGTCGACCAGGTGAAGCCCAAGAAGAAGCTGGGCGACAAGCCGTACCCCGAGATTCGCGAAGGCGCCTCGTTCCTGCAGGCGACCTCGACTTCGGCGCAGGAGCTGCTGACCAAGGCCAGCACCACCGTCGACCGGCTGAACGACCTGCTGAGCCCCGACAATATCGGCGCCGTCACCGACACGCTGCGCAACCTGCAGACGGCGACCAATGCCTTCGCCAAGTCCGATACCGCGATCCAGACCACCCTGGCCGAGCTGCCGCAGGCCGTCGCCGACTTCCGCAAGACCTTCGCCAAGCTGAACGACCTGTCGGACTCGCTGACCCTGATCGCGCAGGAGATCGGGCCGCAGGATGCCGAGACGCGCAAGGCGCTCGCCGGCAAGGATCCGGGCGAACTGCGCAAGGCGCTGAACGAGACACGGGCGGCGCTGGCCAACATCAATGCCGCGGCAGGCCAGATCAACAAGCTGGTCGCGGACAACAGCCGGCCGATCAAGAACTTCACCGAGACCGGCCTGACCGAGTTCTCGCTGGCGCTTCGCGACCTGCGCCAGCTCACCGCCAATCTCAACGTCATCGCCACACGACTGGAGCGCGACCCGGCCAACTTCGTGTTCAGCGGCAAGCAGGGATATACGCCGAAATGATCCGATGCCTGGCCGCCTGCGCGGCCGCCGTTGCTCTCCTGTCGAGCTGTTCGTTCGTCAGCGCGGTCGATTCGGTTGGCGATCCGACCGACCTCTACACGGTCTCGCCCAAGAGCACGTTCGACACCGACCTTCCGTCGGTCTACTGGCAGCTCGCCGTGGAAGCTCCCGTGGCCGCCGCCAATCTAAACACCGGCCGCATCGCCATCGCGATGACGCCGACCTCGACGGACTACTATGCCAAGGTGGCATGGACCGACCGGGCGCCGCTGATGGTGCAGACCCGGATCGTCGATTCCTTCGAGAACACGCGCAAGATCGTGGCAGTCTCGCGCGAATCGATCGGCCTGCGCGCCAACTACGTGCTGCAGCCCGACCTGCGCAATTTCGAGGCGATGTACTTTTACGGCCAGCCGCCGATCGTGAAGGTCCGCATCATCGCCAAGCTGGTGCGCATGCCCGACCGGCAGATCATCGGTGTCGCCACTTTCGAGCGCTGCGTCCGGGCGCGTGCCGACAAGGTGCCGAAGGTCGTCGAGGCCTTCGACCAGGCGCTGGGCAGCGTCATCAAACGGCTGGTGTCGTGGACCCTGAGGACGCCGCCGGCGCGGCCGCCGAGCGAATCGGCACCCTACGACATCGAGCGTTACCGCAACCCGGCGAACGCCATCATCGACAGCGAGAACTGCCCCAAGGGCCACGACGCGTCGCGGGTGCCCTACACCGACGAGTAGGCTGAACTCGTCAATGGAGCGCGCCACTCCAGTGGCGCTCATATCTTCTCTATCAACGAAGCTTGAGCGCCACTGGAGTGGCGCGCTCCATTGAGGGGCTCAGGCGCGCTTTTCGACCATTTTCCAGGCGAGGTCGGCCATGGCGCGGGCGCGGTTGCCGTACTTGGTCGCGGTCTCCGACGAGGCATTGCCGTCGAGGCCGCGCTTATAGACGCCCTGAACGATGGCGGCGAGGCGGAACAGCGAGAAGGCGAGGTAGAAGTTCCAGGCCGGCACTTCCTCGCGGCCGGTGCGGCGGGCGTAGGCGGCGAGATATTCCTGCTCGGTCGGGATGCCGACCGCCTTGAGGTCCAGGCCGGCATAGCCGCCCGAGGCGCCGAATCCCTCGCCGAAATGGTACATCATGCAGTTGTAGCCGAGGTCGGCCAGCGGATGGCCGAGGGTCGACAGCTCCCAGTCGAGCACGGCGATGACGCGCGGCTCGGTCGGATGCACGATCGTGTTGCCCAGGCGATAGTCGCCGTGATTGATGCGCGTCTCGTCGCCCGGCGGGATGTTCTCCGGCAGCCACTTCTTCAGGGCTTCCATCGATTCGATGTCTTCGGTGCGGGCGAGGTCGTACTGGCTCGACCAGCGCGCGACCTGGCGCTGGATGTACTGGCCCTCGCGGCCGTAATCGCCAAGGCCGACGGCGCGATAGTCGACATTGTGCAGGCGGGCCAGCACGTCGTTCATCGAATCGAATATCTTGCCGCGGTCGGCGGGCGAGATACCCGGCATCCGGACGTCGGCGAAGACGCGTCCCGGCAGGAACTGCATGATGTAGAAGGCCGTGCCGATCACCGAATCGTCTTGGCAGAGCGCGTAGGGCTTCGGGACGGGCACGTCGGTATGGTCGGCCAATGCCTTGATCACGCGATACTCGCGGTCGACCTGGTGCGCGGACGGCAGAAGCTTGCCCGGCGGCTTCTTGCGCAGGACGTACTGGTTTCCCGCTCCGTCGGTGACGTGGAAGGTCGGATTGCTCTGCCCGCCCTCGAACTGGAGGATGCTGATCGGGCCGCGATAGCCCTCGACATTGGCCTTCATGTAGTCGGTGAGCTTGGCCTCATCGAAGACGTGGGCCTGGCGGACGGGCGTGAGATTGTCGGGCAGATTGGACATGAGACTGTTCTAGAACCGTGGCTTTGGAAATTCGAGGCGCGTTTGCTTCAGGGTCCGCAGGGCGAGCAGGTAAGGGCTGTCAGTTGATATTGCGCTCCCTTCCTTCCCAGTAGGGCTTGCGCAGCTCGCGCTTCAGGATCTTGCCGGTCGGATTGCGCGGCAGGGCGTCGATGAAGTCCACCGACTTGGGCAGCTTGTAGCCGGCGATCCGTTCGCGCGCCCAGCCGATCAACTCGCCCGGCGCCACGTCCGCGTCGGCCTTGCGGACGACGATGGCCTTCACGGCCTCGCCCCAGCGCTCGTCGGGGACCCCGATCACGGCCACGTCGGCGACGGCGGGATGGCCGAACAGCGCGCTCTCGACCTCGGCGGGATAGATGTTCTCGCCGCCCGAGACGATCATGTCCTTCACGCGGTCGTAGATGAACAGGTAGCCCTTCTCGTCGAGGTAGCCCGCGTCGCCGGTGAAGAACCAGTCGCCGTGGATGGCGCGCTTGGTGGCATCGGGCAGGCGCCAGTAGCCGCCCATGACCTGCGGCGAGCGGACCGCGATCTCGCCGACCGTGCCGGTGGGCATGTCGGTGCCGGCATCGTCGACGATGCGCAGCTCCACGCCGACCTGGGCATAGCCACAGGACAGGAGCTTCTTCGCGTCCGATGGATCGTGATCCTCGGGCGGCAGCAGGGTGATGGCGCCGGTCGTTTCGGTCAGGCCGTAGACCTGCTGGAAGCCGCAGCCGAAGGTCGCCATGGCCTGCTTGAGCAGCTCGCCGGGGATCGGCGCGGCGCCATAGACGATCAGGCGCAGGCTGGAGAGGTCGGTCTCACGTATCTGCGGCGCCTGCACCAGGAACAGGATCATCGCCGGCACCAGCAGCATCACCTCGATGCGGTCCTTCTCGATGATCTCGAGCACACGGGCGGGGACGAACTCGCGCACGACGTGATTGGTCGCGCCGGCGAACAGTCCCGCAATGGCCCAGCCGGCGCCGCCGATATGGAACATCGGCAGGCAGACGATGTTCTGCGTGCCGGGCTTCAGCAGCCAACTCCGGGTCCATTGCTCGAACATGAACCTGAAATTGGCGTTGGTGAGTTCCGCGCCCTTCGGCAAGCCCGTGGTGCCGCTGGTGTAGAACTGGACCGCGGTGTCCTGCGGCCGGGCGGTGAGGCGAGGGTCGGTGTCGGGATGGCGGTCGCGCCACTCGGCGAGGGCCTCCCAATCGCCGTGGCGGGGACCCAGGGTCACGATCCTGCGCACGCTCCTGAGCTGGCCGCGGATCTTCTCGACGACCGGGAAATACTCCTCGCCGACGAACAGGATCTCGGCCTCGGCATCGTTCACGATCTGCAGGACTTCGGGCGGCGCCAGGCGCCAGTTCACCGACACCATCACCGCGCCGGCCTTGGCCGTGCCGAACAGCAGCTCGAAAAAGACATCGCTGCTCTTGTCGAGGTGGGCGACGCGGACCTGCGGCCTGACGCCTTCGGCGATCAGGCCATTGGCGATGCGGCTCGAGGCGCGGTCGAGCGCGCCGTAGGTCGTGGTCCGGCCTTCATATACGATCGCCACCGTGTCCGGACGCGCCGCGCCATGGGCGCGCACGATGTCGGCCAGGCCGACCATCTCGATGCTCATAGGACGTTTCCCCTGCCATATTGGCCCGTCCGTCGTTGCAGACAGGCGGCATCATCCTTCGGCGATTTTGGAGTGAATTCAAGAGCTTGATCGCCTAGTGTCGCCGCCGAACACGGGCGTTTCCAAGGGGCACCATGGGCAAGCGGATTCTGGTCACCGGCGGGGCGGGCTTCCTCGGCTCGCATCTCTGCGAGCGGCTGCTCGAGGCCGGCCATGACGTGCTCTGTGTCGACAACTACTTCACCGGCAGCAAGGCCAACCTCCTGGCCTGCCTCGACAATCCCCGCTTCGAGCTGATGCGTCACGACGTGACCTTCCCGCTCTATGTCGAGGTCGACGAGATCTACAATCTCGCCTGCCCGGCCTCGCCGATCCACTACCAGCACGATCCGGTGCAGACGACCAAGACCAGCGTCCACGGCGCCATCAACATGCTGGGGCTGGCCAAGCGGGTGCGGGCGAAGATCTTCCAGGCCTCGACCAGCGAGGTCTATGGCGACCCGACCGTGCATCCCCAGGTCGAGAGCTACCGCGGCAACGTCAATCCGCTGGGCCCGCGTGCCTGCTACGACGAGGGCAAGCGCTGCGCCGAGACGCTGTTCTTCGACTATCACCGCCAGCACAAGTTGCGCATCAAGGTGGCGCGCATCTTCAACACCTACGGCCCGCGCATGCATCCCAACGACGGGCGCGTGGTGTCGAACTTCATCGTGCAGGCACTGAAGGGCGAGGACATCACGATCTATGGCGACGGCATGCAGACCCGCGCCTTCTGCTACGTCGACGACCTGCTCGACGGCTGGCTGCGCCTGATGGATCACACGCCCGACGATTTCACCGGGCCGGTCAATATCGGCAACCCGGTCGAGATGCCGATCCGGCACCTTGCCGAGAAGATCCTCGAAAAGGTCGGAGGCAAGAGCCGGCTCGTGTTTGCGCCGCTGCCGGCCGACGATCCGATGCAGCGCTGCCCCGACATCACCCTGGCGCGCGAGATGCTGAAATGGGAGCCGAAGGTTGCCCTCGACGCGGGCCTCGACAAGACGATCGCCTTCTTCGACGACCTGCTGAAGAGCAACCGGGGCGTCACCGGCATCGGGCGATAGTGGGCGCGAAGACTATCAATGGAGCGCGCAACTCCAGTTGCGCTCAGAACTTCATCAACAAGACATGAGCGCAACTGGAGTTGCGCGCTCCATTGCGGCACCGATTCCAATAAAAAGCGCCGCGAAGTTTCCTTCGCGGCGCCTTTGATGACGTTTGATCTTGGTCCGCCTACTGAGCGGCAAGAGCCTGCTTCGGCAGCGCGTTGACGACCGAGACCTTGCCCGAGGTCATCTCGTCGTAGATCCACTTGTAGGTCTTCTCCATGCCGTCCTCGAGACGGATGGACGGGGCCCAGTTCATCAGCTTCTTGATCAGCGTGTTGTCGCTGTTGCGGCCGCGCACGCCCTTCGGGGCGTCGAGCTTGTAGCTGCGCTTCAGCTTGATGCCGGCGATCTTCTCGACCATGTCGACCAGCGTGTTGATGCTGACCAGTTCGTCGCTGCCGATGTTCAGCGGCTCGATGATGTCGCTCTCGGCGAGCTTGATCGTGCCCTGGGTGCAGTCGTCGATATACATGAACGACCGGGTCTGCTCGCCGTCGCCCCAGATCTCGATCTCGTGCTTGCCCGACAGTTTGGCGGCGATGACCTTGCGGCACATCGCGGCCGGGGCCTTCTCGCGGCCGCCGTCATAGGTGCCTTCCGGCCCGTAGACATTGTGGTAGCGCGCGACGCGGGTGGCGATGCCGAAATCCTCACGAAAGTGGCGGGCCATGCGTTCGCTGAACAGCTTCTCCCAGCCGTAGCCGTCTTCCGGCAGGGCGGGGTAGGCGTCTTCTTCCTTGAGCGCGGTGACGTTGGCGTCGGTCTGCTTGTCGCCGTTGTAGACGCAGGCCGAGGACGAATAGAAGAAGCGCGGAACGCCGGCTTCCTTGGCGGCGACCAGCATGTGCGTGCTGGTGAGCACCGACAGCATGCACTCGGCCTTGTGGGTCTCGATGAAGCCCATGCCGCCCATGTCGGCGGCGAGGTTGTAGATCATCGCGGCGCCCTTGGCGGCCTTGCGGCAGGGCTCGAGCAGGGCGAGGTCGCCCACCTGGTTCTCGACGCCCGGAGTCTTCTGGTACCACTCCTCGAGCGGCTTCACGTCGACGGCGCGGATCTTGGTGTGGCCGCGCTGCTGCAGCACCTTCACCAGATGGCCGCCGATAAAGCCACCGGCGCCGGTGACGACGACGAGATCATTCTTGGACATGCACGAAAGCCTTTCGATCGAAGCGAGGGGTTTTATCCGACTTATCAACGACTTGCGAGGGTGGCGCCGCGCCTCGGTTCGAGCACGCGATCGGGGCCCCGGGGGAAGACGGGCCGCGCGAGGGTGTCCGTTTGCTTGGAAGTGCCGGCCTCGTCAAGCCGCGCCGCGTCGCAGGGCCTGTGCATGATGTTGCAGCGGGGTCGCACGAAAGAAACTGCAAGGCCGGTGAAAAAGATGGTCACCCGCAAAAATTGATCTATACCAACCACATAGGCGTAATTTTCTCCCGATGTCCGTTCCTCGCGCATGACTTACATTCTCGGCCTCAACGCCTATCACGCCGATGCCGCCGCCTGCCTGGTCAAGGACGGAGAACTGGTCGCGGCGGTGGAGGAGGAGCGGTTTCGCCGGATCAAGCATTGGGGCGGCTTCCCCAGCGAAGCGATCCGCTACTGCCTGGCGGAGGCCGGCATCTCGCTGGGCGATGTCGACCATGTGGCGGTGAACAGCGACAACTCGGCCAATCGCTGGCGCAAGCTCGCCTTCGCCCTGACCTCGGGGGTCAGCCTGGACTATGTGATGAGTCGGCTGCGCAACCGGGGGAAGCGCGCCGACATCGCGGGCAACCTGAAGCGCCACCTGCCGGAGCAGGAGTTCCGCGGCACCGCGCACGCGGTCGAGCACCATCTCTGCCATCTGGCCTCGGCCTTCCTGGTCTCGCCCTACGACAAGGCCGTCGCGGTCTCGGTCGACGGTTTCGGCGATTTCTCCTCGGCGGCCTGGGGGCTGGGCGAGGGCGGCGCGCTCTCGGTCGACGGTCGGGTCTACTTCCCGCATTCGCTGGGCGTCTTCTACGAGGCGATGACCCAGTTCATCGGCTTCCCGCACTACGGCGACGAGTACAAGGTCATGGGCCTCGCCCCCTACGGCCAGCCGCACTACGTCGAGCAGATGAAGCAGATCGTCCGTCTCAGGAACGACGGCACCTTCTCGCTCGACCTGCGCTACTTCCGCCATGCCTCGGGGAAGGGCGCCGACTATCAGGTGAAGAACGGCATTCCCTCCGGGGGACGCCTGTGGAGCGAGGAACTCACGCAGCTCCTCGGGCCGGCGCGCGATCCCGCGGCGCCGCTCGGAGACAAGCACCGCGACATCGCCCGCTCGGCCCAGGTCACCTACGAGAACGCCTTCTTCAACCTGCTGAACGCGCTGCATGCGCGCTACGGCGCCGATGCCGTCGTTCTGGCGGGCGGCTGCGCCTACAATTCGGTGGCCAACGGCAAGGTGCTGGAGCGTACGCCGTTCAAGAAGCTCTATGTCCAGTCGGCCGGCGGCGATGCCGGCGGCGCGATCGGTGCGGCCTTCGCGACCTGGCACAAGACCGGCGGCGCGACCGCGCGACGGCACTTCGTGATGGACCACGCCTATTGGGGCCCGTCGGCGACGCCGGACGAGATTGCCGCGGCCATCGCCCAGCGCCGCGCCGACTTCGACGCCGCGGGCTGCCGCATCGAGCGCATTGCCGACGAGGCGACGCTGTGTCGTCACACCGCGCAGGCGATCTCAGAAGGCAAGGTGATCGGCTGGTTCCAGGGGCGCCTGGAATGGGGTCCGCGCGCGCTGGGCAACCGCTCGATCCTGGGCGATCCGCGCCGTGCCGACATGAAGGACATCCTCAATCTCAAGATCAAGCGACGGGAATCCTTCCGCCCCTTCGCGCCCTCGATCCTGCGCGAAGCCGTGCCGCAATGGTTCGAGACCGACGACGACGTGCCGTTCATGATGCAGGTCTTCCGCATCCGCGAGGAGAAGCGGAAGGAGATTCCCGCCGTCACCCATGTCGACGGCACCGGCCGCCTGCAGACCGTCACCTGGGCGGGCAACCCGCGCTATGCCCGCCTGATCTCGGCCTTCCGCGACCTCACGGGCGTGCCGATCGTGCTCAATACCAGCTTCAACGAGAACGAGCCGGTGGTCTGCAAGCCGGAAGAGGCGATCGACTGTTTCCTGCGCACCAAGATGGACGTCCTCGTGCTGGGCGATACGCTGGTCCAGCGCTGAACATGCATTTGAGCTATCCTGCCCCCGCGGCAGTGAAACGAGGGACGGCAGAGTGCGGGTATTGGTGACAGGGGGCGCGGGCTATATCGGCTCGCATACATGCAAGGCGCTCGCCCGCGCAGGCCACCTGCCGATCGCCTACGACAACCTGCATACGGGGCATGCCTGGGCCGTGAAATGGGGCCCGTTGGTCCAGGGCGACATCAATGATCCCGTGGGGCTCGCCGCCGCGATCCGCGAGCACAGGCCCGACGCCGTCATCAACTTCGCGGCGCTCGCCTACGTGGGCGAATCGATGGTCGAGCCGGTCCGCTACTATCGCACCAACGTCGCCGGCATGATCACGCTGATCGAGGTCATGCGGGCGCACGACGTGGGCTCCATCGTCTTCTCCAGCAGCTGCGCGACCTACGGCATTCCCGACCGCCTGCCGGTGATCGAGGATACGTGGCAACGGCCGATCAACACCTATGGCCATACCAAACTCATGGGCGAACAGATCCTGCGCGACGCCTGTGCCGCGCACGGGCTGGGCGCCATCGCGCTGCGCTACTTCAATGCCGGCGGTGCCGATCCCGAGGGTGAAGTGGGCGAGGAGCACGACCCCGAAACCCACATCATCCCGCTGGTGCTTCAGGCGGCGCACGGGATCCGGCCGCACATTTCCGTCTTCGGCGCCGATTACGACACGCACGACGGCACCTGCGTGCGCGACTATGTGCATGTGACCGATCTCGCGGAAGCGCATGTCGCGGCGCTGACGCGCTGCAAGCCGGGCAGCTTCCAGGCCTACAATCTCGGCGCCGGCCAGGGCGCCAGCATCGGCGATCTGATCGCGCGGGCGCGCGTGCTCACCGGTCGCGAGATCCGCACCGTCGAGGCGCCGCGGCGGGCGGGCGACCCGCCGGTCCTGGTGGCCGACGTGGCACTGGCGCGGCAGGCGCTCGGCTGGGCGCCGGCCCATTCGTCGATCGACGACATCATCCGCAGCGCCTGGACCTGGATGACCGACAGCCGGTCTCACGCCATGAAGGCAAAGGCCCGCTGAGGCGCCGCGCATGGACCGCGACACCGTCACGCCGCTGCTGATCACCTTCAACGAGATCCAGAACATCGAACGGACGCTGGCAAAGCTCGATTGGGCGAAGCGCATCGTCGTGATCGACAGCGGCAGCACCGACGGCACGCTCGACGTGCTGGCGAAGGATCCGCGCATCGAGGTCGTCCACCGGCCGTTCGACAGCTTCGCCGACCAGTGCAATTTCGGTCTCACCCATGTCCGCACCGAGTGGGTCCTGTCGCTCGACGCCGACTACGAACTCAGCGACGCCCTCATCGCGGAACTGGCGAAGCTGCGACCGACGCCGCAGGACTCGGGCTACAAGGCGGCCTTCGTCTATCGCATCTACGGCCATCCCCTGCGCGGCACGCTCTATCCGCCCCGCGCCGTGCTCTACCGCATCGCCGGCGCGCGTTACGAGAATGAGGGCCACGGCCATCGCATCCGCCTGCCGGGCCGCGTCTCGGATCTCAAGGGCACGATCTATCACGACGACCGCAAGCCGCTGTCGCGCTGGCTGGGCTCGCAGCTCAAATACGCTGCACGCGAGGCCGCGCATCTCCTCGATACTCCGCGGGATCGGCTAGGCCGCGTCGACAAGATACGCCTGATGGGCTGGCCGGCGCCGATCCTGGTGCTGGGCTACGTGCTGTTCGTGAAGGGCGCCGTTCTCGACGGAAAAGCTGGCTGGTTCTACGCCTTCCAGCGCCTGCTGGCCGAGGTGCTTCTCGCCCTGGAGTTGCTGGATCTCCGGCTGTCCGGCACGGCGCGCTGAAAGCTGGTGCCGGGTGAGGGGATCGAACCCCCGACCTTCGGTTTACAAAACCGCTGCACTACCGCTGTGCTAACCCGGCATTTCCAGCATTTTAGCCACTTGGGGCCGTCTGTTGGGAGTTCCAACCCGCGGCGCGGCCCGGCCGGGTGATATTTTACCGGGCTTGGCCCGGCAAGCGAATTCCGCCGATCAGCATCGCGCTATCGCGTTCTCGCCCTGAGCTGCCAGTGAAGTTCGATGGCCGCGCGATCCAGCTTGAAGGTCGGGTGCGCTCTGCATGTATTGATCAGGAGAGCCAGGAGATCCTCGGAAGTACGGTTTCTCAGCGCATAACCGGCTTCGCCCGCAGCGCTGCCCTCGAGGTCGCGGGCGAACAGGTAACCAATGAGCCAGTTGATGGCATCGCGATGTGTGCTGTCGTCGTTGACGATCTGGGTGCATGAAATGCCACCGGCGCCAACCAGCATGCCCTGGGCGTTTGCGGTCCCAGGACCGGTGCCGTTGGCGACCGTCAACATCAAGGCGAACAAGCGAAGGGATTTCATCGGTCAGGGCCCGTGCAGCCAACTGAACGCTCGCGATTCTACGTCACTTCGGTCGTTGCCGCGCCCATTCGTAAGCCGCGACGGCGGCTGCGTTGGAGACGTTGAGCGCGGACAGGGCGTCGCTGGTGGGAATCGTCACCAGCCGGTCGCATTTCTCCGACGTCAGCCGGCGCAGGCCCTCGCCCTCGGCGCCCAGCACGATGCAGGTCCGGCCTTTGAGGTCGAGGTCGCCGATGCGGGCGTCGCCGGTCTCGGCCAGCCCGTAGGTCCAGAAACCCGCTTCCTTGAGCTGGTCGAGGGTGCGGGCGAGGTTGACGGCGCGCACCAGCGGCACGATTTCGAGCGCCCCGGAGGCGGCCTTCGCCAGCGTTCCGGTGTCGGAGGGGGTGTGGCGGTCGGTGACGATCACGCCGGCGGCGCCAAAGGCCGCGGCCGAGCGAAGAATGGCGCCGACATTATGCGGATCGCTCACCTGGTCGAGCGCCAGGACCAGCGCGTTGTCGCTGCAGCGGGCCAGGACATCTTCGATGGCAGCGTCTTCCAGCGGCGCCACGAGGGCTGCGATGCCCTGGTGCACGGCGCCGTTGGGCAGGCGCTGGTTGAGGTCTTCGCGCGACGTGATGGTCTTGTCGGTCTTGCCGATTTCGGCGGCATGGGTCTCCGCCATCTCGCGTGTGGCGAACAGTCGCTCGATGCGACGGTCGGGATTGGCAAGGGCCGCGAGCACGGCATGGCGGCCAAAGATCCATATGGATTGGTTGCCGGTGCGGGACTGGCGATGGGGGCGGTTGGGGCGGGGAGGCATGGAGAGCCTTGTATGGCGCGGAGGTGATGGGGGCAATCCGGCTGCCGGATCCGGCGATGAACGGTGGAACTCCGGGCGGTTTGCACCCCCCTCGGAAGTCCCGTTCTGTTCTTTCCCGAAGGAAGTGCTTGCTAGCGAACGGGCGGCACTGTATCTCCGCGCGCCTACAGGCTTTTTCCGTTAATGCCGGTTGGGACGGAGGGGTGGCCGAGCGGTCAATGGCAGCAGACTGTAAATCTGCCGACTTCGCGTCTACGAAGGTTCGAATCCTTCCCCCTCCACCATCGGACCATATGCGGGATTTGTTCTGTTCGGGCGTTGCGGGTGTAGCTCAATGGTAGAGCAGAAGCCTTCCAAGCTTACGACGAGGGTTCGATTCCCTTCACCCGCTCCAGGTTTGGCTTAAGTCGGCCAGTTCAAGTTCGGTCTGTGTAGAAGCTGCAAGCATCACGAGGGTCGTGACACTATGGGCAAAGCTAAATTCGAGCGGAACAAGCCGCACTGCAACATCGGGACGATCGGTCACGTCGATCACGGGAAGACGTCGCTGACGGCGGCGATCACGAAGATCCTGGCGAAGACGGGCGGCGCGACGTTCACGGCGTACGACCAGATCGACAAGGCCCCGGAAGAGCGCGAGCGCGGCATCACGATCTCGACGGCGCATGTCGAGTACGAGACGGCGAACCGTCACTACGCGCACGTCGACTGCCCGGGCCATGCCGACTACGTGAAGAACATGATCACGGGTGCGGCGCAGATGGACGGGGCGATCCTGGTGGTGTCGGCGGCCGACGGCCCGATGCCGCAGACCCGCGAGCACATCCTGCTGGCGCGCCAGGTGGGCGTTCCGGCGCTGGTCGTGTTCATGAACAAGTGCGACATGGTCGACGATCCGGAGCTCCTGGACCTGGTCGAGTTGGAAGTGCGCGAGCTGCTGAAGAGCTACCAGTTCCCGGGCGACGACCTGCCGGTGATCCGGGGTTCGGCGCTGATGGCGCTGGAAGACAAGAGCCCGGAACTGGGCGAGCAGGCCGTGCTGGCGCTGATGGCGGAGGTGGACAAGTACATTCCGCAGCCTGCGCGCGACAAGGACAAGCCGTTCCTGATGCCGATCGAGGACGTGTTCTCGATCTCGGGCCGCGGCACGGTGGTGACGGGTCGCGTCGAGCGCGGCATCGTGAAGGTGGGCGAGGAAGTGGAGATCGTGGGCCTGAAGGCCACGACGAAGACGACGGTGACGGGCGTCGAGATGTTCCGCAAGCTGCTGGATTCGGGCGAGGCGGGCGACAATATCGGGGCGCTGCTGCGCGGCGTGGGCCGCGAGGACGTGGAGCGCGGCCAGGTTCTGTCGAAGCCGGGCGCGATCACGCCGCACACGAACTTCGAGGCCGAGGCCTACATCCTGACGAAGGAAGAGGGCGGCCGTCATACGCCGTTCTTCACGAACTACCGTCCGCAGTTCTACTTCCGGACGACGGACGTGACGGGCGTGGTAACGCTGCCGGAAGGCACGGAGATGGTGATGCCGGGCGACAACGCGCGGCTGGTGGTCGAACTGATCCAGCCGATCGCCATGGACGAGGGCCTGCGCTTCGCCATCCGCGAAGGCGGACGCACCGTCGGCGCCGGCGTCGTCACCAAAGTCGTAAAGTAGTGCTATAGAGGGTCACCGCCGTCACCAAGCGGCGGTGATTTACTACAGGAGTGTAGCTCAGTTGGTAGAGCATCGGTCTCCAAAACCGAGGGTCGTGGGTTCGAGTCCCTCCGCTCCTGCCATTATTTGAAGAACGGCGATCATGGCGACAAAAAATCCGATCGAATTCGCGCGGGAAGTCAGAGCCGAGGTGGCCCGGGTCACCTGGCCGACCCGGCGCGAGACGATGATCACCACCAGCATGGTGTTCATCTTCGTCGTCATCTCGTCGCTGTTCTTCCTCGTGGCCGACAAGGTCATTGGCTTCGTCGTGAAGCTTCTGCTCGGGGTTTCCTGACATGGCTCATCGCTGGTACGTCGTTCACGCCTATTCGGGCTTCGAGAACAAGGTCGCGCAGTCGATCCGCGAGCAGGCCGGAAAGAAGGGCCTGGACGAGGAAATCACCGAGGTCATCGTGCCGACCGAGGAAGTCGTCGAGGTCCGCCGCGGCGCCAAGGTCAACACCGAGCGCAAGTTCTTCCCGGGCTACGTGCTCGTGAAAATGGACCTCACGGACGATTCCTGGCACCTGGTCAAGAACACGGCCAAGGTCACGGGCTTCCTGGGTGGCGGTGGCCGCGGTAAGCCGGTACCGATTTCCGATGCCGAGGCCAATCGCATCCTGAAGCAGGTCCAGGAGGGCGTGGAACGTCCCAAGCCCGCCGTCAGCTTCGAGATCGGCGAGCAGGTCAAGGTGGCCGACGGTCCGTTTGCCTCTTTCAACGGCACTGTCGAGGATGTGGACGAGGAACGGGCACGCCTCAAGGTGGCCGTCTCGATCTTCGGCCGGTCGACCCCGGTCGAGCTCGACTACGCACAGGTGGAAAAGATCTGATTCGTTCCCATATAGGGGGACAAAATCAGGGTTGTGGTGGGCGGTCTTATTTGGTAGACCGCGCGCCCTTGGGAGGGCTGGCTGTTCGCCAGCCTTTTCTCATGAGGTGGGTCGAGACCGAAAATCCTTATGGATCAAGGACTTGACCTTAATCTGGTGCGGGAGGCCTGCCATGGCCGGACCGCGCCACCCACGAACTAGGGGTATGCATGGCTAAGAAGATCCAGGCCTACGTCAAGCTGCAAGTGCCGGCCGGCAAGGCCAATCCGTCTCCGCCGATCGGGCCTGCGCTCGGTCAGCAGGGCGTCAACATCATGGAATTCTGCAAGCAGTTCAATGCGAAGACGCAGAAGATGGAACCGGGCATGCCGATCCCGGTGGTCATCACCGTGTTCCAGGACCGCAGCTTCACCTTCGTCACCAAGACGCCGCCGGTGACCTACTTCCTGAAGAAGGCGGCCGGCATCGAGTCCGGCGCCAAGACGGTTGGCACGCAGATCGTCGGCAAGGTGACGACCAAGCAGGTTCGCGAGATCGCCGAGCAGAAGATGCCCGATCTCAACTGCGATACCGTCGAGTCGGCGATGGCCCAGGTGGTGGGCTCGGCCCGCTCGATGGGCCTCCAGGTGGTGGAGTAGGACCATGGCCCAGGGCAAGCGTTACAAGACGGCGTCCGCCACGGTCGACCGCGAGAAGATGTACCCGCTCGATGAGGCGGTGAAGATCGTCAAGGCCAATGCCAAGGCGAAGTTCGACGAGACCATCGAGGTCGCGATGAACCTCGGCATCGATCCGCGCCACGCCGACCAGGCGGTGCGCGGCATGATCGAGCTGCCGAACGGCACCGGCAAGTCGGTGCGCGTGGCGGTGTTCGCCCGCGGTCCGAAGGCCGACGAAGCCAAGGCGGCCGGTGCCGACCTGGTGGGTGCCGAGGACCTGGCCGAGAAGATCAATGCGGGCGAGATGGCGTTCGAGCGCTGCATCGCCACGCCGGACATGATGGGCATCGTCGGCCGTCTCGGTAAGGTGCTGGGCCCGCGCGGCCTGATGCCGAACCCGAAGCTCGGCACGGTGACGCAGGACGTGACCGCCGCGGTGAAGGCCGCCAAGGCCGGCTCGATCGAGTTCCGCGCCGAGAAGGCTGGCATCATTCATGCTGGCGTCGGCAAGGCCTCGTTCAGCGAGGAGGCGATCACCGCCAACGTCAAGGCGCTGGTCGCGGCCATCAACCGGGCCAAGCCGAGCGGCGCCAAGGGCACTTTCATCAAGAAGGTGTCGCTGAGTTCCACGATGGGTCCGGGCATCAAGCTCGACCCGGCCACCGCGCTCTCCTAAGCGCGGGCCAGAGTTTTAGAGTTTCCGCAGCGGACCTCAAAGTCCACTGCGGAGGGAGCGAAGAGACCGCAAGGTTTCGAGCTCCACCTGTCCGAGACCACCGGTACTTCGCCCTTAGGGGCAAGTGTAATGGGGAAACCCGCCAGTGCAGACGGGGGCAAGGGAATCGACGCTGCATCTTTCGATGCGCGCACGCGCCCGAACTTCCGGGGCAGGCGAACCGGACCGCAAGGTCTCCGTTTCGCGCTAACCCGCTAACGGAGGCTGCGCAGTCTGTAACGCAGCCGGTCCGATCCGGATCCCCCGGGTTGGACCATAGTTGGAGAAAGCCGTGAATCGTTCGGAAAAGGCCGAAGCGATCGTCGAGCTGAACCAGATCTTCAAGGACGCCAACCTGATGGTGATCACTCGCCAGTCAGGTCTGACCGTCCAGGAAGTGACGGACCTGCGTCGCAAGATCAGGGCAGCCGGCGCTAGCTACAAGGTCACGAAGAATCGGCTCACGCTGCGTGCCCTCGAGGGCACGTCCTTCACGGCGCTCGGCCCCATGTTCACGGGACCGACTGCCATCGCCTATTCCAAGGATCCGGTCGCAGCGGCGAAAGTCGTCGCGGCCTATGCCAAGGGCAACGAAAAGCTGACCATCGTCGGCGGTTCTCTAGGTGGAGAGACTTTGGACGTCGCTGGCGTCCAGGCCCTCGCCACCCTGCCGTCCCTCGATGCTCTGCGCGGCAAGATCATCGGTCTCCTGCAGGCCCCGGCGACCAAGGTCGCTGGTGTGCTCGTGGCGCCCGCCGGTCAGCTCGCTCGTGTGTTCGGCGCGTACGGAGCCACGGAAGACGGCGCGAAGGCGGCGTAAGTCATCATCATCGACGTCACGAAATCGAAGTTCGGGTTACTAGGAGACTAAAATGGCTAATCTCGAGAAGCTGGTCGAAGAGTTGTCGGCCCTGACGGTCCTCGAGGCCGCTCAGCTCAGCAAGCTGCTGGAAGAGAAGTGGGGCGTCAGCGCCGCCGCTCCGGTTGCCGTCGCCGCCGCTGGCGGTGGCGCTGCTGCCGCTCCGGTCGAGGTGAAGGACGAGTTCAGCGTCGTCCTCGCCGCCGCCGGCGACAAGAAGATCAACGTCATCAAGGCTGTCCGCGAGATCACCGGTCTCGGCCTCAAGGAAGCCAAGGACCTGGTCGAAGCCGCTCCCAAGGCGGTCAAGGAAGGCGTGCCGAAGGCCGATGCCGAGAAGCTCAAGGCGAAGCTCGAGGCCGAAGGCGCCAAGGTCGAGCTCAAGTAGAACTGTTTACCGGCCGGGCCGGCTTCCTTCGGGAGGCCGGCCCGTTCGGGCCTCTTCTCCGAACGGACTTCCCTGCGGGGTCCGTTCCGAAAAGTGGCCCTCTGCGACGGATGGGGCGAACGGCTGGCGGGCCGGGAGCTCCGAGAAAGCAGCGGGTGTTTATCACCGCCCTTGAACCTTCGAGGACGCAGGATGGCCACGGCCTTCAATACGCGCAAACGGATTCGTCGTTTCTTCGGCCACATCGAATCGGTGGCGCCGATGCCGAACCTCATCGAGGTTCAGAAGAGCTCCTACGAGAGCTTTCTGCAGCGCGTAACGCCGGCGGCCAAGCGCACCCAGTCGGGCCTCCAGGAAGTCTTCCGCGGCGTCTTCCCGATCAAGGATTTCGCCGAGCGCGCCAGCCTCGAGTTCGTGAAGTACGAGTTCGAGGAGCCCAAGTACGACGTCGAGGAGTGCCAGCAGCGCGGCATCACCTTCGCCGCCCCGCTCAAGGTCACGCTGCAGCTCGTCGTCTGGGACATCGACGAGGAAGCCGGCTCGCGCTCGATCCGCGATATCAAGGAGCAGGACGTCTACATGGGCGACATGCCGCTCATGACCGACAACGGCACCTTCATCGTGAACGGCACCGAGCGCGTGATCGTCTCGCAGATGCACCGTTCGCCGGGCGTCTTCTTCGACCACGACAAGGGCAAGACCCACAGCTCGGGCAAGTACCTGTTCGCCGCCCGCATCATCCCGTACCGCGGCTCGTGGCTCGACTTCGAGTTCGACGCCAAGGACCTGATCCACGTCCGCATCGATCGGCGCCGCAAGATCCCGGTGACGACGCTGCTGCTCGCGCTCGACAACGACGCCACCTGGAAGAAGCGCGCGGCCGCCGTCGCCAAGAACCAGACGCTCGACCCGTCGGAGGCCCAGGGCCTGTCGCCTGAGGAGATTCTGGCGGCGTTCTACGGCCAGGTCGTCTACACGCGCGAGAAAGACGGTTGGAACACGCCGTTCGAATCCGAGTCGATGCGCGGCGTGAAGCTGACGCATGACCTGGTGAACGGCAAGACCGGCAAGTCGGTCGCCGATGCTGGCACCAAGATGACTCCGCGCCTGCTCAACAAGCTCAAGGAAGCGGGCCTCAAGGACATTCGCGTCTCGCAGGAAGAGCTGATCGGCCGCTACGCCGCGCTCGACGTCATCAACGAGAAGACGGGCGAGATCTATGTCGAGGCCGGCCAGGAGATCACCGAGGCGGTGCTCGAGCTGTTCAACGAGAACGACATCGACCTGCTGCCGACGCTCGCCATCGACCACGTCAATGTCGGTCCGTACATCCGCAACACGCTGGCCGCCGACAAGAACTCGAACCGCGAAGAAGCGCTGCTCGACATCTATCGCGTCATGCGTCCGGGCGAGCCGCCGACGCTGGAGCAGGCCGAGACGCTGTTCCAGGGCCTGCTGTTCGACATCGACCGCTACGACCTCTCGCCGGTCGGCCGCGTGAAGATGAACATGCGCCTCGAGTTCGAGGGCGTGCCCGACACGCAGCGCACCCTGCGCCGCGAGGACATCCTCGCCGTCGTCCGCGTCCTGCACGGCCTCAAGGACGGCCGCGGCGAGATCGACGATATCGACCATCTCGGCAACCGTCGCGTCCGCTCGGTCGGCGAGCTGATGGAGAACCAGTATCGCGTCGGCTTGCTGCGCATGGAGCGGGCGATCCGCGAGCGCATGAGCTCGATCGACATCGACACCGTGATGCCGCACGACCTGATCAACGCCAAGCCGGCGGCGGCGGCGGTGCGCGAGTTCTTCGGCTCCTCGCAGCTCTCGCAGTTCATGGACCAGACCAACCCGCTGTCGGAAGTCACCCACAAGCGTCGCCTCTCGGCGCTTGGACCGGGCGGCCTGACGCGCGAGCGCGCCGGCTTCGAGGTGCGCGACGTGCATCCGACGCATTACGGCCGCATCTGCCCGATCGAGACGCCGGAAGGCCCGAACATCGGCCTGATCAACTCGCTGGCGACCTATGCCCGCGTGAACCAGTACGGCTTCATCGAGAGCCCGTACCGCAAGGTCGCGGGCGGTCGCGTGACCGACGAGGTGGTCTATCTCTCCGCGATGGAGGAGGGCCGCTACACGGTCGCCCAGGCCAATGCCGAGATCGACGCCAAGGGCAAGTTCGTGTCCGAGCTGGTGCAGTGCCGCAAGGGCGGCGAGTACATTCTCGGCCGTCCCGAGACGATCGACTTCGTCGACGTCTCGCCCAAGCAGATCGTGTCGGTCGCCGCGGCGCTGATCCCGTTCCTCGAGAACGACGACGCCAACCGCGCGCTGATGGGCTCGAACATGCAGCGTCAGGCGGTGCCGCTCATCCAGGCCGAATCGCCGCTGGTCGGCACCGGCATGGAAGAGGTGGTGGCCCGCGACTCCGGCGTCGCCATCTCGGCCCGCCGCAGCGGCATCGTCGACCAGGTCGACGCCATGCGTATCGTGGTGCGCGCCACCGACGATGTCGGCCCCAACCGCCCGGCGGTCGACATCTACAACCTGCTGAAGTTCCAGCGCTCCAACCAGAGCACCTGCATCACCCAGAAGCCGCTCGTGCGCGTCGGCGACACGGTGAAGAAGGGCGACATCGTGGCCGACGGCCCGTCGACGCAGAACGGCGAGCTCGCGCTCGGCCGCAACGTGCTCGTCGCGTTCATGCCGTGGAATGGCTACAACTTCGAGGACTCGATCCTCCTTTCCGAGCGTATTGTGCGCGATGACGTCTTCACCTCGATCCACATCGAGGAGTTCGAGGTCATGGCCCGCGACACCAAGCTCGGCCAGGAGGAGATCAGCCGCGACATCCCGAACGTCGGCGAGGAAGCCCTCAAGAACCTCGACGAGGCGGGCATCGTCTACATTGGCGCCGAGGTGAAGGCGGGCGACATCCTGGTCGGCAAGGTGACGCCGAAGGGCGAGAGCCCGATGACCCCGGAAGAGAAGCTGCTGCGCGCCATCTTCGGCGAGAAGGCGGCCGACGTGCGCGACACCTCGCTCAAGGTGCCGCCGGGCGTCGAAGGCACCGTCGTCGAGGTCCGCGTGTTCAACCGCCGCGGCGTCGACAAGGACGAGCGCGCGCTGGCGATCGAGCGCGACGAGATCGAGCGTCTCGCCAAGGACCGTGACGACGAAAAGGCCATCCTCGAGCGCAGCTTCTACGGCCAGCTCCAGGAGATGCTGCTGAACCAGGTGGTCGCTGGCGGGCTCAAGGGCCTGAAGCCGGGCACCAAGATCGTCGACACCGTGCTGGGCGAGTACACGCCGGGCCAGTGGCGCCAGATCGCCGTGAAGACCGACAAGAAGCAGTCCGAGATCGAGGCGCTGAACAAGCAGTTCGACGAGTCGATGAAGCGCCTGCAGGACCGGTTCGACAGCAAGGTCGACAAGCTGCAGCGCGGCGACGAGCTGCCGCCGGGCGTGATGAAGATGGTCAAGGTCTTCGTCGCGACCAAGCGCAAGCTGCAGCCGGGCGACAAGATGGCCGGCCGTCACGGCAACAAGGGCGTCATCTCGCGCATCATGCCGCTGGAAGACATGCCGTACCTCGAGGAGGGCGGCCCGGTCGACATCGTGCTGAACCCGCTCGGCGTGCCGTCGCGCATGAACGTCGGTCAGATCCTCGAGACCCATCTCGGCTGGGCCGCGGCGGGGCTCGGCAAGAAGATCGGCAAGATGCTCGAGGATGCCCGCGAGGTCTCGGTCGCGCAGATCAAGAAGCAGCTGCGTGACATCTACAGCGAGAAGTCCTTCAAGGCCGACATCGCCGACCTCACCGACGAGCAGACGATCGAACTGGCCCGCAACCTCAGCAAGGGCGTGCCCTTCGCGTCGCCGGTCTTCGACGGCGCGCACGAGCCCGACATCGTCGAGATGCTGGAGATGGCCGGTCTCGACCGGTCCGGCCAGGTCACCCTGGTCGACGGCCGCACCGGCGAGCCGTTCGACCGCAAGGTGACCGTCGGCTACATCTACATGCTGAAGCTGCACCATCTCGTGGACGACAAGATCCACGCGCGTTCGATCGGGCCGTACAGCCTGGTCACCCAGCAGCCGCTGGGCGGCAAGGCGCAGTTCGGCGGACAGCGCTTCGGCGAGATGGAGGTGTGGGCGCTCGAAGCCTACGGCGCCGCCTACACGCTGCAGGAGATCCTCACCGTCAAGTCGGACGACGTGGCCGGCCGCACCAAGGTCTACGAGGCCATCGTGCGCGGCGACGACACGTTCGAGGCGGGTATCCCGGAATCCTTCAACGTGCTGGTCAAGGAGCTGCGCTCCCTCGGCCTCAACGTCGAATTGAACCAGTCGGCCACCTGAGCGTGGCCGGCTTCTCTACCTTCGCGAATTAAGTCCACCGAACAGTAGGACAACAATGACCGACCTTATCAACGTACTGGGCCAGCCGCAGGGCACGCCGACCTTCGACGAGATCCGCATCTCGATCGCCAGCCCCGAGCGCATCCGCACCTGGAGCCACGGCGAGATCAAGAAGCCGGAGACCATCAACTACCGCACGTTCAAGCCGGAGCGTGACGGCCTGTTCTGCGCCCGTATCTTCGGGCCGATCAAGGACTACGAGTGCCTGTGCGGCAAGTACAAGCGCATGAAGTTCCGCGGCATCACCTGCGAGAAGTGCGGCGTCGAGGTGACCCTCACCAAGGTGCGCCGCGAGCGCATGGGCCACATCGAGCTGGCCTCGCCGGTCGCCCACATCTGGTTCCTGAAGTCGCTGCCGAGCCGCATCGGCCTGCTGCTCGACATGACGCTGCGCGACCTCGAGCGGATCCTGTATTTCGAGAACTACGTCGTCAGCAATCCCGGCCTGACGCCGCTCAAGTACCGTGAGCTGCTGAACGAGGAACAGTATCTCGACGCGCTCGACCAGTACGGCGAGGGCTCCTTCGAGGCCGAGATCGGCGCCGAGGCGATCCGCGGCATGCTGCAGGCGATCGACCTCAACGAGGAGCGTCCGCGCCTGCGCGAGGAGCTGCGCGAGACCACGTCGGAGGCCAAGCGCAAGAAGCTGGTGAAGCGGCTGAAGCTCTGCGAGAACTTCATCGAATCCGGCGCCCGTCCGGAATGGATGATCCTCGAGCTGGTGCCGGTGATCCCGCCCGAGCTGCGTCCGCTGGTGCCGCTCGACGGCGGCCGCTTCGCGACGTCGGACCTCAACGACCTCTACCGCCGCGTCATCAACCGCAACAACCGCCTGAAGCGCCTGATCGAGCTGCGCGCGCCCGACATCATCGTGCGCAACGAGAAGCGCATGCTGCAGGAGTCGGTCGATGCGCTGTTCGACAACGGCCGCCGCGGCCGCGTCATCACCGGCGCCAACAAGCGTCCGCTGAAGTCGCTGTCGGACATGCTGAAGGGCAAGCAGGGGCGCTTCCGCCAGAACCTGCTCGGCAAGCGTGTCGACTACTCGGGCCGTTCGGTCATCGTGGTCGGTCCGGAGCTCAAGCTCCACCAGTGCGGCCTGCCGAAGAAGATGGCGCTCGAGCTGTTCAAGCCGTTCATCTACTCGCGCCTGCAGAACTACGGCATGGCCAACACCATCAAGGCCGCCAAGCGCATGGTCGAGAAGGAGCGGCCGGAAGTGTGGGACATCCTCGAGGAGGTCATCCGCGAGCATCCCGTGCTGCTGAACCGCGCGCCGACGCTGCATCGCCTGGGCATCCAGGCGTTCGAGCCGGTGCTCATCGAAGGCAAGGCGATCCAGCTGCATCCGCTGGTCTGCACGGCCTTCAACGCCGACTTCGACGGTGACCAGATGGCGGTACACGTGCCGCTGTCGCTGGAAGCCCAGCTCGAGGCCCGCGTGCTGATGATGTCGACCAACAACATCCTGTCGCCGGCGTCGGGCAAGCCGATCATCGTGCCGTCGCAGGATATCGTGCTCGGCATCTACTACATCACGCTCGAGCGCGAGGGTGAGCGGGGTGAAGGTTCGCTGTTCTCCGAGATCGGCGAACTGGAGCATGCCCTGCACAGCCGCGATCTGTCGATGCATGCGCGCATCAAGATGCGTCTGGAGGCCTATGACGACAAGGGCGTGTTCGCCAGCCGCGTCGTCGAGACCACGCCGGGCCGCGTCCTGCTGGCGCAGATCCTGCCCAAGCACGAGAACCTGCCATTCTCGCTGATCAACCGCCTGCTGACCAAGAAGGACCTGCAGAACGTCATCGACTCCGTCTACCGCCATTGCGGTCAGAAGGAGACGGTGATCTTCGCCGATCGCCTGATGGGTCTCGGCTTCTATCACGCCTGCCGCGCCGGCATCTCGTTCGGCAAGGACGACCTCGTCATCCCGACCGCCAAGGTGAAGCTGGTTGCCCAGACCACCAAGGAAGTGAAGGAGTACGAGCAGCAGTACCAGGACGGCCTGATCACCTCGGGTGAGAAATACAACAAGGTCGTCGATGCCTGGTCGCGTTGCTCGGACCGCGTTGCCGAGGAAATGATGAAGGGCATCTCGACGCCGCAGCCGGGCCGACCGGTCAACGCGGTGTGGATGATGGCCCACTCCGGTGCCCGTGGTTCGGCCACCCAGATGAAGCAGCTCGCGGGCATGCGCGGTCTCATGACCAAGCCGTCGGGCGAGATCATCGAGACGCCGATCCTGTCGAACTTCAAGGAAGGCCTGTCGGTTCTGGAGTACTTCAACTCCACCCACGGCGCCCGCAAGGGACTGGCCGACACGGCGCTCAAGACGGCGAACTCGGGTTACCTGACCCGCCGTCTGGTCGACGTGGCGCAGGACTGCATCATCATCGAGGAGGATTGCGGCACCGAACGCGGCCTCACGATGCGCGCGGTCGTCGACGGCGGCGACGTGATCGAGCCGCTCTCCGAGCGGGTCCTCGGCCGCTCGTCGCTGGACGACATCATCGATCCGCTGACCGGCGTCGTCATCAGCAAGGCCGGCGAACTCATCGACGAGGTCAAGGTCGAGCTGATCGACAAGGCCGGCATCGAGGAGCTTCGCATCCGCTCGGTGCTGACCTGCGACACCAAGATCGGTGTCTGCGGCAAGTGCTACGGCCGCGACCTGGCCCGCGGTACGCCGGTCAACATCGGCGAAGCGGTGGGCGTCATCGCCGCCCAGTCGATCGGTGAGCCGGGCACGCAGCTGACCATGCGTACCTTCCACATCGGCGGCGCCGCGCAGCGTGGTGCGGAGCAGTCGAACATCGAAGCGAGCCATGACGGCACCATCCAGGTGCGCAACCGCAACGTCGTCATCAACAGCTCGGGCGTGCCGGTCGTGATGGGCCGCAACACCGAGATGGTGCTGGTCGACGCCTCGCATCGCGAACGGGCCAAGCATCGCGTGCCTTACGGCGCGCGCCTGCTGGTCGACAACGACACGCTCGTCTCGAAGGGCCAGAAGCTCGCCGAGTGGGATCCGTACACCCTGCCGATCATCACCGAGAAGGCGGGTAAGGCGGTCTATGTCGACCTCGTCGAGGGCGTGTCGATGCGCGAGGTGATCGACGACTCGACCGGCATCTCGAACCGTGTCGTGGTCGACTGGAAGGGCCAGCCGCGCGGCGGCGACCTGCGTCCGCGCATTGCCATCCACGATGCCGACGGCAACCCGATCATGCTGGCCAACGGCCAGGAGGCTCGGTACCTGCTGTCGCTCGACTCGGTGCTTTCGGTCGAGAACGGACAGGACGTCAATGCCGGCGACATCCTCGCGCGTATCCCGCGCGAGGGCGGCAAGAACCGCGACATCACGGGCGGTCTGCCGCGCGTGGCGGAGCTGTTCGAGGCGCGCAAGCCCAAGGATTTCGCGATCATCTGCGACATCTCGGGCCGCATCGAGTTCGGCAAGGACTACAAGAGCAAGCGCCGCATCCTGATCGTGCCGGAAGGCGAGGGTGCGGAGCCGGTCGAGTACCTGATCCCCAAGGGCAAGCGTATCGCCGTGCAGGAAGGCGACTTCGTGGAGCGCGGCGACCTGCTGATCGACGGCAACCCGGTGCCTCACGACATCCTGCGCGTGCTGGGTATCGAGAAGCTGGCCGAGTACCTGGTGAACGAGATCCAGGAGGTCTATCGACTGCAGGGCGTCAAGATCAACGACAAGCACATCGAGACGATCGCGCGTCAGATGCTGCAGAAGGTCGAGATCACCGACGCCGGCGACACGACCTTCCTGATCGGCGAACAGGTCGACAAGGCGGAGTTCGAGGTGGAGAACGCCAAGATCCTCGCGGAGAAGCTGAAGCCTGCCAAGGCCGACCCGGTGCTGCTGGGCATCACCAAGGCGTCCTTGCAGACCAAGTCCTTCATCTCGGCGGCTTCCTTCCAGGAGACCACCCGCGTGCTGACCGAGGCGGCCGTCAGCGGTCGCGTCGACACGCTGCAGGGCCTGAAGGAGAACGTCATCGTCGGCCGCCTGATCCCGGCGGGTACCGGCGGAGTCGTGAACCGCCTGAAGGCCATTGCGGCGCAGCGCGACCGGGCGATCCTGGCGGCCGGCATCGACGGCGAGGACCAGCCGGTCCCGACGCTGGAGGAAGAACGCGCGGCCGACTGATCCGGTCGAAAAGCGGTGAAAATGGGAAGGCCGTCCTCGAAAGGGACGGCCTTCTTCAATTGTGGCTCCCACGCCACAATCCCACCAGATATGGTTGTTAGATTCTTGCGTGCCTCGCGGCATGCGAGTCAGGAACGAGTCGGATTCGGTCGACTCAGAAATAACCAACGATATCAATGCGAAAAGCGTCGTAGCGTGCTTGACGCATAGGAACGACGGCCATATAAGCGCGCCACCTCGTCGAGGGGCTGGTGGTTGGCGTGAGCCAAAACGCAGCCTGACGCCGAGGACCGCTACAAGTCAGGCCACTAGGCCACAAAGCTATCATTTCGCGCGGGGCTGTGCGTTAGCCGCTATGCCCGCGCTTATGCTTTGTGCCGACGCGTCGATGTTGGGCGGACCCGAGACGGCGTTAAGGAAATTGGAAATCAATGCCGACTATTAACCAGTTGATCCGCAAGCAGCGCCACGGGCTGAAGGCCCACAACAAGGTGCCGGCGCTCGAGGCTTGCCCGCAGAAGCGTGGCGTTTGCACGCGTGTCTACACGACGACGCCGAAGAAGCCGAACTCGGCGCTGCGCAAGGTCGCCAAGGTGCGCCTCACCAACGCCTACGAGGTGGTGAGCTACATCCCCGGCGAGGGTCACAATCTGCAGGAGCACTCGGTGGTCATGATCCGCGGTGGTCGCGTGAAGGACCTTCCGGGCGTTCGCTATCACATCATTCGCGGCACCCTCGATACGCAGGGTGTCAAGGACCGCAAGCAACGCCGTTCGAAGTACGGCGCGAAGCGTCCGAAGTAGGCGGGGAGAAGAAACATGTCTCGTCGTCGCGCAGCCGAAAAGCGTGAAGTCCTGCCGGACGCCAAGTTCGGCGATATCGTCCTCAGCAAGTTCATGAACACGCTGATGGAACGTGGCAAGAAGTCGGTCGCCGAGCACATCGTCTACGGTGCGCTCGACGAGGTCGAATCCAAGCTGAAGCAGGATCCGGTCCCGGCCTTCCACGAGGCGCTGGAGAACGTGAAGCCGGCCGTGGAAGTCCGCTCGCGCCGCGTCGGCGGCGCCACCTATCAGGTTCCGGTGGAAGTTCGTCCGGAGCGCCGTCAGGCGCTGGCGATCCGCTGGATCATCCAGGCCGCCCGTGACCGGTCGGGCCACAGCATGACCGAGAAGCTCTCCGCCGAGCTGCTCGACGCCTTCAATCGCCGCGGCAACGCCGTGAAGAAGCGCGAGGACACCCACAAGATGGCCGACGCCAACAAGGCGTTCGCCCACTACCGCTGGTAAGCGACCTCTAGGCCCTTTCGAGAAAGCTCACCTCCATGGCTCGCACTACTCCCATCGCCGACTACCGAAACATCGGTATCATGGCGCATATCGACGCCGGCAAGACGACGACGACCGAGCGCATCCTGTACTACACCGGCAAATCGCATAAGATCGGCGAAGTCCATGACGGCGCCGCGACGATGGATTGGATGGAGCAGGAGCAGGAGCGCGGCATCACGATCACGTCCGCGGCCACAACCTGCTTCTGGCGGGTCGAGAGCGGCCCGTACAAGGACGTCAGCTACCGCGTGAACATCATCGACACGCCCGGCCACGTCGACTTCACGATCGAGGTCGAGCGTTCGCTGCGCGTGCTCGACGGCGCGGTCTGCGTGTTCGACTCGGTCGCCGGCGTCGAGCCGCAGTCCGAGACGGTGTGGCGCCAGGCCGACAAGTACGGCGTGCCGCGCATTTGCTTCGTCAACAAGATGGACCGCACCGGCGCGAACTTCTATCGCACGGTCGACATGATCGTTGATCGCCTCGGCGCCAAGCCGCTGGTGACGCAGCTCCCGATCGGCTCCGAGGGCGAATACAAGGGCCTGGTCGATCTGGTTGCCAACAAGGCGATCATCTGGCTGGAAGAGACGCTCGGCGCGAAGTTCGAGGTCGTCGAGATCCCGGCTGACATGAAGGAGAAGGCCGCGGAGTATCGCGCCAAGCTCCTCGACATGGCGGTCGAGCAGGATGACGACGCCATGACGAAGTTCCTCGACGGCGAGGAGCCCGACTACGACACGCTGATCAAGTGCATCCGCAAGGGTACGATCAACTACGCGTTCGTGCCGATCCTGTGCGGCTCGGCCTTCAAGAACAAGGGCGTGCAGCCCATGCTCGATGCCGTCGTGAACTATCTGCCCGCTCCGAACGACGTTGAAGACGTCAAGGGCGTGAAGATGGGCACCGACGAGCCGATCACGCTGCCGTCGAGCGACGATGCGCCGATGTCTGCGCTCGCCTTCAAGATCATGACCGATCCGTTCGTCGGCTCGCTCACTTTCGCGCGCGTCTACTCGGGCGTTCTCCAATCGGCAACCGGCGTGCTGAACAGCACGAAGGACCGCAAGGAGCGTATCGGCCGCATGCTGTTGATGCATGCCAACGATCGCGAAGACGTGAAGGAAGCCCGCGCCGGCGACATCATCGCTCTGGCGGGCCTCAAGAGCGTCACGACCGGCGATACGCTGTGCGACCCCGATAACGCCGTGATCCTCGAGCGCATGGACTTCCCGGATCCCGTCATCGAGCTCGCTATTGAGCCGAAGTCGAAGGCCGACCAGGAGAAGCTTGGTCAGGCGCTGGGCCGTCTCGTCCAGGAAGACCCGACCTTCCGCGTCTCGACCGATGCGGAGACCGGCCAGACCGTCATCAAGGGCATGGGCGAGCTCCATCTCGAGATCAAGGTCGACATCCTGCGCCGTACCTACAAGGTCGAGGCCAATGTCGGCGCTCCGCAGGTCGCGTATCGCGAGACGCTCGGCCGCAAGGCCGACATCGACTATACCCACAAGAAGCAGTCGGGTGGTTCGGGTCAGTTCGCCCGCGTGAAGCTCACCTTCGAGCCGGGCGAGCCTGGGTCGGGTTACTCGTTCGAGAACAAGATCGTCGGCGGCTCGATCCCGAAGGAATTCATTCCGGGCGTCGAGAAGGGCCTCGAAGCGTCGCGCGAAACCGGCGTGCTCGCCGGCTTTCCGGTGATCGACTTCAAGGTCACGCTGACCGACGGCAACTACCATGACGTCGACTCGAGCGTGCTGGCCTTCGAAATCGCCGCCCGCGCGGCGTTCAAGGAAGGTCTGGCGAAGGCGCAGTGCAAGCTGCTGGAGCCGATCATGAAGGTCGAGGTGGTGACGCCCGACGACTACATGGGTGACTGCATCGGCGACCTGAACAGCCGCCGCGGTCAGATCCAGGGCATGAGCGCCCGCGGCAATGCACAGGTCATCGACGCGATGGTGCCGCTGGCCAACATGTTCGGCTACGTGAATACGCTGCGTTCCATGACGCAGGGTCGCGCGGCTTACAGCATGACGTTCGATCACTATGCAGCCGTGCCGCAGGCGGAGGCCGACAAGGTCGTCGCCAAGCTGGCTGGCTAACAAACCGATTGAAGTAAGGAAGACCACTATGGGCAAAGCTAAATTCGAGCGGAACAAGCCGCACTGCAACATCGGGACGATCGGTCACGTCGATCACGGGAAGACGTCGCTGACGGCGGCGATCACGAAGATCCTGGCGAAGACGGGCGGCGCGACGTTCACGGCGTACGACCAGATCGACAAGGCCCCGGAAGAGCGCGAGCGCGGCATCACGATCTCGACGGCGCATGTGGAGTACGAGACGGCGAACCGTCACTACGCGCACGTCGACTGCCCGGGCCATGCCGACTACGTGAAGAACATGATCACGGGTGCGGCGCAGATGGACGGGGCGATCCTGGTGGTGTCGGCGGCCGACGGCCCGATGCCGCAGACCCGCGAGCACATCCTGCTGGCGCGCCAAGTGGGCGTTCCGGCGCTGGTCGTGTTCATGAACAAGTGCGACATGGTCGACGATCCGGAGCTCCTGGACCTGGTCGAGTTGGAAGTGCGCGAGCTGCTGAAGAGCTACCAGTTCCCGGGCGACGACCTGCCGGTGATCCGGGGTTCGGCGCTGATGGCGCTGGAAGACAAGAGCCCGGAACTGGGCGAGCAGGCCGTGCTGGCGCTGATGGCGGAGGTGGACAAGTACATTCCGCAGCCTGCGCGCGACAAGGACAAGCCGTTCCTGATGCCGATCGAGGACGTGTTCTCGATCTCGGGCCGCGGCACGGTGGTGACGGGTCGCGTCGAGCGCGGCATCGTGAAGGTGGGCGAGGAAGTGGAGATCGTGGGCCTGAAGGCCACGACGAAGACGACGGTGACGGGCGTCGAGATGTTCCGCAAGCTGCTGGATTCGGGCGAGGCGGGCGACAATATCGGGGCGCTGCTGCGCGGCGTGGGCCGCGAGGACGTGGAGCGCGGCCAGGTCCTGTCGAAGCCGGGCGCGATCACGCCGCACACGAACTTCGAGGCCGAGGCCTACATCCTGACGAAGGAAGAGGGCGGCCGTCATACGCCGTTCTTCACGAACTACCGTCCGCAGTTCTACTTCCGGACGACGGACGTGACGGGCGTGGTGACGCTGCCGGAAGGCACGGAGATGGTGATGCCGGGCGACAATGCGCGGCTGGTGGTCGAGTTGATCCAGCCGATCGCCATGGACGAGGGCCTGCGCTTCGCCATCCGCGAAGGCGGACGCACCGTCGGCGCCGGCGTCGTCACCAAAGTCGTAAAGTAAACGTAACGGACGCGACAAGGCGAATATCATGGCCATGGACAACACAAACATCCGGATCCGGCTGAAGGCCTTCGATCATCGCGTGCTCGATTCGTCGACCAGCGAGATCGTGAGCACGGCCAAGCGGACGGGCGCGCAGGTGCGCGGGCCCATCCCGCTGCCGACCGGGATCGAGAAGTTCACGGTCAACCGCTCGCCGCACATCGACAAGAAGTCGCGTGAGCAGTTCGAGATCCGCACGCACAAGCGCGTGCTCGATATCGTCGACCCGACGCCGCAGACCGTGGACGCGCTGATGAAGCTCGACCTCGCCTCCGGCGTGGACGTCGAGATCAAGCTCGGCGCCTAAGAGCGGACCAGGAAAGAAGGAAGAAGACCATGCGTTGCGGTCTCGTCACCCAGAAGGTCGGCATGACCCGCGTCTTCAACGACGCCGGGGAGCATGTGCCCGTCACCGTTCTGAAGGTGGATCAGCTGCAGGTTGTTGCTGTCCGCTCGGAAGAGAAGGACAAGTACGTCGCCGTGCAGCTCGGCTACGGCAAGGCCAAGGTTAAGAACGTGACCCAGCCGATGCGCGGTCACTTCGCCAAGGCCAAGGTCGAGCCGAAGAAGAAGCTCGTCGAGTTCCGGGTCGCCAAGGATGCGGTCCTCGAAGTCGGCGCCGAGCTGGTGCCCAGCCACTTCGTGCCGGGCCAGTTCGTCGATGTCGTCGGCACCACGATCGGCCGCGGCTTCACCGGCTCGATGGTCCGCTGGAACTTCCACGGCCTCGAAGCGTCCCACGGCGTTTCGGTCTCGCACCGTTCGCATGGTTCGACCGGTAACCGCCAGGATCCCGGCCGTACGTTCCCCGGCAAAAAGATGGCCGGCCACTACGGCAGCGAGCGCGTGACCACGCAGAACCTGAAGGTCGTCGCCGTCGACGACGAGAAGGGCCTGCTGCTGGTGTCCGGCGCCGTTCCCGGCCCGGCCAACGGCTACATCATCGTCAAGGACGCTTCCAAGCGCGCCCGTCACAAGGACGCTCCGTACCCGGCCGGCCTGCGCAAGGCTGCAGCCGAGGCGGCGGCTCCGGCGGCTGATGCCGCTCCGCAGGCTTAAGGATCAGGTCATGAAGATCGCGGTCAAGACCATTGAAGGCGGCAGCGCCGGCGAGATCGATCTCGCCGACGCCGTGTTCGCCGTCCCCGTCCGCAAGGACATCCTGCAGCGTTGCGTCGTGTGGCAGCTCTCGCGCCGCCAGCAGGGCACGCACAAGTCGAAGGGGCGCGCCGAAGTCACGGCGACGGCCAAGAAGATGTATGCCCAGAAGGGCACCGGTCGCGCCCGTCACGGCAACGAGGCGGCTCCGCAGTTCCGGGGCGGCGGCAAGGCCTTCGGTCCGGTCGTGCGCAGCCATGCCAGCGACCTGCCCAAGAAGGTCCGCCAGCTCGCGCTGCGCACCGCGCTGTCGGCCAAGGCGGCCGAGGGCAAGCTGATCGTGGTCGAGGCGGCGGCGCTGGCCGAGCCGAAGACCGCGAAGCTCAAGGGCCATTTCGGGGCCCTCGGCGTCACCAGTGTCCTGGTGATCGGCGGCGCCGAGATCGACACGAACTTTGCCCGCGCCGCGGCCAACATCGCCCATGTCGATGTGCTGCCGCAGCAGGGCGCGAACGTCTACGACATCCTGCGCCGCGATACGCTGGTGCTCACCAAGGATGCCGTGAAGCACCTCGAGGAGCGTCTGCAATGAGCGCCAAGCGGTACATCCCGCAAACCGTCTCGCGTTCGCGCATGTACGAAGTGATTCGTGCGCCGCTGATCACCGAGAAGACGACCAACGGTTCGGAGCACAGCCAGGTGACCTTCAAGGTCGCCGCCGATGCGACCAAGCCGGAGATCAAGCAGGCCGTCGAAGGCCTGTTCAAGGTCAAGGTCAAGGCGGTCAACACCGTCACGGTCAAGGGCAAGAGCAAGGTTTTCCGCGGCCGTCCGGGCCTGCGGAGCGACTGGAAGAAGGCGATCGTCTCGCTGGTCGAGGGTCACAAGATCGACGTGACCACGGGCCTGTAGGACGGGAGACAGAACAATGGCCTTGAAGACATTTAAGCCGATCACGCCGTCCCTGCGACAGCTGGTCATCGTCGACCGTACCGGCCTCTGGAAGGGCAAGCCGGTAAAGGAGCTGACGCGCGGCAAGAGCAACACTGGCGGCCGTAATAACCACGGCCACATCACCAGCTATCACATGGGCGGCGGTCACAAGCGTCGTCTGCGCATCATCGACTTCAAGCGCCGCAAGTTCGGCGTCACCGCGACGGTCGAGCGCCTGGAGTACGATCCCAACCGGACGGCGTTCATCGCCCTGGTCAAGTACACCGACGGTGAGCAGGCCTACATCCTGGCGCCGCAGCGCCTGAAGGCGGGCGACGAGGTCGTCTCGGGCGAGCGCGTCGACGTCAAGCCGGGCAACGCCATGCCGCTCGCCAACATGCCGGTCGGCACGATCGTGCATAACGTCGAGCTGAAGAAGGGCCGTGGCGGCCAGCTGGCCCGTTCGGCCGGCAACTACGCCCAGCTCGTCGGCAAGGACGCGGGCTATGCCCAGATCAAGCTGAGCTCGGGCGAGCTGCGCCTGGTGCCGGGCGAGTGTCTGGCCACCGTCGGCGCGGTGTCGAACCCCGACAACCAGAACATCGTCATCGGCAAGGCCGGTCGCCAGCGTTGGCTCGGCCGTCGCCCGACCGTCCGCGGCGTCGTCATGAACCCGGTCGATCATCCGCACGGCGGCGGCGAAGGCCGCACCTCGGGTGGCCGTCATCCGGTGACACCGTGGGGCAAGCCGACCAAGGGCAAGAAGACACGCAAGAACAAGGCGACGGACAAGATGATCATCCGCCGCCGGCATGCGACGCGCTAGGAGATAGACAGTGGCACGCTCCGTATGGAAGGGCCCCTTCGTTGAAGGCAGCCTGATCAAGAAGGCCGAGAAGTCGCGCGGGAACATCCGCAGCGAAGTGATCAAGACTTGGTCGCGTCGTTCGACGATCCTGCCGCAGTTCGTCGGCCTGACGTTCGGCGTCTACAACGGCAAGAAGTTCATCCCGGTGAACGTCACCGAGGAAATGGTCGGTCACAAGCTCGGCGAATTCTCGCCGACCCGCACCTTCACCGGCCATGCCGGTGACAAGAAAGTGTCGAAGGATTAACGCGCGATGAGCAAGCCATCCGCTCCCCGCCGCGAGGCGGACAACGAAGCCAAAGCTGTCCTGCGCGCCGTGCGCATCAGCCCGCGCAAGCTCGACCTCGTCGCGGCCACGATCCGCGGCAAGAAGGCCGCGACCGCGGTCAACGAGCTCACCTTCTCCAAGAAGCGGATCGCCCGCGACGTGAAGAAGGCCCTGAATTCGGCCATCGCCAACGCCGAGAACAACCACAACCTCGATGTCGACCGCTTGGTCGTCGCCGAGGCGTCGGTCGGCAAGGGACTGGTCATGAAGCGCTTCCAGACGCGCGGCCGCGGCCGTGCGGCCGGTATCGTCAAGCCGTTCGCTCATCTCACCATCGTGGTGCGCGAGCGCGCCGAGGCGGAGGACAAGTAATGGGTCAGAAGGTCAACCCGATCGGCCTGCGGCTCGGTATCAACCGGACCTGGGACTCGCGCTGGTACGCCGAAGGCGGCGAGTACTCGAAGATGCTCCATGAGGACATCCACATCCGCAAGGTGCTGCGCGAGCGGCTCGCCCAGGCGGGTGTCGCGAAGATCATCATCGAGCGTCCGGCCAAGCGCGCCCGCGTCACGATCCACACTGCCCGTCCGGGCGTGGTGATCGGCAAGAAGGGCGCCGACATCGAGAAGCTGCGTGGTGACCTCGCCAAGATGACCAAGGGCGAAGTGGCCCTGAACATCGTCGAGATCCGCAAGCCCGAGATCGATGCCACGCTGATTGCCGAGAACATCGCCCAGCAGCTCGAGCGCCGCGTCGCGTTCCGTCGCGCCATGAAGCGCGCCGTGCAGTCGGCGATGCGCCTGGGCGCCCTCGGCATCCGCATCAACTGCTCGGGCCGTCTCGGCGGCTCGGAAATCGCCCGCATGGAATGGTACCGCGAAGGCCGCGTGCCGCTGCACACGCTGCGCGCCGACATCGACTACGGCACCGCCACGGCATTCACCACCTTCGGCACCTGCGGCGTGAAGGTCTGGGTGTTCAAGGGCGAGATCATGGCGCATGACCCGATGGCGCACGACAAGCGCGCCGAGGAAGCCGCGCCGCAACGTACGCCGGCGCGCGTGGAGCGCTCCGAGCAGAGGGACGCGTAAACTATCATGCTGCAACCCAAGCGCACCAAGTACCGCAAGGCCTTCAAGGGCCGTATCAGCGGCGCTGCCAAGGGCGGCTTCAACCTCGACTTCGGCTCCTATGGGCTGAAGGCGATGGAGCCGGATCGCCTGACGGCGCGCCAGATCGAGGCGGCCCGCCGCGCCATCACGCGTCACATGAAGCGTGCCGGCCGCGTCTGGATCCGCGTGTTCCCGGACGTGCCGGTGTCGAAGAAGCCGGCGGAAGTCCGCATGGGTTCCGGCAAGGGCGCGCCCGAATTCTGGGCGGCGCGCGTGAAGCCGGGCCGCATCCTGTTCGAACTCGAGGGTGTATCGGGCGTCATCGCCAAGGAAGCCCTGGCGCTCGGCGCTGCGAAGCTGCCGATCAAGACCCGCTTTGTCAGCCGCGTCGGCGCCGAAGGCTGAGGGAGAAGGACATGAAGGCCACCGATCTGCGCCCCAAGACCAACGACGAGCTGAAGAACGAGCTCGGCAACCTTCGCAAGGAGGCGTTCAACCTGCGCTTCCAGAAGGCTGGGGGCCAACTACAGAAGACTTCCCGCGCGCGCCAGATTCGTCGCGATATCGCCCGCATCAAGACGGTGCAGGGCGAGAAGGCCGCCGGTTAAGGAGCACGAAATGCCGAAGCGTATCCTGGAAGGCGTCGTCGTCAGCGACAAGATGGACAAGACCATCGTCGTGAAGGTCGAGCGGCGCATTCAGCACCCGATCTACAAGAAGTTCATTCGCAAGTCGAAGAAGTACCACGCGCACGACGAAGCCAATGCCTACAAGGGCAAGATCGGTGAAATCGTTCGCATCCGCGAGTGCCGCCCGCTGTCGAAGACCAAGAGCTGGGAAGTTCTGGTCGAAGGCGCGAAGGCTTAAGCGGTCGGAGCATAAGTCATGATTCAGATGCGAACCAACCTCGAGGTCGCCGACAATTCGGGCGCCCGTCGAGTCCAGTGCATCAAGGTGCTGGGCGGCTCCCGCCGCAAATATGCGAGCGTCGGCGACGTCATCGTCGTGTCGATCAAGGAAGCCATTCCGCGCGGCAAGGTGAAGAAGGGCGAGGTGCATCGCGCCGTCGTCGTCCGCACCTCGTTCGCGCTGCGCCGCCCTGACGGCAGCGCCATCCGTTTCGACCGTAACGCCGCCGTGCTCATCAGCAAGCAGGACGAGCCGATCGGCACCCGTATCTTCGGACCGGTGACGCGCGAGCTGCGCGCCAAGAAGTTCATGAAGATCATCTCGCTTGCGCCTGAGGTGCTCTAGCCATGGCAACGAAATTGAAGATCAAGAAGGGCGACCGGGTGAAGGTCATCACCGGTGGCAGCAAGGGCAAGGTGGGCGACGTCCTGCGCGTGCTCCCGAAGGAGAACCGCGTCGTGGTCTCCGGCGTGAACATGATCAAGCGCCACACCAAGCCGAGCCGTGCGGAAGCCGGCGGAATCATCGAACGCGAGGCCACGATCCACGTCTCCAACGTGGCCCTGCTGGATCCCAAATCGGACAAGCCGACGAAGGTCGGGTTCCGGTTCCTGGAAGACGGCCGCAAGGTGCGCGTTGCGCGCGCCTCCGGCGAGACCATCGACCGTTAGGAGAACGGGCCATGCCCGCGCGTCTGCAAGAACACTACACCAAGACCGTGCGTGAAGCGCTGATCAAGGAGTTCTCCTACCAGAACCCCTTCCAGGTGCCGAAGCTCGAGAAGATCGTCATCAACATGGGCGTCGGCGAGGCGGTCAATGACCGCAAGGCCGTCGACGGCGCCGTTGCCGACCTGACGGCGATCACCGGCCAGAAGCCGGTCGTCACCAAGTCGCGCAAGTCGATCGCGACCTTCAAGCTTCGCGAAGGCATGGCGATCGGCGCCAAGGTCACGTTGCGCCGCGATCGCATGTACGAGTTCATGGATCGCCTGGTGAACATCGCCCTGCCGCGCGTCCGCGACTTCCGCGGGCTGAACGGCAAGTCGTTCGACGGCAATGGCAACTACGCCATGGGCCTGAAGGAGCAGATCGTGTTCCCCGAGATCGACTACGACAAGGTCGACCAGGTGCGCGGTATGGACATCATCATCTGCACGTCGGCGAAGACGGACGCGGAAGCCAGGTCGCTTCTCCGCGCGTTCGACTTCCCCTTCGTGAACTAGGGCCGGAGAATCACATGGCCAAGACGAGTTCGGTCGAGAAGAACAACCGGCGCGCAAGGATGGCGAAGCAGTTCGCCGCCAAGCGCGCCAAGCTGAAGGCGATGGCCGTCGACGACAAGTTGACGCCGGAAGAGCGCTTCGGGGCCCGCCTCAAGCTGGCAGACCTGCCGCGCAATTCGTCGCCGACGCGCGTCCGCAATCGGTGCGAACTCACGGGCCGTCCGCGGGCCGTGTACCGCAAGTTCAAGCTGTCGCGCGTTGCGCTGCGTCAGCTGGCGTCGCTGGGCGCTCTGCCCGGCGTCGTGAAGTCGAGCTGGTAAACGGGGACCGTAGACCATGGCGATGACAGATCCCGTCGGCGATTTGCTGACCCGCATCCGCAACGGCCAGTCGGCGCGCCTCGACAGCGTGACCGCTCCGGCTTCGCGGCTCCGGTCGAGTGTTCTCGATGTGCTCCAGCGCGAGGGCTATATCCGCGGCTGGTTCGAGGAAGAACTGCGCCCCGGCGTGAAGGAGCTCCGCATCGAGCTCAAGTATGACAACGGCCGTCCGGTCATCAAGGAGATCAAGCGCGTCTCCACCCCGGGCCGTCGCGTCTACTCCAAGATCCGCGAGCTGCCGCGCCACTTCAACGGGCTTGGCATCTCGATCCTCTCCACGCCGCGCGGCGTCATGTCCGACGCCGAGGCGCGGGCCGCCAATGTCGGCGGCGAAGTCATCTGCAAGGTGTTCTGAGCATGTCGCGCGTCGGCAAAAATCCGGTCGTCATCCCGGCCGGTGTCACCATCGAGCTCAAGGGGCAGCACCTCAAGGCCAAGGGCAAGCGGGGCGAGCTCCAGCTCGTCGTCCATGACGACGTTTCCGTCGCCAAGGAAGGCGAGGCGCTGGTCTTCAAGCCGCGTACCGAGAGCCGTCGCGCCCGCATGCAGTGGGGCACGGCCCGTAACCTGGCGAGCAACGTCGTCCGCGGCGTGTCCGACGGGTTCACGATCAACCTCGAGATCAACGGCGTCGGCTATCGCGCCTCGGCCGATGCCAAGCTGTTGAAGATGCAGCTCGGCTTCAGCCACGATGTCGAGATTCCCATTCCGGCGGGTATCCAGATCAAGGCGGTCAAGCCGACCGAGATCGAGATTTCCGGTTCCGATCGTCAGCGAGTTGGCCAGGTGGCGGCCGAGATCCGCAGCCTGCGTCCGCCGGAGCCCTACAAGGGCAAGGGCATCAAGTACTCGACCGAGACGATTCGGCGCAAGGAAGGCAAGAAGAAGTAAAGGCGAAAGAATCATGTCCGACCGCAATGCTCTTTTCGCCCGCCGCCAGCGGCGCACGCGCTACGCGCTGCGCCAGGCTGCCGCTGGCCGTCCTCGCCTCAGCGTCTTCCGCTCGGGCAAGCACATCTATGCCCAGGTCATCGACGACCGTCAGGGCCTGACCCTCGCTGCTGCCTCGTCGCTCGACAAGGACGTCCGGGGCTCGCTCAAGACCGGCGCCGACAAGGGCGCTGCCGCCGAAGTTGGCAAGCTGATCGCCGCCCGCGCCGTCGCGGCCGGTGTCAAGGAAGTCATCTTCGACCGCGGTGGCTACACGTATCACGGCCGCGTCGCTGCGCTGGCCAATGCCGCCCGTGAGGGCGGTCTGTCGTTCTGATCGGGAGTTAGATTATGGCTCGTTCACCCGGTGGTTCCGGCCGTTCCCCGCGCGATCGCGATCGGCCCCGTGACCGCGACCGCGACGAGGAAAATGAACTGACCGACAAGCTGGTCACGATCAATCGCGTCGCGAAGGTCGTGAAGGGTGGTCGTCGCTTCGCCTTTGCCGCCATCGTCGTCGTCGGCGACCAGCGCGGCCGTGTCGGCCACGGCGCCGGCAAGGCCCGTGAGGTTCCCGAGGCGATCCGCAAGGCCACGGAAGCGGCCAAGCGCGGCCTGATCCGCGTGCCGCTGCGCGACGGCCGCACGCTGCATCACGACGTGAAGGGCCGCTTCGGCGCCGGCAAGGTGACGCTGCGCGCCGCCCCGGCCGGTACCGGCATCATCGCCGGCGGCCCGATGCGCGCCATCTTCGAGACCCTGGGCATCAAGGACATCGTCGCCAAGTCGGTCGGCACGTCCAACCCGCACAACATGATCAAGGCGACCTTCAAGGCGCTGGATCAGCTCAACTCGCCGCGCATGGTCGCGACGCGCCGTGGCAAGAAGGTCGGTGACCTGCTTGGCCGCCGCGACGAGACCACCGCCGAGGCGGCGGCTTAAGGAACCGGACCATGGCCAAGACCATCAAGATCACCCAGACCGGCAGCCATATCGGCCGCACGGACGATCAGCGCGCGACGCTGATCGGCCTGGGGCTGAACAAGCGCCACCGCACCCGCGAACTCGTGGATACGCCCGAGGTTCGCGGCATGATCAACAAGGTGCAGCATCTCGTGCGCATCGAAGAGGAAGCGCGCTAAGGCCGAAAGGCCGCCGCGCGGAGGTAGATTACGATGAGACTGAACCAGATCTCCGACAATCCGGGCGCCCGCAAGGGTCGCATGCGCGTCGGCCGCGGTATCGGCTCCGGCAAGGGCAAGACCGCGGGCCGTGGCGTCAAGGGCCAGAAGTCGCGCACTGGCGTGGCCATCAAGGGCTTCGAGGGCGGCCAGATGCCGCTCTACCGTCGTATCCCGAAGCGCGGCTTCCGTCCGCCGCACCAGAAGAACTACCAGGTCGTCAATCTCGGCTCGCTGCAGAAGGCGATCGACAACAAGAAGCTCGACGCGGGCAAGCTGATCGACGCCGAGGCGATGATCGCCGCGGGTCTGATCAAGAATGCCGCGGACGGCATTCGTCTCCTTGGCAAAGGCGAGCTGACGACCAAGATCGACGTGAAGGTTGCGGGCGCTTCGGCGTCGGCGATCGCCGCGGTCGAGAAGGCCGGCGGCAAGGTCGAACTGCCGCCCCAGCCTGTGGCCGAAGCGGCCTGAGCCGGACGGCGTCAACGGGGGCGTCGTTTCCCCCTGGTGTCGTTCACGCGTGAGGTTCCATGGCATCCGCCGCCGAGCAACTTGCATCAAACCTGAACTGGGGTTCGATCGGTAGGGCGACCGAGCTGAAGAAGCGGCTGTGGTTCACCGTAGCCGCGCTCGTCGTCTTCCGTATCGGCGCCTATATCCCGGTCCCGGGTGTGGATCCGGCCGCCCTGGCCGAGATCTTCAAGCAGAATGCCGGCGGCATCGCCGGCCTGCTCGACGTGTTCTCCGGCGGCTCGATCGGCCGCATGTCGGTGCTGGCGCTCAGCATCATGCCGTACATCTCGGCCTCCATCATCATGCAGATCCTGACGACGGTCGTGCCGTCGCTCGAGGCGCTGAAGAAGGAGGGCGAGGCGGGCCGCAAGAAGATCAACCAGTATACGCGCTACGGCACGGTGATCCTGGCGACCTTCCAGGCCTATGGAATCGCGGTGGGCCTGGAGAGCCAGGTGGCCGCGGCCGGTCCGGTCGTGATCGATCCTGGCGTTTTCTTCCGCTTCGTCACCATCGTCACCCTGGTCGGCGGCACGCTGTTCCTGATGTGGCTCGGCGAGCAGATCACCGCGCGCGGCGTCGGCAACGGCGTCTCGCTGATCATCTTTGCCGGCATCGTGGCGGCCTTGCCGGACGCGCTGGTGCAGACCCTCGAACTCGGCCGCACCGGCGCCCTGTCGGCGCTGTTCATCATCGCCCTGGTGGTGGGCATCGTGCTGGTCGTGGCGGTCGTCGTCTTCGTCGAGACCGCGCAGAGGCGAATCGTCGTCCAGTATCCCAAGCGCCAGGTCGGCAACCGCATGTATGGCGGCGAGGCCTCGCACCTGCCGCTCAAGATCAACACGGCCGGCGTCATCCCGCCGATCTTCGCATCGTCCCTGCTGCTGTTCCCGGCGACCATCGCGTCGTTCCAGGGCAGCACCGGCGAGCCGGGCTGGATCCAGGCCATCTCAACCTATCTCGGCCACGGCCAGCCGCTCTATCTGGTGGCCTATATCGGCCTGATCGTCTTCTTCTGCTTCTTCTACACGACCGTTGTGTTCAATCCGACCGACACGGCCGATAACCTGAAGAAGAACGGCGGCTTCATTCCCGGCATCCGTCCGGGCAAGAACACGGCCGAGTATCTCGAGTACATCCTGAACCGGCTGACGGTGATCGGCGCGCTCTACCTCTCGGCGGTCTGTATCCTGCCCGAGCTGCTGATCGCCCGCGGCGGTGTGCCCTTCTATTTCGGCGGCACCAGCCTCCTGATCGTGGTCTCGGTGACGCTCGACACGGTGACCCAGGTGCAGGCGCACCTGCTCGCCCATCAATATGAGGGCCTCATCAAGAAGGCCCGCCTGAGGGGCAAGGGCCGATGAACATCATCCTTCTGGGACCGCCGGGCGCCGGCAAGGGGACGCAGGCCCAGCGGCTGCAGCAGGAGCGGGGGCTGATCCAGCTTTCGACCGGCGACATGCTGCGCGCCGCCGTGGCGTCGGGCAGCGAGCTCGGCCTCAAGGCCAAGGGCATCATGGAGCGGGGGGAACTGGTTCCCGACGAGCTGATGGTCGGCCTGATCAAGGACCGTATCGGCCAGCCGGACTGCGCCAAGGGCTTCATCCTGGACGGCTTCCCGCGCACCGAGGCCCAGGCCAAGGCGCTGGACAAGATGCTGGCCGAGGCCAACAAGAAGCTCGACCGGGTGGTCGAGATGGAAGTCGACGAGAAGGCGCTGACCGAGCGTATCGTCGGCCGGTTCTCCTGCGCCAGGTGCGGCACCGGCTACCACGACAAGTTCAAGCGGCCAAAGGTCGACGGTGTCTGCGACGTGTGCGGGTCGACCGAGTTCACCCGCCGGAAGGACGATAATGCAGAGACCATGAAGACTCGCATGGCCGCCTATAGGGCTCAGACCGAGCCCTTGCTGCCCTACTACAGCGCCCGCGGGGTGCTGCGGAAGGTCGACGGGATGGCCGCGATGGACGAGGTTTACCGCCAGCTCACGGGAGTATTGGCGGGGACTTGACAAGGGTGAGTTCCATTGACTCGGGGGCGCGGATACATATAATCGCGCGCTTTTCCGGGGCCAGCGGAACATGTGACGGGCGCGCGCGAGCGCGCCATAAGTCTTTGAAGGAGTTGGGACTTTGGCTCGTATAGCCGGTGTGAACATTCCGACCGCCAAGCGTGTCGTGATCGGGCTTCAGTACATCCACGGGATCGGTGCGGCGAAAGCCAAGGAGATCTGTGGAAAAGTTGGGATCGACGAGTCGCGCCGCGTGAACACGCTGAGCGACGACGAGGTCATCCGCATCCGCGAGACCATCGACCATGACTACACGGTCGAGGGCGACCTGCGTCGCGAAGTGGCGATGAACATCAAGCGCCTGATGGATCTCGCCTGCTACCGCGGCCTGCGTCATCGCCGCGGCCTGCCGGTCCATGGCCAGCGCACGCATACCAATGCGCGCACCCGCAAGGGTCCGGCCAAGCCGATCGCCGGCAAGAAAAAAGTGACGAAGTAAGAGGGGATCAGGGTCATGGCAAAAGCTGCAGCCGCCGCCGCCGCGCGTCCCCGTCGCAAGGAACGCAAGAACATCATCGCGGGCGTCGCTCACGTGAACGCCTCGTTCAACAACACGATCGTCACGATCACCGACGCGCAGGGCAATGCGATTGCCTGGTCGTCGTCGGGCCAGCAGGGCTTCAAGGGGTCACGCAAGTCGACCCCGTTCGCCGCGCAGATGGCCGCCGAAGGCGCCGGTCGCAAGGCGATGGAGCACGGCATGCGCACGATCGAGATCCTCGTGCGCGGTCCGGGTTCGGGCCGCGAGTCGGCGCTGCGCGCGCTGCAGGCCGTCGGCCTCGCCGTGACGTCGATCCGCGACGTGACGCCGATCCCGCACAATGGCTGCCGTCCGCCGAAGCGTCGTCGCGTCTGATTTCGAGTGGAGGCGACGCGTTAGGCGCCGCCCACTCTTGAGGAATATTTAGCGAGTCCCGAGGGGCTCGCGTGAACCGGTCTAGAGAGGTAGCCCACGTGCTTCAGAAGAACTGGCAGGACCTGATCAAGCCGGAGAAGCTTGTCACCGAAGCCGGCGTCGATCCCGGTCGCACCGCGACCATCGTCGCCGAGCCGCTCGAGCGCGGTTTCGGTCTCACTCTCGGCAACGCGCTGCGTCGCGTCCTCTTGTCGTCGCTCCAGGGTGCTGCCGTCACGTCGATCAAGATCGACAACGTGCTGCATGAATTCTCGTCGATCCCCGGCGTCCGTGAGGATGTGGTCGACATCGTGCTGAACATCAAGGCGATGGCCGTGAAGATGCAGGGCGACCGCCCGCAGCGTCTGTACCTGCGCGCCGTCGGCCCCGGCGAAGTCACCGCCGGCATGATCGAGCTGCCGGGCGACGTCCAGATCATGGACGCCAAGCACCTGATCTGCACGCTCGACGACGGCGCCTCGATCTCGATGGAGCTGATGGTCGCCACCGGCAAGGGCTACATCCCGGCCTCGGCGAACCGTCCGGAAGATGCGCCGATCGGCCTGATCCCGGTCGACTCGGTGTTCAGCCCGGTCAAGCGCGTCTCCTACAAGATCGAGAACAGCCGCGTCGGCCAGGTCACCGACTACGATCGCCTGTCGATGACGGTCGAGACCAACGGCACGACGATGCCGGCCGATGCCGTGGCGCTCGCCGCCCGCATCCTGCAGGACCAGCTGCAGCTCTTCATCAACTTCGAGGAGCCGCGCGAGGTCCGCAAGGAAGAGCAGCAGGACGACTTCCCGTTCAACCGCAACCTGCTGCGCAAGGTCGACGAGCTGGAGCTTTCGGTCCGCTCGGCCAACTGCCTGAAGAACGACAACATCATCTACATCGGCGATCTGGTTCAGAAGACCGAGGCGGAGATGCTGCGTACGCCGAACTTCGGCCGCAAGTCGCTGAACGAGATCAAGGAAGTGCTGTCCGGCATGGGCCTCCACCTGGGAATGGAAATCCCGGGCTGGCCGCCGGACAACATCGAGGAAATGGCCAAGCGGCTGGAAGAGCCGTACTAGGCCGGTAGAAGGAAATAAGTCATGCGTCACAATAATCGCGGCCGGAAGTTCCACCGCACGGCTGAGCATCGCAAGGCGATGTTCATGAATCTCGCGGGTGCTCTCATCAAGCACGAGCAGATCACGACCACGCTGCACAAGGCGAAGGACCTGCGTCCGATCGTCGAGAAGCTGGTCACGCTCGGCAAGCGCGGCGGCCTGCATGCGCGTCGTCAGGCGATCGGCTTCCTGCGCGATCCCTACGTCGCCGACAAGCTGTTCACGACGCTGGGCCCGCGCTATTCCAAGCGCAACGGCGGCTACCTGCGCGTGCTGAAGGCCGGCTATCGCTTCGGCGACGCCGCCGAGATGGCCGTGATCGAGTTCGTCGAGCGCGACACCTCGGCCAAGGGCCAGGACAGCGGTCCGTCGGCCGACAAGGCGGAGCAGCAGGAAGCGGCGTAAAGCCTCTTTCCTCTTATCGAATTGAAAACGCCCGGTCGAAAGACCGGGCGTTTTTCTTTGCTGGGAGCGCGCCACTCCAGTGGCGAGTCTTCTCATGATCATGACGCGCCACTGGAGTGGCGCGCCCCCAGCAAGAAGCTAATCTTGTCCTATGACCTTCACCTTCAGAACGGCACTGCCGTCCGAATTCGCCGATGCCGACCGGGTCCTGCGCGCGGCCTTCACGCCCTATCTCGCGAGGCTCGGGCGCGAGATCCCGGTCGACTACTACAAGTGGCTGCCGGCCTCGATCGAGCGTGGCGATGTGTTTGTGGCGGACGAGGGCGGTCGGGTCGTGGGCGTCGCAGCGACCGAGCGACGGGAAGCGGAGCTCTTTCTCGACCGGTTGGCCGTCGATCCGGTGAAACAGGGTACCGGACTTGGGCGCTGGCTGCTTCAGCGGCTCGACGAGGTCGCTCGCGAGCGAGGCGACCGTACCCTGTCGCTGGTCACGGCCGAGATGATGGATCACCTCATCAAGCTCTACAGCAGCCACGGCTTCGAGATCGTCCATCGCGGCCCGCCGGACCATGGCAAGGACGCGCACATGCGCGTGCATATGGTTAAGAAGCTGTAACACGCCGCAACGATCGGTAACGCGCGGCAATCATTTGTGTTTTCCCTGCCGCGCGCGTTTGATCGAGGTTGCGCGCGTGCAAGCAGCCATTGTCCTTTTCGCCGTCTTCACGGCCACCATGGCCAACGGGGCCGTATTCGCCACGCTCGGCCTGTTCGGCCGCGAGGTCGGCCTCAGCGAGTTCGAGGTCGGTACGATCTTCGCGTCCTCCGGCGTGCTGTTCTTTTTGACTGCTTCGTCCTGGGGCCGCCTCTCGGATCGCTTCGGCAGAGGGCCGGTCATGGCCGCGGGACTTGTCGCGACCGCGCTGTCGCTCGCGCTGTTCGCGGCCTTCTATGCGGCACTCCTGCCGTACGCCTTTCTCGGACTGTTGGCCGCGCGCATCGTCTACGGACTGTTCGCCGCGGGCATCCAGCCGGCGGCGATTGCCTGGATGGTCGATGTGTCGCCGCGCGAGCGCCGACAGGCGGGCATTGGCATGATCGGCGCGGCGGTGAGTGTCGGCAGTGTCCTGGGCCCTGCTTTCGTGGCGATGCTGGTGGGCCTCGGCTTCGCCTGGCCGGTCGCCGCCGCCGCCCTGTTGGTCACCCTGGCCGCCCTGGCGATGGCCGGCGTCCGCGAAGGCAAGCGGCCGGCTGAGATGGCGCAGGCGGACGCTGCACCGGTCGACGGTCTCGCGGCCTACGCGCTGCTGGCCTTCGTGATGGTCCTGGGCTTCGGTGCCATGCAGCCGACCACGGCCTTCTATGTCCAGGATCGCTTCGGGCTCGAGACCGAAGCGGCGATCCGCGCGACGGGGTTTGCGTCCGCGGCCTTTGCCGCCGGAGCCTTCCTGATGCAGGCCTTCGGTGTGCGGGCCCTCGCGCTGGAGACGAGGGACATGATGGCCCTGGGCTTCGTCCTCTGCCTGGCCGGCATCGCGGGCGCCCTGGTGGCGAGAGGCCCGAACGTGCTGATCGCTTCGTTCACCGTCCTCGGTGTCGGCTACGGGCTGGCGCAGGCGGGCCTGATGACCGAGGCCGCCCGGCTGGGCGGGGAGCACCGGCAGGGACTGGTCGCGGGCCGGCTGCACGCCGCCATGGCCGCGGGCTGGATCGGCGGCGCCTTGAGCGGCACGGCCCTCTACGGGCTGTCGATCCGGGCGCCGCTGCTGATCGCCGGAGCGGCGCTGGCGCTGTGCGCGCTCAGAACTGCTCTTCCGAGAGTACGAACACCGTCCGCCCCGCCGCCTTGAGCGGGCCGAGCTGGGCCAGCGCCGGCGGCAGGATGACTTCGGCGTAGAAGCGCGCCGTCACCAGCTTGGCTTCCAGGAAGGCCGGATCGCCGTCGCGGGAGGCGAGCTTCGTCTGGGCCACCAGGGCGCTGCGGGCCAGCAGCCAGCCGCCCAGCGCCGTGCCGGCCAGCCGCAGGAAGGGCACCGAGCCCGCCAGCGCGTTCACCAGCTCGGCCTTCACCGACTGGGCGACCCACCTGGTGGCGTTCTCCAGCGCATCGGCGGCGGCCACGAGGCCCGTGCGGATCGCCTCGAGATCGTCACCCGGTGCGGCCTTCATCTCCTCGGCCGTGGCACGCATCTCGGCGACCAGCGCCAGCATGGTCTCGCCGCCGTCCTTGGCGACCTTGCGGCCGACTAGGTCGCGTGCCTGGATGCCGTTGGTGCCCTCGTAGATCGGCAGGATGCGGGCGTCGCGCAGGTGCTGGGCGGCGCCCGTCTCCTCGATGAAGCCCATGCCGCCGTGGATCTGCACGCCGGTCGAGGCGATCTCGTTGCCGAGGTCGGTGAACCAGGCCTTCACGATCGGAATGAGGAGATCGACGCGGTCCTGGATCTTGCGGCCGGCTTCCTTGTCCGGCTGCTTCAGCGCGCCGTCGATGCCGGCGGCGGTGTAGTAGCCCAGCGCCCGCATCGCCTCGATCTGGGACCGCATGCTCATCAGCATGCGGCGCACGTCGGCATGATGCACGATCGACACCGAGGCGGGCTTGGGGCTGCCGTCGTCCTTCGACTGCACGCGGCTGCGCGCGAAGGCGGCGGCCTGCTGATAGGCGCGCTCGGCAATGGCGAGACCCTGGATGCCGACGGAGAGGCGGGCATTGTTCATCATGGTGAACATGTAGGAGAGGCCGCGGCCTTCCTCGCCGACGAGATAGCCGACCGCGCCGCCATCGTCGCCGAACGACATCACGCAGGTCGGGCTGGCATGGATGCCGAGCTTGTGCTCCAGCGACACGCAGCGCAGGTCGTTGCGCTTGCCCGGCGTACCGTCTTCGTTGGGCAGATATTTCGGAACGATGAACAGCGAGATGCCGCGCACGCCGGCCGGTGCGTCGGGCGTGCGCGCCAGCACGAGGTGCACGATGTTCTCGGCCATGTCGTGCTCGCCGTAGGTGATGAAGATCTTCTGGCCGGTGACGAGGTAATGGTCGCCGTTCTTCACCGCTCGGCTCTTGAGCTGGCCGAGGTCGGAGCCGGCCTGCGGCTCCGTGAGGTTCATCGTGCCGGTCCATTCGCCGGAGATCATCTTGGGCAGATAGGCAGCCTTCTGCTCCGCCGACCCATGATGATGGATGGCATCGATCGCGCCCTGGTTCAGCAGCAGCACCAGGCCGAAGCCCATGTTGGCGGCCTGCCACATCTCCTGCACGGTGGTCGCCAGCAGCCACGGCATGCCCTGGCCGCCGAATTCCGGATCGAAGGGGAGGGAGTTCCAGCCGCCCTCGACGAATTCCTTATAGATGGCGGCGAAGCCGGGCGCTGTGCGCACCACGCCGTTCTCCAGCTTGGCGCCGACCTTGTCGCCCTCGCGGTTGAGCGGGGCGAGCCCGTTGCCGGCCAGCTTGGCGGCTTCCTCGAGCACGGCGTCGATCGTGTCGTCCGTCGCATGCTCGTAACCCGGCAGGGCGGCGACGCCGGCGAGGCCGGCGACTTCGCGCAGGGCGAAACGCATGTCGGCCAGCGGGGCAGTGTAAGTCATGTGAATTCCTCCGGGCCGCAATATGCCGTGGTCGGTCGCTTTTGGCGACCGGCTCGGCTATTTTGGAGGCCACATGACAAACACAGTCCTGCTGTCGATCGACGGCCCCATCGCCACCATCACGCTGAACGATCCGGCCAAGCACAATCGCCTCAACCCCGAGGGTCTGAAGCTGCTGCGCGAAGCGGTCGAGAAGGCCGACGCCGATCCCGCCGTGCGCGCCACGGTGATCACCGGTGCCGGCGACAAGACCTTCTGCTCCGGTTACGACCTCGGCTCGATCCCGGCCGGCGAGCGCAAGGACGAAGGCGGCGACAACACCTTCGAAGTCGTCATGGATCGCATCGAGGCGATGCGCATGCCGACGCTCTGCGCACTGAACGGCGGCGTCTATGGCGGCGCCACCGATCTCGCGCTGGCCTGCGACTTCCGCCTCGGCGTGAAGGGCATGCGCTTCTTCATGCCGGCCGCGCGTTTCGGCCTGCACTACTATCCGAGCGGATTGCGCCGCTACACACAGAAGGTGAGCCCGAGCTTCGCCAAGCGCGCCTTCCTGCTGTCGGAGGATTTCCACGACACCGAGCTGCTGGCCGTCGGCTATCTCGACTGGCTGGTCGAGCGCGCGGAGTTCAAGGACAAGGTCGCCGAGAAGGCCGCGCGCCTCGCAGGCCTGGCGCCGCTGTCGATGTCGGGCATGAAGCGCGCCATCGAGCAGTTCGCCCAGGCGGCGCCCGACATGTCCTCGATCCGCCAGACGCAGCGCGCCTGCGCGACTTCGGACGACCTGAAAGAGGGGCTGGCCGCGCTGGGCGAGCGTCGCACGCCCTCCTTCAAAGGCCGCTGACGGGCAGGACGGCGGCATCTTGATGGTGCCGTTGGTCGCAAGATTGCCGCGATTCAATGCAGGATGCCGGCAAGAATTGGGGCCGTGCCGACGGCCGCCGGGCGAGGTATCTTGCAGTCGGGCGGTAGATCGGGATAGGGCCGCTGAACCGAAGAGACCATGCAACGCCGCCTAGCCGCCATCGTCCACGCCGACCTCGCCGGGTTCACCCGGATGATGGAGGGCGCCGAGACCCGTACGTTCCGCCACCTCAAGTCGGCCCAGATCGAAGTCTGGCGGCCGGCCATCGATTCCGGACGCGGCCGCCTGGTCGGCACGGCGGGCGACGCCATGCTGGCCGAGTTCGGCTCGGCGGTATCGGCGGTCGCTGCGGCGATCGACATCCAGGAGCGGATGGGCCGATTCAACGATGCGCTGAGCGAAGAGCAGCGCATGCTGTTCCGCATCGGCGTCCATCTCGGCGAAGTCATCATCGACGACGAGGACCAGAACATCTTCGGCGACGGCGTGAACCTCGCCGCGCGCATCCAGACCCTGGCGGAGCCGGGCGGCATCGCCGTATCGCGCGCCGTGCGCGATCTCGTGGAACTGCGCACCGAGTACGTCTTCCATGACGGCGGCGAGCACCAGCTGAAGAACGTCAGCCGCTCGGTCCAGGTCTTCCACGTGCGTCAGGCGAAGCTCGTGTCGCCGGGCACGACGACGCGCATGGTGCCGCAGATCACGCTGCGTTTCGAAGGGCCGGACTCGGCGGGCCGCAAGCACACGTTCGAAGTGTCGATGGAAAAGCTGGTCGGCCAGTCGCAGGGCATGTGCATCGGCCGCGCCGCCGATCAGTGCGAGCTGGTCGTGCCGCATCCGACCGTGTCGCGCCGGCATGCCAAGCTCAGCGTCGCCGGCGAGGCGCTGCAGGTCGAGGATCTTGGCTCCACGAACGGCACGGCGGTCAACGGCACGGTGCTCAAGGCCGGCACGCCGATCGCCCTGCAGGCGGGCTCAAAGCTGCGGCTCGGCGATGTCGAGCTGATCGTTCATCATACCTAGCGGCGTGAACCGCCCATGAACGAGCCCACGACCATGTCCGGCGCCACGCCGCCCGAGGTCGACTATGTCTCGCTGAAGGCCGGCCAGCTGATCGGCCGCTACGAGATCGTGTCGGTGCTGGGCCAGGGCGGCTTCGGTATCACCTATCGCGCCCGCGACGTGCAGCTCGGCCGCGAGGTGGCGATCAAGGAATACCTGCCGTCGGCGCTGGCCGTGCGCCAGGACGGTTCGACCGTGCTGCCGCGCACCACCAAGATGGCCGACGATTTCGGCTGGGGACGCGACCGCTTCGTCACCGAGGGCCGGACGCTCGCCAGCCTGCATCGCGTGCCGGCGATCGTGCAGGTCTTCGATTTCCTCGAGGCCAACGGCACGGCCTATATCGTGATGGAACTGCTGAGTGGCGCCACGCTCGAGGACCGCATCACCACCGGCGGCCGGCTGAAGGCCGAGGAAGTCGATCGCATCCTGTGGCCGCTGCTCGATGGGCTGGAGCAGGTCCATGCCGCGGGCTTCCTGCATCGCGACATCAAGCCGGCCAACATCCTTCTCGACGCCGCCGGCAATCCGACCCTGATCGATTTCGGCGCGTCGCGCGCGGCCATGGTCGGCCGCACGGCGGCGATGACGGCGATCTTCACGCCGGGCTACGCCGCGGCCGAGCAGATGACGTCGGCCAAGCAGGGGCCGTGGACGGACATCTACGGCCTTGCCGCCACGATCTATCACGCGATCGCCGGCAAGGCGCCGCCCAACGCTTTCGACCGTATGCTGGATGACGGCTACGAGCCGCTCGGCAAGCTGGCGCCTCCGGGCTTCTCGCCGGGCATCCTTGCGGGCGTCGATGCCGGCCTCACCGTCGCGGCGCGCGACCGGCCGCAGTCGATTGCCGGCTGGCGGCCGATCCTCGGCATGACGTCGGCGCCCGAGCCCGGCGCGACGATGGTCATGGGCAAGGCCGATGATGCGCCGGCCGGACGGGTGTCCGTTCTCGGACCCGCGACGATGGCGCCGTCCGTTTCGGCCGACCCCGTGCCGCCGCGCAAGAGTAAGACGGGCTTGTGGGCGGGCATCGCTGCGGTGTTGCTGCTGGCCATCGGTGGTGGCGGCTATTACGCGATGGCGACGCGCGGACCCGATCCGGAGATGGTGAAGGCGCGCGCTGCGGCGGAAACGGCGGAAGAAGCACGGCGCAAGGCCGCCGAAGAAGCCGAACAGCTGCGCGCCGAGAAGGCCGCGCAGGAGGCCAAGGCCAAAGCGGATCAGGAGGCCAAGACGAAGGCCGAGCAGGATGCCAAGGCCAGGGCCGATCTCGAGGCGCAGCAGAAGGCGCAGGCCGAGGCGGCACGGCGCCAGCTCGAAGAGGATACCCGCCGCAAGATCGAGTCCGAGATCGCCGAGAAGAAGCGCGCCGATGAGGAAGCGCAGCGCAAGGCCACCGAGGAAGCCGCCGCGCGGCAGAAGGCGATCGAGGACGCGCGCAAGGCCACCGAGTTCGTCGCCGGCAACTTCGATCACTTCGGCAAGACGCTGATGCTGATCGGCCTCAAGGACCGGCCGACCGAGATCAGGTTGCAGGGCGTCGACAGCGTCGACGATCCCGCGCTGCACAAGCTCGCTGCCGATTCGCTGGCCGCGCAGCCGCGCAACCTGCGCTGCCGGCAGACCGACCGGTTGACCGACGGCACGCCGCTCTATCGCTGCCTGATCACCAAACGCACCGCCAAGGACGGCCTGGCGGACATCCCGGACTCCGACCGCGACGATCTTGCCTTGGTTCTGGTTCGAACCGGCCTGCTGCTGGCCTCGTGCGATGCGCCGCGTTCCTATGCGGACGCGGAGGACGATGCGCGTGGCAGCAAGCAGTACCTTTGGAGTAGAGTAAATGTCCCTGATTACAAAAGGAGATGCACCAGATGACTGCAGTGACTGCTGACACGGCCTTCTTCTCCGGCAGGAAGATCGTCGTCCGGATCGTAGGCGTGATCGCGGCCCTCGGGCTCGTGGCCGCCTGCACGGACGATCGCGGTCAGCCGAACAACCAGACGACCGGCACCGTCATGGGTGCGGCGCTGGGCGGTGTCGTCGGCGGCCTGGCCTTCGGATCGGTCGGCGGTGCGGTCGGTGGTGCTCTGGTCGGCGGCCTGGCCGGCAACCTCGTGGGCCGCGCGCTCGACGACCAGGAGCGTCGTCGCCTGGCCGAGGCCACGCAGTATGCGTTCGTCGCCGAGAACAACGTGCCGACCACCTACACGGTCGAGCCGACCAAGACCTCCTCGTCGTCCTCGACGTCGGCGCCGCCGACGGTCGTGAGCGCCAAGCCGGTTGCGCCGGCGACCAGCCGCGCCGACGGCAGCACCTGCCGTCCGATCGAACTGACGGCGACCAAGAACGGCCAGACCACGACCGAGACCACGACTTTCTGCAAGTCGGCGGGATCGTCGGAACTGAAGCCCGTCTCCGTCTGATCGGTTGACACTTTCATGAACGAATGGCCGGCGATCCTGATCGCCGGCCATTTTCGTATGCGGAGACTGGTCCGTCCGACACAACTCGGTCATTTTCCTGAGCGAGGAGAGAGACATGGCAGGCAATCGACAGGCAGCGAAGCTGCGGGACCTCCTGGCGCGGGGCGAGTTCATCCTGGCGCCGGGCATCTATGACGGCATCTCCGCGAGGGTCGCGGACCGCATGGGCTTTCCCGCGCTGTACATGACGGGCTACGGCGCCACGGCCTCGATGCTGGGCCTGCCGGACGCGGGCCTCGCGACCTATTCCGACATGCTGGGCCGGGCCGAGATGATCTGCTCGGTGGTCGAGACGCCGCTGATCGCCGATGCCGACACGGGCTATGGCGGGCTTCTGAACGTCCAGCGCACGATCCGCGGCTACGAGGCGGCGGGTGTCGCGGCGATCCAGATCGAGGACCAGGAGATGCCCAAGAAGTGCGGCCATACACCGGGGCGGCGCGTGGTGCCGGCCGAGGACATGGCGCTCAAGATCCGGGTCGCGGCGGATGCGCGTCGGCACGAGGAGACGCTGATCGTGGCGCGCACCGATGCGCGCACGGCGCTGGGCCTCGACGAGGCGCTGCGCCGCGCCAGGCTCTACGAGGAGGCCGGCGCCGACATCATCTTCGTCGAATCGCCCGAGAGTGAAGCGGAGCTGGAGCGGATCGGCAAGGAAGTGAGCAAGCCGCTGCTCGCCAACATGGTCGAGTTCGGCAAGACACCGCGCGCCGAGGTCGACCGGCTGAAGAAGTGGGGCTTCGACCTCGCGATCTATCCGGTGCTGGGCTTGAGTGTCGCCGCCGAGGCGATGCGTCTGGCCTATGCGCATCTCAAGGATGCCGGCACCAGCGTCGGCGACCCGCTGCCGCAGTACCAGGACATCCACGGCCTGATGGGTTTCCCCGAGGTCTGGGACTTCGAGAAGCGCTGGGCGACATGAACGGAAAGCAGATTCTCGAATTGCTGTCGCGCCTGCCGGCTCGTGTCTGGATCCAGCTGGTCCTCGGCCTGATCGGCTTCGTCGTGCTGGCGGTCCTGGGCTTTGCCGTGATCGCGGGCTTCGCCGCGGTCGCGCTCGTCCTGTTGCTTGCCTTCAAGGCCAAGCGCTGGATCCTGAGCTTCTTCCGCCGCGACGTGGAGCCCGCACCGCCGGCCCGCCATCACGACGGCAAGGTGATCGACGTCCAATACGAGATCGTCGACCGTACCAACGACAGGACACCGCGGCCTTAAAGCGGACTCGGTTTATCAATGGAGCGCGCCACTCCAGTGGCGCTCATGATTGCGCCACTGGAGTGGCGCGCTCCAATGAGTCAGACCGGACGATCTTTCCCGGGTTCATGAGGTTCTGCGGATCCAGCGCGCGCTTGATGGTGCGCATCGTGTCGATCTCGACCTTGCTGCGATAGTGGGCGAGCTCGTCGACCTTGAGCAGGCCGATCCCGTGTTCGGCCGAGATCGATCCACCGTAGCTCACGACCAGATCGTAGACGGCGGCGTTCACCGCATGGGTGTGCGGCAGGAAGCGCGCCTTGTCCCAGCCGGCGGGTGCCTGGCAGTTGAAGTGGAGGTTGCCGTCGCCGACATGGCCAAAGGTGACCGGCCGGCATTCGGGCAGCGCCTTCTTCATCGCCGCCAGTCCCTCGGTGACGAAGGAGGGGATCTTGCTCACCGCGACGGAGATGTCGTGCTTCACCGAGGGGCCTTCCTTCTTGGAGGCCTCGGTATGGTTTTCGCGCAGGGCCCACAGCGCGCGGGCCTGCGTCTCGTTCTGCGCGATCGTGGCGTCGAGCACGAGACCCTGTTCCATCGCCTCGCCGAGATAGGCTTCCATCTTCTCGCGCAAGCCACCCGCATTCTCGCCCTCGCGGCGTGCGCGCGTAGAAGACCATTCGAGCAGGACGTACCAGTCGTGCTTCTCCGACAGCGGATCGGTGGCGCCGGGAATATGCTGCAGCACCAGGTCGATGCCCTGGCGGCCCATCAGCTCGCAGGAGGTGACGTTGTCTTCCGAGGCGGCATGCGCGCCGCTCAGCAGGGCGACGGCGGCCTCGGGCGAGGGGACGGCGACCCAGGCGGTCGCGACGTCCTTGGGCTTGGGCCAAAGCTTCAACACCGCGCGGGTGATGATGCCCAGCGTGCCTTCGGCGCCGAGATAGAGGTCGCGCAGGTCGTAGCCGGTATTGTCCTTCTTGAGCGCCCGCAGACCGTTCCAGATCTCGCCCTGGGGCGTCACGACTTCGAGGCCGAGCACGAGCTGGCGGGCGTTGCCGTAGTGCAGGACCTGCACGCCGCCGGCGTTGGTCGAGAGATTGCCGCCGATGGTGCAGCTTCCCTCGGCCGCCAGCGACAGCGGGAAGAGGCGATCGTTCGCCGCTGCCGTCTCCTGGATGGTCTTCAGGATGACGCCGGCCTCGACTGTCATCGAGTAACCGATCAGGTCGATGTCGGTGATGCGCGTCATGCGGTTGAGCGACAGCACGATCTCGCGGCCCTTCTCGTCGGGCGTGCCGCCACCGACCAGACCGGTATTGCCGCCCTGTGGCACCACAGCGACCTTCTCAGCCGCGCAGAGCCTCACGATAGCGGCGACTTCCTCGGTATTCGCCGGGCGCACGACGGCCAGCGCGTTGCCGACGAAGCTCTCGCGCCAGTCGGTGACGTAGGGATGCTTGCCCTGCTCGTCGGTGATCAGGCCCTTGTCGCCGACGACGGCGCGCAGCTTTTCAACGAAATCGGTTTCAGACACGCAGCACCTTGCCGGGGTTCATGATGTTCTTCGGGTCGAGCGCGCGCTTGATGGTGCGCATCGTGTCGAGCTCGATCCGGCTCCGGTAGTGAGCCAGCTCGTCGAGCTTGTCGATGCCGATCCCGTGCTCGGCCGAGATCGATCCGTCGAGGCTCGTCACCAGGTCGTTCACCGCGCGCGTGATGGCGGGCGAATACTGGCTGAGCGTCGGCCGGTCCATGCCCTTCGGTCCCATGAAGGAGAAGTGGATGTTGCCGTCGCCGATATGGCCGAGCGGGTAGGGGCGGATGCTGGGCAGGATGTCGAGCGCGGCCTTGAGGCCGCGCTCGATGAACTCCGGCACCTTCGAGATCGAGACCGAAATGTCGTAGCTGAGGCCCGGCCCTTCGGCGCGCGACGCCGGCGCGACCGATTCGCGGATCACCCACATGTTGCGCGCCTGCGCCTCGCTCTGGGCGATCACGGCATCGAGCACGCGGCCGGCTTCCATCTGGTCGGCGAGGAACTGCTCCATCTTCTCCGACATGCCCTCGGTGCCTTCGACCTTGGGGCGCGCCGAGGTCCATTCGAGCAGCAGGAACCACTGCGTGTCGGCCTTCAACGGATCCTGCGTGCCGGGGATGTTGCGCAGGACCATGTCGGTGCAGGTCCGGCTCATCAGCTCGCACGAGCCGACATTGTCCTCCGACGCGGCATGGGCTTCGGACAGGATCTCGATGGCGGCCTGCGGATCGCGGATGGCGAGCCAGGCGGTGGCGGTGTCCTTGGCGGCGGGCCACAGCTTCAGCACCGCCTTGGTGATGATGCCCAAGGTGCCTTCGGCGCCCATGAAAAGGTGCTTGAGGTCGTAGCCGGTATTGTCCTTCTTGAGCGCGCGCAGGCCGTTCCAGATGTCGCCGTTGGGCAGCACCACTTCGAGGCCCATGACGAGGTTGCGCGCATTGCCGTAGCGCAGCACCTGCACGCCGCCGGCATTGGTCGAGAGATTGCCGCCGATCATGCAGGAGCCCTGGGCGCCCAGGAACAGCGGGAAGAAGCGGTCATGGCTGGCCGCGGTCTCCTGCAGCGTCTGCAGCACGCAGCCCGCCTCGACGGTCATCGAGTAGCCGACCGGATCGACGTTCAGGACCTTGTTCATGCGGCCGACCGACAGGACGATGCCGGTGTGCGTGGGCCAGGGCGTGGCGCCGCCCATCAGGCCGGTGTTGCCCGCCTGCGGCACGATGGCGATGCCGTTGTCGTGGCAGAGCTTCACGACCCTGGAGACTTCCTCGACATTCGCCGGCCGAACCACGACAGCAGCGTTACCCACGATCGAGCCGCGCCAGTCGGTGACGAAAGGTTGCTTGCCCTGGTCGTCGGCGATCAGGCCCTTGTCGCCCACGATGGCGCGCAGGCTTTCGAGGATCGCGGGCGTGACGGGGGCCGTCGGAATGGTCGGGGTGATGGCGGTATCGGGCATTGTTTCCTCAAGCTTTTGGGCAGACTAGCGCTGCCGGTTGGAGCCGTCATCCGCGGCGGCCCGCCTTAGCCTGTCGTTGATCGCAAGGCCGAGCCCGGTGTGCGGAATGGGTGCGACGGCGATGCGGCCGATGCCCGGCCGGTCGAGCGATCGCATCATCGCAAACAGGTTGGCCGCGGCCTCGCCGAGATTGCCGGTCGGGCTGAGATTGAGCGTCAGCATGGCGCCCGTCGGCACGGTGTCGCCGAAGGCCAGCAGCCCCTCATCGGCCGAAACCGAAGTTGCTTCCAGTCGCACGGGCCGCGATGGCGCATAGTGGCTGTGGAGCTGGCCGGGTGACTTGCGCGCGGCGTCGCCGCTCGGGATTGCGTCGCTGAGCGCGATCGGGCCGATCACGGCCTCGATCTCTTCGCGCGTCGCGCCGCCGGGACGCAACAGGATGGGAGTGTCCGTCGAGAGATCGAGCACCGTCGATTCGACACCCACGAGGCAGGGGCCGCCGTCGAGGATCATCGGCGCACGTTCTCCGAGCGATTGCGCGACATGCTCGGGTCGCGTGGGGCTCACCTCGCCGCTGCGGTTGGCCGAGGGACCGGCGATCGGCCGGCCGGTCGCGCGCATCAGCGCCTGGGCGATCGGATGAGAGGGCGCGCGAATGGCGACCGTGTCGAGTCCGGCGGTAGCGAGCAGGGCAATGGGCGAACCTTCCGAGCGCGGCAGCACCAGCGTGAGCGGTCCTGGCCAGAACCGCGCCGCCAGTTTCTCGGCCGTGTCGCTCCAGCGCACGAAGGCGCGCGCGGCGGCGGCATCGAGGACGTGGCTGATCAGCGGATTGAACTGCGGGCGGCCCTTGGCTTCGAAGATCGCCGCCACGGCGCGTTCGTTGGTGGCGTCGCCGCCCAGCCCGTAGACGGTCTCGGTCGGGAAGGCGACGAGGCCGCCCTCCCGCAGTGTCCGGGCGGCCTCGGCGATGGACTGTGCCGTCGCCTCGACCACGCTCATCGCGCCGCCAGGCTGCGGGCGATGAAGTGCGGGTTGGCGAAGCGCGGCTTGCCGTAGAGCAGGGGCTGGCCGTCGACCGTGATCACCTCGCCGCCGGCCGCCTCGAGCACGCCCTGGGCCGCTCCGGTGTCCCATTCCATGGTCGGTCCGAAGCGCGGATAGATGTCGGCCTTGCCCTCGGCGATCAGGCAGAACTTCAGCGAGGAACCGGCCTCGACGCGGTCGGAAACGGTGAGGTTGTTGTTGCGGAACCAGATGTCGAGATCGCTGTAGGTCCCGTGGCTGCGGCTCGCGCAGGCGGTCAGGCCTCCGGTGGGCGGCGTGCGCGTGCACATCGGCGTGAAGGCGCCCTTGTCCTCGCGCTTGTCGGCCCCCAGGCCCTTGGCGCCGCGCCACAGCGTGTCGGTAGCCGGCGCCAGCACGATGCCCAGCGTCGGACGGCCGTCCTCGATCAGGGCGATGTTCACCGTGAACTCGCCGTTCCTCTTGATGAATTCCTTGGTGCCGTCGAGCGGGTCGACCAGCCAGAAGGGCTGTCCGTCCACGAGCGAGGGGACGCGTCCGGCGGCCATCTCCTCCTCGGCGATGATCACCGTGCCGGGCGTGAGCTTGCGCAGGCCGGCCAGGATGACCGCTTCGGCGGCATGGTCGGCATCGGTAACGGGGCTTTTGTCGTCCTTGGCGCGGGCGCCGTGGTCGCCGGCGTAGATGCGCATGATCTCGCGCGCGGCGTCTTCGGCGATCGTTGTGCAGGCGTCGCGAAGGGTCTCGAGGGGGGGCAGGGCATGGGTCATGGGCGGTCCTTATACGCGGCGGGGGCTTCGGCTTGACAGCAAACTTCGTGCACATAAGTATGTTGGAACAACGTTTCAATATGTAGAACAAACGGAGGAAAGCATGCCGGTGAATGTCATTGGGATGATCGGCGTCGCCCCGCCGCAGGGCACCGCCCTGCATGTGATCGCAGGTGGCATCTCGCCGACATTTCTCCGGGAATTTTCGCAAGCCCACGAGGTGGCCGGCTTCGACTATGTGCTGGTCGGCTACTACGCCTCTTCGGCCGAGGGCTTCAACGTCGCCTCCTACGCGGCCTGCCAGACCAAGACGCTGTCCTTCCTGATCGCCCATCGCCCGGGCGTCGTGGCGCCGACCATCGCGGCCCGTGCCGCCGCGACGCTCGACCAGCTCTCCGGCGGCCGTCTGGCGCTCCACATCATCGTGGGCAACAGCGATGCCGATCAGCAGCGCGAGGGCGACTTTTCCCCGAAGGAAGAGCGCTACGTGCGCGCCGCCGAGTATCTCGACGTGATGCGCAAGGTCTGGACCTCGACCAAGCCGTTCGACTACGAGGGCAAGTTCTACCGCTTCAAGGACGTGTTCTCCGAAGCCAGGCCCTTCCAGCAGCCCTATCCGCCGCTGTTCTTCGGCGGCTCCTCGCCGGGTGCGATGGAGATGGGCGCACGGCATTGCGATGCTTTCGCGATGTTCGGCGAGCCGCTGGCCGAGACGGCCGAGCGGATGGCCGAGTTCCGCCGCATGACCCAGCCGTTCGGCCGCACGCCGCGCTTCAACGTCTCGTTCCGCCCCATCGTCGCCGAGACCGAGGGCAAGGCCTGGGACAAGGCGAAGAAGATCCTCGAGGACCTGAAGTCGAGCGGCACGATGCCGACCAAGGCGCAGGACAAGTCGGCCGAGCGCTTGGTCGAACTGGCCAAGCGCGGCGACGTGCATGACGAGCGGCTGTGGATGCCGGTTGCTGGCGCTGCTGCGGGCAAGGGCAACACGTCGTGCCTCGTCGGCACGCCGGAGCAGGTCGCCGAGGCGATGCTGAAATATTACCGGCTGGGCGTCGCCTCGTTCCTGATCCGCGGCTTCGACCCGCTGGGCGACGTCACCGACTTCGGTCGCGAGCTGATCCCGCGCCTCAAGGCGGGCGCTCTCGACATCGATCGCGAACTCGCAGCGGCGGCAGCCTAACTCACAAGACAAACGATCAAACAGGAGGAAACGTGTTCAGGAAGCAGTTTTGCGTCGCTCTCGCGGGCGCCGTGGCCCTTTCGCTCGGCTTCGCCGGAGCCGTGTCGGCGCAGCAGTATCCCGACAAGCCGGTCAAGCTGATCGTGCCCTATCCGCCGGGCGCGACCAACGACCTGCTGGCGCGCGTGCTGGCCGAGCCGCTGGCCAAGGAGCTGGGCCAGCCCGTCATCGTCGACAACAAGGGCGGCGCCGCCACCGCGATCGGTGCGACGGCGGCTGCCAATGCGCCGGCCGACGGCTACACGATGCTGCTGGGCACGGGCACGACGTACACACTGAACCCGCTGCTGAAGAAGGGCCTGGCCTACGACACCGACCGCGACTTCAAGATGGTGTCGATCATCGCCGAGGTCCCGGTGGTGTTCATCGTCAACCCGAAGTTCCCGGCCAAGACGCTGGCGGAGTTCGTGGCCTATGCGAAGGCCAATCCGGGCAAGGTGAACTTCTCCTCCTCGGGTCTCGGCTCCTCGCTGCATCTCGCCGCCGAGCTGTTCGCCCAGCGCGCCGGCATCAAGATCACGCACGTCCCGTACCCGGGCAGCGCCGGCGCCATGCGCGCCCTGCTGGCCGACGAGGTGCAGATGTTCTCCGAGGTGGTCTCGGGCGCGCTGCCGCAGATCGCCCAGAAGGCCGTCGTGCCGCTCGCCATCACCAGCGCCAAGCGCCTGGCCGTCGAGCCGTCGATCCCGACGGTGGCCGAGAGCGGCTATCCCGGCTTCGAGGCGCTGGGCTGGTACGCACTGGCCGTTCCCAAGGCGACGCCGGCCGCCGTGGTCACGCGCATCGAGACCGCGATCAACAAGATCCTGGCGTCGGGTGTCCTGCAGGCGCGCTTCGAGCCGCTGGCAATCGTGATCCCCGGTCCGCAGGAGCCGGGCTCGGCCGACAAGTACATGGCGAGAGACCGTGCGCTCTGGGAGCCGCTGGTCCGTTCGCTGAACATCACGCTCGACTGACGGGCAGGAGAAGCATGGATACGACGGTCGTCAAGGCATTGACGGTGCTGGAAGCGCTGGCTTCCAGCGCAACACCGCTCGGCGTCACCGAGCTTGCGATGAAGCTCGGCCTGTCGAAGAGCAACGTGCACCGGCTGCTGCAGACCCTGTCGAGCCGGGGCTACGTCACCCAGGTCGAGCAGCGCTACACCGTCACCACTCGGCTGTGGGAGCTGGGCGCGATGATCATCGGCCGGCTGGACGTCGCGCAGGTCGCGACGCCGGTGATGCAGCGTCTCGTGGCCGAGGTCGACGAAACGGCGCATCTCTCGATCCTCGACATGGCCGCCTGCGAGGTCGTCTCGATCCACAATGTCGAGAGCACCCAGCCGGTGCGCGCCTATTCGCGCATCGGCCAGCGCACGCCGGCGCATTGCGTGGCCACCGGCAAGGCGCTGCTGTCGGTGCAGTCGCCCGAGGCTCTGCAGGCGCTGCCCGAGGAACTGCAGCGCTTCACGCAGCACACGCTCTACCGGCGCGACGACCTGCTGGCGGCGCTGGAGAAGATCCGGCTCGACGGCTACTCGACAAATGTCGGCGAATGGCGCGAGCAGGTGGGCGGCGCTGCGGCGGCGATCTACGACCATGGCGGCCGCGCGGCCGCTGCGATCGGCCTGACGGTCCCGGTCGAGCGGCTCAAGCCCGAGGTGATGGACCGCTACATCCCGCTGCTGACCGCAGCGGCGGATGAGATTTCGCGCCTCTTGGGCGCACCACCTCGCGCGCGCTGAGGCTTACTTCTTCAGGACGCGGCCGGCGACGGCGTCGAGCTTGGCCACCAGCTCCTCGGAGCGGACCGTGGGCGAGGTGATGAGCGCGTGTTCGAGCGCGCGATCGCAGCCGGACGGGCAGGGCAGGGGCCGCGTTTCCTTGAGGCGCGGGGCGATCATGGCGACCAGCGCCTTGGCTTTCTCGGCATTCTCGAGCAGCACGCGGACGATGTCGGCGACCTGCACATGGTCGTGGTCGGGGTGCCAGCAGTCGAAGTCGGTGACCATGGCGACGGTCACGTAGCAAATCTCGGCCTCGCGGGCGAGCTTGGCCTCCGGCATGTTGGTCATGCCGATCACGTCGCAGCCCCAGCTCCGGTAGAGCTTCGACTCGGCCAGGCTGGAGAATTGCGGGCCCTCCATGGCGATGTAGGTGCCGCCCATCCTGATCGGAAAACCGGCCTTCTGGGCGCAGTCGTAGGCGACCTCGGCCAGGCGATTGCAGGTCGGCTGCGCCATCGAGACGTGCGCGACCAGGCCCTCGCCAAAGAAGCTCTTCTCGCGGGCGAAGGTGCGGTCGATGAACTGGTCGACGACGACGAAATGGCCCGGCGGCAGGTCCTCGCGCAGGGAGCCGCAGGCCGACAGCGACAGGATGTCGGTGACGCCCGAGCGCTTCAGCGCATCGATGTTGGCGCGGTAGTTGATCGAGCTGGGCGAATGGCGATGCCCGCGGCCGTGCCGGGGCACGAAGACGACGTCCAGCCCGTCCAGGACGCCGAACAGGAACTCGTCGGACGTCTCACCGAACGGCGAGGCGACCCGGCGCCATTCCGCGTTCTTGAGACCGGCCATGTCGTAGACGCCGCTGCCGCCGAGAATACCCAACACCGTCATATGCTTCTCCTCGCTGGCGGTGGTGTATCATCCCCCTTCGGCAAAGGGGAGAGAGGCATGGGCAAGCTCGACGGCAAGATCACCATCGTTACGGGGGCGACCAGCGGCATCGGGCGGCGCACGGTCGAGCTGTTCGCCCAGGAGGGGGCCAAGGTCGTCGCCACGGGGCGGCGCGAGGAGCTGGGCCGCACGCTCGAAGCGTCGCTGGGCAAGGACAATTGCATTTTCGTGACGGCCGATGCCACGCGCGAGGACGACGTGAAACGCATGTTCGACGCCTGCCTCTCCAAGTGGGGCCGAGTCGACTGCCTGTTCAACAATGCCGGCGGGCCGGCGCCGGTCGGTGGCATCGAGACCGTGCCGGTCGAGGGATTCGACGCGGCGATGGCGACGCTGGTGCGGTCGGTCATGCTCGGCATGAAGCACGCCGCGCCGCTGATGATGGCGCAGGGCTCGGGCAGTATCATCAACAATGGCAGCGTCGCGGCGCGCCGGGCCGGCTACTCGACTTCGATGATCTATGGTGCGGCCAAGGCGGCGGTGAACCATCTCACCGTGTGCGCCGCCATGCAGCTCGGCGAAAAGAACGTGCGCGTGAACTCGATCTCGCCCGGCGGCATCGCGACCGGCATCTTCGCCAAGGCGCTGGGCCTGCCGCCGGACAAGGCCGATTCCTATGCCGAGGCGATGAAGGCCAGCATGGCCAAGAACCAGCCGATCCCGCGCGCCGGCATCGTCGACGACATCGCCAAGGCCGCCATCTTCCTGGCCTCGGACGATTCGACCTTCATCAACGGCCACGACCTCGTGGTCGATGGCGGCCTGGTCGGCGGCCGCCTATGGACGCCGCACCAGGAAGGCGTGAAGGCGATGCGCCAGGCCTTCGGCGTCGACGAGATCTGAGCCATGGCTTCGCTCGCCAACAAGGTCTCGCTGGTGACGGGCGCGTCGCGCGGCATCGGTCGTGCGGTGGCGCTGTCGCTCGCTCAGGAGGGCGCTGCCGTCGCCGTCAACTATCGCGAACGGGCGGCCGACGCGGACGAGGTGGTGGCCGCCATCAGGAAGGCCGGCGGGAAGGCAATGGCTGTTGCGGCCGACGTGTCGGACGGCGCGGCGGTCGCAGGCATGATCGCGGCCGTGGAGCGCGAGCTGGGACCGGTCGACGTGCTGGTGAACAATGCCGGCCTCGCCATCATGAGCAGCATTGACGACCTCACCGAGGAGGAGTTCGACCGCACCATCGCGGTCAACCTGAAGTCGGCCTTCCTGTGCACCAAGGCCGTTCTGCCCGGCATGCGGGCGCGCAAGTGGGGCCGCATCGTCAACATCTCGTCGGGCGCGGCGCGGGGCGCGGGCGGTATCGGCCCGCATTACAATGCCTCCAAGGCCGGCATGGAAGGGTTGACGCGAGGCTATGCCGCGCGGGTCGTGAAGGACGGCGTCACCGTCAACGCGGTGGCGCCCTCGCTGATCGAGACCGACATGGTGCGCGGCGGCGTCGCTTCGTCGCCCGACCGCATTCCGCTCGGCCGGTTCGGCACGTCGGAGGAATGCGCCCAGGCGGTCCTCATGGTCATCGGCAATGCCTACATGACAGGACAGACCGTCGCTCTGAGTGGGGGGCTCTCGTTCCTCTGATGCTGAGGATCATTGGCAAGGCGAGCTCGATCAACGTGCGCAAGGTCCTGTGGGCCTGCGAGGAGATCGGTATCTCCTACACGCGCGAGGACAGCGCGCCGGAGATGGCGCGCAATCCCAACGGGCTCGTGCCGGTGATCGTCGATGGCGATTTCGTGCTGTGGGAAAGCAACACGATCCTCCGCTATCTCGCCAACAAATGGGCCGCGACCTCGCTGCTGCCGACCGAGCCGCGAGCCCGGGCGGAGGTGGAGCGCTGGATCGACTGGCAGGCGACGGAGTTCAACACCGCTTGGCGCTATGCCTTCTCGGCACTCGTGCGCAAGAACCCCGCTTTCAACGATAGTCGTTGGATCGAGAGTTCGAAGGCCGACTGGGCGCGGATGGTCGGCATCCTTGATCAGGTGCTGTCGAAGCACCGCTATGTCGCGGGCGACGGCTTCACCCTGGCGGACATTCCCATCGGGCTCAGCGTCAACCGCTGGTTCATGACGCCGATGGACAAGCCGGTCTTTCCGGCCGTCGCAGCCTACTACGACCGGCTGAGCCAAAGGCCGGCGTTCCTCACGCACGGCCGCAACGGTATTCCCTGATTACTTCTTCGGTTCGACATGGCCGCCGAAGGCGTGGCGCATGGCGGACAGGAGCTTGTTGGCCGTGCCCTCGCGGTCGCGGGAGCGGAAGCGGGCGTAGAGCGCTGCGGACAGGACGTCGGCTGGTACGGCCTCCTCGATGGCGGCGTTGATAGTCCAGCGTCCTTCGCCGGAATCCTCGACGAAGCCCGAATACTTCGAGAGAGCCGGGTCTTCGGCCAGCGCCGCGGAGGTGAGGTCGAGCAGCCAGGAGCTGACGACGCTGCCGCGCCGCCAGACCTCGGCAATGTCGGCGAGGTCGAGGTCGTAGCGGCGTTCCGCCGGAACTGCCTCGGAGGAAACCTTGCGCAGGATCTCGAATCCCTCGGCATAGGCCTGCATCAGCCCGTACTCGATGCCGTTGTGCACCATCTTCACGAAATGGCCGGCGCCGCTCGGTCCGCAATGGAGGTAGCCGCGCTCGACCCTGGGATCGCGCGTCTCGCGACGGGGCGTCTTCGGGATCGTGCCTTCACCCGGGCTGAGGGCGCTGAAGATCGGATCGAGCCGTTCGACGGCCTCCTTGTCACCGCCGATCATCAGGCAGTAGCCGCGCTCCAGGCCCCACACGCCGCCGCTGGTGCCGCAATCGAGATAGTGGATGCCCTTTTCCTTCATCTCGCGGGCGCGGCGCACATCGTCCTGGAAGAAGGCATTGCCGCCGTCGATGATCGTGTCGCCGGGCTCCAGGAGCCGTCCCAGCTCGGCCACGTTCTGTTCGGTGATCTCGCCCGCCGGCAGCATGACCCAGACGTTACGCGGCGGGCTGAGCTTCGCGACCAGATCGCCGAGATCGGCGCCACCGGTGATGCTCTGCCCGGTGAGGCCCGCGACCGTTTCGGGGTTCTGGTCGAAGACGACGCAGTCATGGCCCTGCCGCACCAGCCGGCGCACGAGGTTGGCGCCCATCCGTCCCAGGCCGATCATGCCGAGCTGCATCCGTCTCTCCCGTTCGTTTCCTGATCCCGGCCGCATGATAAGCTGGACGGCAATGAAGACCATCGTCGTCGTGATGGGCGTCTCGGGATCGGGCAAGACCACCGTCGCCAGCTTGCTGGCCGACGGGCTCGGCTGCGCGTTCCAGGACGGCGACGACCTGCATCCGCCCGAGAATGTCGAGAAGATGCGGAGCGGCACCCCGCTCACCGATGCCGACCGCTTCCCGTGGCTGCGGGCGATCGGCCGCCACATCGATGCCTGGCGGGAGAGGGGACAGGCGGGCGTCGTCACCTGCTCGTCACTGAAGCGGATCTATCGCGACATCCTCGTCGGAGAGCGGCGCGACGTGGCTCTGGTCTACCTCAAGGGCACGCAGGCGCTGATCCACGGGCGTCTCATGGCCCGGACCTCGCATTTCATGCCGGTTGGCCTGCTCGACAGCCAGTTCGCTGCCTTGCAGGAGCCGGGGGAAGACGAACGACCGATCGTCGTCGATATCGGTCCGGAGCCGTCGCAGATCGTGAGCGAGATCGTGTGCAGGCTGGCGGTGCGGGGCTCAGGCTAGGGCCGGCAGGGCCGCAAGCTCGCGGAAGAGACCGATGATGCGGTGGCGGTTTTCGTCGCCGCGATAGCCCATCGCCACGCGCAGGAACGGTCGGCCGGCCTGAGGATCGGGTTCGATCAGCTCGTACCGGTCGCCACGAAAGCCAAAGGAGCCGCCCTTGGCGAGCGCCAGGCCGCGGCGGGCGATTTCCGTTTCCACGCGACGCAGCAGGCGACGGTGAGCCGCCGCATCGCCGTCCCGCAATCTAATCGCGCAGAAGGGAGCGACGGCTTGAGAGGAAAGCAGGGAGGGATGACACCGGTCATCGAACAGCTTCGAACCCACGCCGATCGCCTGCGCAAGGGCTTCATTGTTGGCGAACACGCGGCCTGTGTATTGCTCGAGATAGGCGCGATCGAGGAACCAGGGTGCGGACAGGGCCGCGAGTTCGTCGAGGGTGAGGCCGCCTCCCGTGAGTGCGCGGATGCGCTCCAGCTCCGCTTTCAGTGATGCCGGGTCACTGTCCGAGCCCTCCCGCGTGAAAAGCTGCACGATGCCGACGTTGGCCAGTTCCAGTCCCGCCTGGTCGAGCTTCAGGCCGGAGCGGAAAATGGCGGCAAACCCGTCGCATCTCTCCAGCCAGGGCGCCAGGTCGACCCGTAGGCCGACCATGGTCGTGTCGAGCAACAAGGCCCGCCGAGCGCGGGGCAGGACGGCTGGGTCGGAGAGGCCGAACTGGCCGTCGCAGTGAACGGGTTCGCCGAGCAGCACATCTACATGTGGCGCCTCGGCATCCGATCGTTCGAGAACGTGACGGGGCCAGAGGTCAATCAGCGCGGCCGTTTCGAAATAGCGGCCGGCATGATGGATCGTGAGCGGTTGGGAAGACGCTTTGTGGGCGATGAGGTGGAGAAGGGACGAGAGGGCAGCCTGCCCGCTGCGGCACAGGACGCGCAGCGACTGCCATCCAGGCGGTACCGGGTAGCAAAGCGGCTGGCGGCCCTCCAGCAGGCCGGCGTCGAGTTCACGCTCGTAACCGAAGTGAATGTCCTGTCCATCGGGAAGGCGTGAGACTTCGCCTTCGCAGGGACTCTTGAGCGTCGCATCGGCTGGGCGGTGGGCTTTGGCAAGCCATTCCCGGCGCAAATTGAGTGCCGCCTCATCCAGATCGTCCTGGGCGTCGGGATGCCAGGCGATGCCCGTCCGTTCGGCAAGTGATTGCAAGTCCTGCCGGTCGTGCCGGATTTCCGAGGGGGGCTTGTGCATGGGCGTCGAACGAGCATCGGCAATAACTGTTCCATGAGATGCAGCAGGCCGGCCCCTTCGCAGTGCAACCTCTTCGCAGGTGCGGGGTTTCATTCCCATGAGGGAGAGATCGATTTCGGCGGCGCCCGTCGTGCCGGCCACGGTGAAAGGCCGTGCCATAAAGGTGCTGCATGTCGATCTGCGCCGACTGCGCGACCTTTCCGCGTGTGAAGACATCGCGAATGAAGCGGCTCTTGCCGGGTTCAATCACCTCTGCGTCGGACCGGTTTTCGACCTCGGTGAGGGCGCCGATCCTCTTCTCGTTTCCAATCACGATCGCTCGATTGCGAATCTGGCCTCCGTCGGGATGCCGTCGGACCTGATCAAGGTTTTGCGCCAGACCTGCGAGAAGGCGGGGCTCGCCTTATTCGTCGATATCGTCCTCGACCGCGTCGCTTTGGGCGGCCCGTCGGCGCAGGCGCTGGGCGGCGTCTATGACAGCCAGCCGGGCCTCAATCCGCTCGATCCCCGGCTCGCCCGGCGCGATGCGACGTCGGCTCTGCTCCGCAACGGCGCCGAGGAAGCTGCCGCGCATTGGTGGGCTGAACGTCTCTCTGAACTGGTCATGGCGGGAGCGCAGGGCTTTCGTCTCCTTGGTCTTGCCGACCTGCCGCCACAGGCGTTGCGCCGGATCGTCGACCGCACAAAGGCGAAGACCGCCTGCGCGTTCTGGGGCTGGACCCCGGGACTGCTCTGGTCGCGGCACGGCGAACTTGTGGGCGCGGATCTTTCGGCTGTCTTTGCGTCGACCTCGTGGTGGGACGGCCGGGCTTCCTGGTTCATCGACGAACATGAATCGCTGCGGCGGATCGCGCCCGTGCTTGGCGTGGCCGGCATACCGTTCGACGCTCAGTCGGCACCCCCGGCTGTATCGGCCCGGTCCTTGATGCTGGCCGCCGCCACCTCAGACGGCCTCTTCGTGCCACATGGGATGAGCGACGACAGTTCACTGCAGTCTGCGGCGGCACTGGCGGAGGAGATGGCCCGCAAGAGCGTTGGCGGCGGCTTGCGCTCGCTCACCAGTCCCGCGGAGACGGTGACCGTCCTGCTGCGCACGGACGGAGCCGATGCCCGCAGTGCCAGGCGAAGCGCGGTCGTCGCCCTCAACACTGATCCCTTTCGCGCACGCGATCTGCCCTTCGACCCCGCGATCCTGCCGCCCGCGGCAGGCGCCGCGTTGGGTGTCACGGGTACCGGGTCGTGCGCCACCCTGGAACCGGGAGAAGTCCGCGTGCTCGATGTGACGCCAAGCCAGCCCGTACGCAACGGCAAGAAGTCCGGCAAGCGCGAAGCCAATGCCGCGGCGGCAGAATCGCCCGTCGTCATCGAAAGGGTGAGCCCTTCGGTGAACGGCGGTGACTTCGCTGCCAAGCACATTGTCGGAAGGCCGCTGGTGATCGAGGCTGACATCTTCGCCGACGGACACGACCTGCTGGGCGCGGAAGTCCTGTGGTGGTCGGCCGACGACGACGAACGCAAGGCCGCGAAGCTCACGCATATCGCCAACGATCGCTGGCGCGCGACGGTGACGCCGGACCGGATCGGGCGGCATTACTTCTCGGTCGAGGCGTGGCGTGACGAGTATGGCAGCCTGGCGCACGGGCTCGAGGTCAAGCATCGCGCCGGCATCGACGTGACGGTGGAGCTGACCGAGGCGGCGATCTTCCTCGGGGAGTTGGAGAAGGAGCCGCGGATCAAGGCCCTGCTGGCCGAGGCTAAGGCACCGGAAGTGGAGGCAGCGGTCGCGCTGCTGACGTCGGCCGCCACACGCGCGACGGTTGCCGCCACAGCCGAGCGCAGCTTCCGGACCGATGTGGGCCCCTTCGCGGTGGATGTAGAACGGCCACAGGCCGAGTTCGCGTCCTGGTACGAATTGTTTCCGAGATCGCTGACGGACGATGCCAAACAGCACGGCACATTCGACGATGTGATCGCCGCCCTGCCGCGCGTGCGCGCAATGGGCTTCGACGTTCTCTATTTCCCGCCCATTCACCCGATCGGCAAGACGAACCGCAAGGGCCGCAACAACACGCTGACGCCGGGACCTGACGATGTCGGCAGCCCCTACGCGATCGGCGGCGAGGGCGGCGGCCACGACGCCATCCACAGCCAGCTCGGCACGCCAGAGGATTTTCGCCGGCTGGTGGCGGCGACACGAGAGCAGGGGCTGGAGATCGCGCTCGACTTCGCCATCCAATGCTCGCTCGACCATCCCTGGCTGCGCGAGCATCCGGACTGGTTCAAGCGGCGGCCCGACGGGACGATCAAGTACGCCGAGAATCCGCCCAAGAAATACGAAGACATCGTCAACGTGGACTTCTACGCCAAAGGCGCCGTACCCGCGCTCTGGCTGGCGTTGCGCGACGTCGTGCTGCACTGGGTGGAAGAGGGCGTCCGCATTTTCCGCGTCGACAACCCCCACACCAAGCCGCTGCCATTTTGGCACTGGATGATTGGCGACATCCGCGGGCGCTATCCCGACGTGATGTTCCTGTCGGAGGCCTTCACCCGGCCGAAGATGATGTACCGCCTGGCCAAGGTCGGTTTCTCGCAGTCCTACACCTACTTCACCTGGCGCAACGGCAAGCAGGAACTCATGGACTATATGCGCGAGCTGGCGACGACCGAGGTCGCCGACTATTTCCGGCCGAACTTCTTCGTCAATACGCCCGACATCAATCCGATCTTCCTGCAAAGCTCCGGCCGCGGCGGCTTCCTGATCCGCGCCGCGCTTGCCGCGACCCTTTCGGGCCTGTGGGGCGTCTATTCCGGCTTCGAACTCTGCGAGGCGGCGGCCCTGCCGGGACGCGAGGAATATCTCGATTCGGAGAAGTACGAGATCAGGCCGCGCGACTTCGCGGCGCCGGGCAACATCGTGGCAGAGGTTACGATGCTCAACCGGCTGCGCCGGGCGCATCCCGCGCTGCAGAGCCATCTCGGCATCACCTTCTACAATGCTGGCAACGACCAGATGCTGGTCTATGGCAAGCGGGTGCCGGGTGCCGAGGACATGGTGCTCGTCGCGGTCAGCCTCGATCCCCACCATCCCCAGGAGACCGGCTTCGAGATCCCGTTGTGGGAATGGAAGCTGCCCGACGACGGTGCCATCGAGGTCGAGGACCTGGTCGACGGTCACCGCTTCACCTGGCACGGCAAGAACCAGCATCTCCGCCTCGATCCGTCCGTCCTTCCCTTCGCCATCTGGCGCCTGTCGCCCCGGAGCGCCGCATGAACGCCCCCGTCGCCGAGACGCCCGCCACCCTGCCGGTCGCGACCGATCCGCAGTGGTACAAGGATGCGATCATCTATCAGCTGCACGTGAAGTCGTTCTTCGATTCGAACAATGACGGCATCGGCGATTTCCCCGGCCTGATCTCGAAGCTGTCGTATATCGCAGAGCTGGGCATCAACACGATCTGGCTGCTGCCCTTCTATCCGTCTCCGCGCCGCGACGACGGCTACGACATCGCGGAATACACCGCGGTGCATCCCGAATACGGCACGCTCGACGACGTGAAGCGGCTGATCGAGGAGGCACACAAGCTCGGCATCCGCGTCATCACGGAGCTGGTGATCAACCACACATCGGACCAGCATGCCTGGTTCCAGCGCGCGCGGCTGGCGCCGCCGGGTTCGCCCGAGCGCGACTTCTATGTCTGGTCCGACACCGACCAGAAATACGACGGCACGCGCGTCATCTTCATCGATTCCATCCGCTCCAACTGGACGTGGGACCCGGAGGCCAAGGCCTATTTCTGGCATCGCTTCTATTCGCACCAGCCGGACCTCAATTTCGACAATCCCGCCGTGCTCGAAGCGGTGCTGGGCGTGATGCACTTCTGGCTCGACATGGGCATCGACGGGCTTCGGCTCGACGCGGTGCCCTACCTGGTCGAACGCGAGGGCACGAACAACGAGAACCTGCCCGAGACGCATCAGGTGCTGAAGCGCATCCGCGCCGAGATCGACCGCGCCTATCCTGGCCGCATGCTGCTGGCCGAGGCCAACCAGTGGCCCGAGGACACCAAGGAGTATTTCGGTCAGGGCGACGAATGCCACATGGCGTTCCACTTCCCCCTGATGCCGCGCATGTACATGGCGCTGGCGCGCGAGGATCGCTTTCCGATCACCGACATCATGCGCCAGACGCCGCAGATTCCCGACAATTGCCAGTGGGCGATCTTCCTGCGCAATCACGACGAGCTGACGCTCGAAATGGTGACGGACTCCGAGCGCGACTATCTGTGGGAGACCTACGCCACCGACCGGCGCGCGCGGCTGAACCTCGGTATACGCCGTCGTCTGGCACCATTGCTGGAGCGCGATCGCCGCCGTATTGAGCTGATGAACTGCCTGCTTCTGTCGATGCCGGGGGCGCCGGTGATCTACTACGGCGACGAGATCGGCATGGGCGACAATATCCGCCTCGGTGACCGCGACGGCGTGCGCACGCCGATGCAATGGTCGCCCGACCGCAATGGCGGCTTCTCGCGTGCCGATCCCGCGGCACTCGCGCTGCCGGTGATCATGGACGCGCTCTACGGCTACGAGACGGTGAACGTCGAGGCCCAGACGCGCGATGTCCATTCGATCCTGCACTGGACCCGGAAGATGATCGCGGTGCGGCGCACTCATGGCGCCTTCGGCCGCGGCACGCTGCGCTTCCTCTACCCAAAGAACCGCAAGGTGCTGGCCTATCTGCGCGAGCTCGACGGCGAGGTGATCCTCTGCGTCGCCAACGTCTCGCGCACGCCTCAGGCGGTCGAACTCGATCTCTCGGAGTTCGCGGGCCGCGTGCCGGTCGAGCTGAACGGCGGCTCGCTGTTCCCACCGGTCGGACAGCTGACCTACCTGCTGACCCTGCCGCCCTACGGCTTCTACTGGTTCATCCTGGCCAGCGAGACCGAGGCGCCGTCGTGGCATACGCCCGCGCCCGAGCCGCTGCCCGACTATGTCACCGTCGTGTTGCGTGGACCGTTGGGCGAGGGTGTACAGGCTTCGGCGCCGATGCTGGAGCGGGAGTCGTTGCCGCCGTACCTCGCCAAACGCCGCTGGTTCGGCGCCAAGGACAAGGTGCTGAAAACGGCGCGCTTCGCCTATCTGGCGCGACTCCCCGGGGGCGGCACACGAGACCTGCTGCTGAGCGAGGTCGAGGTGACGGCAGGCGACGAGACGAGCCGCTGGCTGCTGCCTCTGTCGATGAGCTGGGAGGATGAGCAAGCCGCCGCGCTGCCAGCACAGCTCGCCTTGGCGCGGGTACGACGCGGGCGCCGGATCGGTCTCCTGACCGATGCCTTCGCTGTGCCGGAGTTCGCCCGCGAGATGCTGGCGGCGATGGCGGCGGGCGTCACGCTGGAAGGGCCGGAGGGCAAGATCGTCTTCGAACCGACGGCGGACAAGGTCGAGCTGCTGCAGCGGCCGGCCGATTCGCAGGTCTTCTGGCTGTCGGCCGAGCAGTCCAACAGCTCGCTGGTCGTCGACGAGGCGGTGATGCTCAAGATCTTCCGCCGCATCCAGGCGGGCGAGCATCCCGAGGCGGAGATGAGCCGCTATCTCACGAGCCACAACTTCGCCAATGCGCCGACCTTGCTGGGCGAGGTGACCCGCATCGCGCCGAACGGCGAGCGCCATGCGCTGGCTGTGGCACAGGCCTTCGTGCGCAACCAGGGCGATGCCTGGACCTGGACCCTGAGCCAGTTCAACCGCGCCCTAGACAATCTCGCCAGCCGCGAGGCCACGGCCGAGTCGCGCGACGACGATATCGAGGATTATCACGCCTTCGCCGGCACGATCGGCCGCCAGCTCGGCGCCATGCACCAGGTCCTGGCGCGCGAGACCTCGGACGAAGCCTTCTCGCCGCGTCGCGCTACACCCGACGATATTGCCGCTTGGACCGAAAGGGCGACGTCTCTGCTTTCGCGGGCAATCGATACGATCGCCGGCATCAAGAGCTGGGACAGCGACGCTGCGGCCGCCGACGCGAAGCGCCTGGTCGACCGGCGCGAGGCATTGACCGCGCTACTGCAACAGCTCGCGCAGAGCGGCCTCGATTCGATCGTGTCGCGCATCCATGGCGACTTCCATCTGGGCCAGGTGCTGATTGCCAGCGCCGACGCCTACATCATCGACTTCGAAGGCGAGCCGGCGCGGCCGATGGAGGAACGGCGGCGCAAGGCCAGCCCGATGCGTGATGTGGCGGGCCTGCTGCGATCGCTCGACTATGCGGCGGCCGCGACGCTCGATCCCAAGAACCTGATCGTCAACCGCATTCCGCCGGTGCGCCGCCTCACGCTCGTGACCCGCTTGCGCAAGGGCGCGCAGCGCGCTTTCCTCAAGACCTATCGCGAGGCGACGGTCGGCATGCCCGGCATGGACCACGGCGAGCTGCTCGACTTCTTCCTGGCGGAAAAGGCCGCATACGAGATCTGCTACGAGGCGGCGAACCGGCCGAGTTGGGTGCCGATCCCGCTGTCGGGCCTGTCGCGGCTGACGGCGCGGCTGCTGCGGGAAACGCCGCCGCAGGAGAGCACATGAACGCGGTGACGCCTGCCGGCCGGCTCGATCGCGAGACGGCCGAGGCGCTGGAGGCGGGCCGCCCGCTCGACGCGTTCGCCGTATTGGGACCGCATGACAGCAAGGCCGGCCGCATCGTTCGGGTCTTCGTGCCGGGCGCCCAGGCGGTCGAGGTAGTCGGCCGCGACGACGGCCGGCCGTGGGGCGCGCTGACGCCCGGCCTCGCCGCCGGCCTCTTCGAGGGACCCGTCGAGCAATCGGGTGCCTACCTGCTGCGCATCCAGTGGCCCGGCGCGGTGCAGGAGACGGAAGACGCCTACGCCTTTGGTCCTGCGCTGGGTGATCTCGACCTGCACCTCTTCAACGAGGGGCGGCACTTCGAATTGGCCGAAGCGCTGGGTGCCAATGTCCTGTCGATGGACGGCGTAGAGGGCGTGCGCTTCGCCGTCTGGGCGCCGAATGCCCAGCGCGTCGCGTTGATCGGTGATTTCAATTCCTGGGACCGGCGACGGCACCCGATGCGCCTGCGGCCCGCGGCGGGCGTGTGGGAGATCTTCATCCCGCGCCTCGGCCCGGGGACTCGCTACAAGTTCGACATCGTTGGACCCGGTGGTGCGCGCCTACCGGACAAGGCCGACCCTGTTGCACAGCAGGCGGAGCTGGCGCCCGCCACGGCGTCGATCGTTGCGGCACCCGCCGCGAACCTGCGCTGGCATGACGAAGCCTGGATGGCCGGCCGTGCCGAGCGGCAGTCGGCGAAGGCGGCGATTTCCATCTACGAGGTCCATGCCGGCTCCTGGATGCGGCAGAAGGACGGTACCGGAGCAGGGGACCGGCCCCTCTGGGATTTCCTGACGGAGAGGCTGATCCCCTACGTCAAGGAGATGGGCTTCACCCATGTCGAGTTGCTGCCGGTGACGGAGCATCCGTTCGGTGGCTCCTGGGGCTACCAGCCTTTGGGTCTCTTCGCGCCGGCCGCGATCTTTGGACCGCCCGAATCCTTCGCGCGCTTCGTCGATGCCGCGCATCGCGCGGGCATCGGCGTGCTGCTCGACTGGGTGCCGGCGCATTTCCCGACCGATACTCACGGTCTGGCCCGCTTCGACGGCACGGCGCTCTACGAGCACCTCGATCCGCGTGAGGGCTACCATCACGACTGGAACACCTACATCTACAATTTCGGGCGGCGCGAGGTGCAGGGTTTCCTGATCGCCAGCGCGCTGCACTGGCTGGAGCGCTTCCATGTCGACGGGTTGAGGGTCGATGCCGTCGCTTCCATGCTCTATCGCGACTACAGCCGGCCGGCTGATGCGTGGATCCCCAACATTTACGGCGGGCGCGAGAATCTCGAGGCGATCGGCTTCCTGCGCCACCTGAATGCCGTTGTCGCCGAGCGTTGTCCCGGCGCGATCATGATCGCCGAGGAGTCGACGGCCTGGCCCGGTGTCTCGGCGCCGCTGCCGGAGGGTCTCGGTTTCTCCTTCAAATGGAACATGGGCTGGATGCACGACACGCTCCAGTACATCGAGCACGAGCCGATCCATCGCGCCTATCACCACGACCAGATGACCTTCGGCCTGATCTACGCCTTCTCCGAGCGTTTCGTGCTGCCGATCTCTCACGATGAGGTCGTGCACGGGAAGGGATCGCTGCTGGGCAAGATGCCGGGCGACCGCTGGCAGCGTTTCGCCAACCTCCGCGCCTATTTCGGCTTCATGTGGGCGCATCCCGGCAAGAAGCTCCTGTTCATGGGCAGCGAGATCGCCCAGGAGCGCGAGTGGAACCATGATGCCGAGTTGGACTGGTCCCTGCTCGACGACGGCGCTCATGCCGGCATCCAGCGGCTGGTGCACGATCTCAACCATCTCTACGCGGCCGAGCCGGCGCTGCATGGCTCCGACACCGACCCGGCGGGCTTTGCCTGGATCGTGGGCGACGATCGCGCCAATTCGGTCTACGCCTTCCTCCGCACATGCGGCACGGCCAAGCCGCTGCTTGTCGTCTGCAACATGACGCCGGTGCCGCGTCACGCCTATCGAATCGGCGTTCCGAAGCCCGGCCGCTGGCGCGAGGTGGCCAACACGGATTCACGCTTCTACGGCGGCAGCGACCTCGGCAACGACGGAAGCGTGACGGCGGTAGACACGCCGTCGCACGGGCATTCCCAGTCGGTTCAACTCACTTTGCCGCCGCTCGCGACAGTGATCCTACGCGGCGAGGACTAAGTGGCGGCGTCCCCCTGGCCCGATCGGCTGTTGCCGGGCGCGTCGTACCCGCTCGGCGCGACCTGGGATGGTCTCGGCACCAACTTCGCGGTCTTCTCCGCGCACGCGACCCGTATCGAGCTTTGCCTGTTCGATCCCTCAGGCCGTCGGCAGCTTGCCCGCTTCGATCTGCCGGAATGCACCGACGAGGTCTGGCACGGCTATCTGCCGAACGCCCGTGCGGGCCTGGCCTACGGCTATCGCGCGTATGGACCCTACGAGCCGCAGGCCGGCCATCGCTTCAATCCGCACAAGCTGCTGATCGACCCCTATGCGCGGCGCCTCACCGGCGAGATGCGCAATGCCGATGCGCTTTACGGCTATCGCATCAACTCCCCGCGCGCCGACCTGTCATTCGACCGGCGCGACAGTGCCCCGGGCGTCATGAAGGCGGTGGTCGCCGACGAGAGCTTCAACTGGGCCGACGACCGGCCGCCGGCCGTGCCGTGGTCGGACACCGTGATCTACGAGGCCCATCTCCGCGGCCTCAGCGTCATGCGTCAGGACCTTCGGCCCAACGAGCGCGGCACCTTCGCAGCCCTGGGGGATCCGGTGTTCATCGACCATCTGCGGCGCCTCGGCGTCACGACGGTCGAACTGCTGCCGATCCACGCCTTCGTGCAGGATCGCTATCTGCTGGAAAAGGGGCTGCGTAACTACTGGGGCTATAACAGCCTCGCCTTCTTTGCGCCGGAGCCGCGCTATCTCTCCGACGGCACGCTGGACGAGTTGCGCATCGCCGTGCGGCGCCTGCATGCGGCGGGACTCGAGCTGATCCTCGATGTCGTCTACAACCATACGGCTGAGGGCAACGAGATGGGACCGACGCTGTCGTTTCGCGGCCTCGACAATGCCAGCTACTACCGGCTGCTGCCGGACAATCCGCGCCACTACATCAACGACACCGGCACCGGTAACACGCTCAACCTGTCGACGCCGCGCGTCCTGCAGATGGTCATGGACTCGCTGCGCTACTGGGTGACGGCGTTCCATGTCGACGGTTTCCGCTTCGATCTTGGCGTGACCCTGGGCCGCGAGGCGCATGGCTTCGATCCGGGATCGGGCTTCTTTGACGCGATCCGGCAGGATCCGGTGCTGCAGAAGGTGAAGCTCATCTCCGAGCCATGGGACATCGGGCCGGGCGGCTACCAGGTCGGCAACCATCCGCCGGGCTTCGCCGAATGGAACGACCGGTTCCGCGACGGGGTGAGACGCTACTGGCGCGGCGATCCGGGCCAGCGCGCCGACTTCGCCGCGCGCCTCGCTGGATCGAGCGACCTGTTCGATCGCCGGCATCGGCGCCCCTGGGCATCGATCAATTACGTGGCCTGTCACGACGGCTTCACGCTGCTCGACACGGTGAGTTACGTCGAAAAGCACAACGAAGCCAATGGCGAGGACAACAAGGACGGACACGGCGAGAACTATTCGAGCAACTGGGGCGAGGAGGGGCCGAGCACGGACCCTCTGATCCTCGACACGCGCCGGCGGCTACAGCGCGCGATGCTGGCCACGCTGTTCCTGGCCCAGGGAACGCCCATGCTATTGGGTGGCGACGAGTTCGGCCGAACACAGAACGGCAACAGCAACGCCTATTGCCAGGACAACGAGACCTCATGGATCGACTGGAGCCTGCTCGACAAACCTGAGGGTAAGACTCTCATGGACTTCGTCGCGCGGCTCGTGGCGCTGCGCCATCGCCATCCCGTGCTTCGGTCTCCGTACTTCCTGCATGGAAGGGAGTACCCGGCCGAGGGCGTTCCCGACATCGCCTGGTTCGATGCGTCCGGCCAGATCATCTCGGAGGAATCCTGGAACAACGCCGAGGATCGCTGCCTTGCCTTGAGGCGCGCGGGTCCCAACGACGATGGCTCCGTGACCCTGGTGACGGCCTTCTTCAACTCAGGCAGCGCGGACTGCCATTTCCTGCTGCCGGAACCACGCTGGCCGACGCGCATTGTGCTGGATAGCGCCGTGCCCGACGCGGCCGAGCGCGACCTCGAGGAAGAAGAGATTGTGGTCGGACCGCGTAGCGTCGTGCTGGCACTGGCCACCAAGGCGAAGGAATGAAGAACTGGTTCGTGCGTGATCTCCCGTTCGGCGCGGCGTTGCTCCCGTCCGGCGCGACGCGCTTCCGATTTTGGGCGCCGGCGCAAAAGCAGGTGAGTGTCGAGGTCGAAGGCCTTTCACCGGTGTCGATGAAAGCCCTCGAGGGCGGATGGTTCGAGGCCGAAGTCTCCTGCGGTCCCGGCGTCCGTTATCGCTATCGCCTCGAAAACGGGCTCGCTGTCCCCGATCCGGCGTCGCGCGCCCAGGCGGAGGATGTGCACGGGCCCAGTCTCGTCGTGGACCCTCGCGGCTACAGCTGGCGGCACGCTGGCTGGCGCGGCCGGCCGTGGCACGAGACGGTTCTCTACGAGTTGCATGTCGGGGCCTTCGGCGGCTTTTCAGGCGTCCAGGCGGCGCTGCCGGCCCTAGCCGAACTCGGCGTCACGGCGATCGAATTGATGCCTATCAACGATTTCCCGGGCCGGCGGAACTGGGGCTATGACGGCGTGCTCCCGTTCGCGCCCGACCGTAGTTACGGCACGCCCGACGAGTTGAAGGCGCTGATCGATTCGGCGCACGGCATCGGGCTGATGATGTTCCTTGACGTCGTCTACAATCACTTCGGGCCCGACGGGAACTATCTCTCGGCCTATGCGCCCCGGTTCTTCCGCGACGATATCGCGACGCCGTGGGGCGCCGCGATCGACTTCCGCCGCCCCGAGGTCCGTCGCTACTTCACCGAGAACGCCCTCTACTGGCTGCAGGAATATCGCTTCGACGGGCTGCGCTTCGACGCCGTGCATGCGATCTCCGAGGCTGACTGGCTGGACGAGATGGCGGCCGAAGTCCGCCGTTCAGTCGAGCCCGGCCGTCATGTGCATCTCGTGCTGGAGCATGACGGCAACGTGGCCGACCACCTGCGGCGCGATTTCGATGCCCAATGGAACGACGACGCCCACCACGTCCTGCATGCAATGCTGACGGGCGAGAACGACGGGTACTACGCCGACTATGCCGACCGGCCAGCCCACCGGCTGGCGCGGGCGCTTGCAGAGGGATTCGTCTACCAGGGCGATCCCTCGGCCTATCGCAAGGGCGAGGCGCGCGGAACGCCCAGCAACGATCTGCCGCCAACCGCCTTCGTGCTCTTCCTCCAGAACCACGACCAGATCGGCAACCGGCCGTTCGGCGATCGCCTGACCGATCATGTCGATCCGGATTTGCTGGAAGCCGCGATCGCCTTGCAGCTTCTCTGCCCGCATGTGCCGATGATCTTCATGGGTGAGGAGGACGCCACGACCTCGCCGTTCCTGTACTTCACCGATCACATCGGCGACCTGGCGAATGCCGTCCGCGAAGGCCGTCGCCGCGAGTTTGCGGGCTTCAAGGGCTTTGCGCCGGGCGAGGGGACATCGAACATTCCCGATCCCAACGAGCCTTCGACCTTCGAGCAGAGCCGTCCGTTGCCGGGCGCCCAGAAAGACAAGGCGCGCCATCGGCTCTATCGCGAACTTCTCGGCATCCGCCTTCAGGCGCTGATGCCTCGGCTCGGGGGAGCGAAATCCCTGGGAGCGACGGCCGTCGAGCCGTCGTCGGTCGTGGCGCGTTGGCGGCTGGGCGATGGCACGGTCTTGGTGATCGCCGCCAATCTCGGTGGCGAGCCCGCGCGGATCGAGAACCTTCAGGGCGACCTTCTGTTCGAGTCCCGCGCCGGAGCCGCCAAGGCGGCGCGCAGCGGCCGGCTCGCCGGTGCGACCACGGTGGCGCTGATCGTGCGGGCACCATGAGCGACGAGGACATTCGCCACCTCGCGCGCGCGGCCGGCCTGGCCGAGACCTGGACCGACGCCCTTGGCCAGCCACAGCAGGTGTCGATCGGGTCGCTGCACCGCATCCTCGCCGCCCTCGGTCTCGGTGCGGCAACACCTGCCGACATCGAGAACAGCCATCGCAAGCTCGATCAGCCCAATACGCTGCCGCCGCTGGTCACCCTACAGGCCGGAACGCGGCTCGCCCTGCCGCGCGGCACCGGCGGTGCGGCGAGGGGGCAGATCACCTACGAGGACGGCAGCTCGGCATCGCTTCGGTTCTCCCTGCGCGGTGATCGACTGATCGGTCCCGCCCTCGACCGGGTCGGTTATCACCGGCTGGAATTCGGCGACCGCCAGGTGACGGTCGCGGTCGCCCCGCCGCGCTGCGTGACGATCGAGGAGCGTGCCGGAGGCAAACGTTTGTGGGGCGTTGCGGCGCAGATTTACAGTCTGCGGCGCGCCGGCGATGGCGGCATCGGCGATGCTACGGCGGTGCGCCAACTTGCCGAAGGCGCGGCGCGTCACGGCGCCGATGCGATCGCGCTCAGCCCGGCGCATAGTCTCTTCGCCGCCGATTCCGGCCGCTACGGCCCCTATTCGCCGTCGAGCCGCCTGTTCTTCAACCCGCTGTTTGCCGATCCTGAGATCGTCTTCGGACCGGAGCGCGTGGCTCAGCACCGCCGCGACGGCCAGGATCTGGAGCAGGCGCCTCTGGTCGATTGGCGGCCGGCGGCTGAAGCGAAGCTCGCGCTGCTGCGCCGCCTGTTCGAGGATTTCGAGAGACAGGACACGGCAAAAGACACCGGCTTGGCGGAGGACTTCACCGCGTTTGTAAGAGAGAGCGGCGACCTGTTGCAGGGCCACGCGCTGTTCGAGGCGCTGCACGGCAAGTGGCTGGGCGGCGAACCGGCGCGCGGCTACTGGCGCGATTGGCCGCCGGCCTTCCGGCAAGGGCTCGCGCGGCCCGACGATCCGGAGATGGCCGCTTTTCTGGCGGCCGAAGGCAGCACGGTCCGCTTCCACCAGTTCCTGCAATGGCTGGCGTCGCGCTCGTTCGCGGCGGCACAGGCGGCCGCGGTCGGGGCAGGCATGAAGATCGGCCTGATCAGCGACCTCGCCATCGGCATGGACCGCGCCGGCAGCCATGCCTGGTCGCGCCAGAGCGACCTGCTGCTGGGGCTGAACATCGGCGCACCACCCGACGAGTTCAATCGTGCGGGCCAGGACTGGGGCCTGTCCGGCTTCTCGCCGCAGGCGCTCAGGGCCACCGGCTTCGAGCCGTTCCTGTCGACGGTCCGGGCAGCCATGCGCCATGCCGGCGGCGTCCGCATCGATCACATCATGGGACTGCAGCGACTGTGGCTGGTGCCGGAGGGCGCCTCGGCCGCAGAGGGCGCCTATCTAAACTATCCCCTGGACGACTTCCTGCGGCTGCTCGCCCTCGAATCGCACCGGCACGGCGCCGTGGTGATCGGCGAGGATCTCGGCACCGTGCCGCGCGGCTTCCGCCGCCGCCTCACGCAGGCGGGCATCGCCGGGATGGACGTGATGTGGTTCGAACGCAACCGCGGCAGCTTCCGGACGCCGGCACGCTGGCGGCCCGACGCCGTTTCCATGACGACGACGCACGACCTGCCCACCGTCGCCGGCTGGTGGCGTGGCAGCGATATCGACACGAGGGGCGCGCTCGGCCTCTCGGCCGAAGGTGAGATCGAGGGGCGGCAGCGCGACCGCCGCCGCCTGTGGCAGGCCTTCACGGTAGCCGGGACCGGCGAAGGTCCGGCGCCCGGCCTTGATGATCCGGCGCCCGTCGTCGATGCGGCTCTGGGCTTCGTCGCCAGCTCGCCGGCGCCGCTGATGCTGGCACCGCTGGAAGACCTGCTGGGCCTTGCCGAGCAACCCAATCTTCCGGGCACGATCGACGAACATCCGAACTGGCGCCGCCGTCTTGAACCGCCGGCGGCGAACCTGTTCGACGATCCGGCGGTGGCCCGTCGCGCCGCCACGATCGTCGCGCGCCGTCCATGATCCCGCGGGCCACGCTGCGGCTGCAATTCCATCGCGGTTTCACCTTTGCCGATGCCGCGCCTCATGCGGCGTGGTTCGCGGCACTGGGCATCAGCCACGTCTATGCCTCGCCCATCGCCGTCGCACGGCCGGGCTCGATGCATGGCTACGACGTGATCGATCCGACGAGGGTCAATCCGGAACTGGGCGGTGAGGAAGGGCTGCTGTCGCTGGCCGCCGCGCTGCGTGCCGTCGGTGTCGGCCTGATCCTCGACATCGTGCCCAATCATATGGCCGCCGATACGCGCAACGGGTGGTGGCGTGACGTGCTACGCCGGGGACGCGCGAGCCGCCACGCCGAATGGTTCGACATCGACTGGGAGCCGACGGAAGAGGGGCCGGCCAAGATCCTGCTGCCCATTCTGGGGCGCCCCCTCGCCGAGGTCATCAAGGCCGGCGAACTGTCGGTCGCGACGGACGACGAAGGCCGGCCGGAGTTGCGTTACTTCGAGAACGCCTTCCCGCTTTGCGACGGGAGTGCCGAGGGCCGCGGCAGCCTTGCCAACCTGCTGGCAAGGCAACATTACCGGCTCGACTCCTGGCGGGTGGCTGGCGACCGCATCAACTGGCGTCGCTTCTTCGACATCAACGAACTGGTCTGCCTGCGCATGGAACGGCCGGAGACCTTCGAGGCGGTCCATGCTCTGCCGCTGCGGCTCTATGCCGAGGGCGTCATCGACGGGCTGCGCATCGACCATGTCGATGGGCTCACCGACCCCGCCGGCTACTGCCGGGACCTGCGCGCGCGCCTCGACCAACTGGCGGAGCAGCACGGACGGCCGCGGGCCTGGCTTGTCGTGGAGAAGATCCTGCTGAAGGGCGAGACACTGCCCCAGGACTGGGGCTGCGACGGCACGACCGGCTACGATTTCATGGACGAGGTGAACGCGCTCCAGCACGACGCGAACGGCGAACCGCTGCTGGCGAAAAGCTGGGCCGAACTCACCGGCCGGCCCGCGACCTTCGCGCCGGAGGAGTTGCAGGCGCGGCGCGAGATCGTGGCACGAAGCTTCTCGGCGCAGCTCGAAGCCTGTGCCGCGGCCTGGCAAGAGATCATGGGAGACCTCATTCCGCGGCCGACCTTGCGCCGGCTGCTGGCCGAGTTCCTCGCGCATGTTCCGGTCTATCGCACCTATGGCACCGGCCATGTTCTCTCCGGGCATGATGCCGCGATCCTGCGCGAGGTCGCTGCGCACGTTTCAAGGAATTGCCTGGCCACCGATCGATGGGCGGTCGAGCCTTTGTTCGCCGCGATGCTGACGCCACAGCCATCGCGAGGCTCGTGGCCGCGCGCGATGGCACGCTTCCAGCAGTTGAGCGCGCCCGTCGCCGCCAAGTCGGTCGAGGATACCGGCTTCTATCGCTACGGCCGTCTTCTGTCGCGCAACGATGTCGGCTTCGACGTCGAGACCTTCTCGATCGGCGTCGACGCCTTCCATGCGCGCATGCAGCGGCGTCGCGCGGACTATCCGCACACGATGCTCGCCACCGCCACGCACGATCACAAGCGGGGCGAGGATCTGCGGGCGCGCCTTGCGGTCCTGAGCGAACTCAGCGCCGACTGGACCAGCCTGCTGTCGCGCCGGATCGACACTTCGTCGTTGCACCCGACACCGGGCGACATCGCGATGCTGCTGCAGATGGTGGTCGGCGCCTGGCCGCTTGACCTCGCACGCAGCGATGCGGAGGGCCGCAAGGTCTTCGCCGAGCGGCTCTGCGGCTGGCAGCAGAAGGCGCTGCGTGAGGCCAAGCTCAGGAGCGACTGGGCGGCCGTCGACGAGGCGTACGAAGAGGCCGCGCGCTCCTTCACGATGCGCCTCGTCGCCGAGGACGGGATGCCCGATCTTCTCGACGATCTTCTAGGCATCGTTCACCGCATTGCACCGGCGGGGGCTGTGAACGGCCTTGCGCAGGGCCTGCTCAAGCTCACCGCGCCCGGTGTACCCGACATTTATCAGGGCACCGACCTCTGGGACTTCAGCCTGGTCGATCCTGACAATCGCCGGCCGGTCGACTTTGCTGCGCGTGCGAAAACGGACGACGCATCTTTGCCCAATCTGGCCCGGCACTGGCGCGACGGGCGCATCAAGCAGGCATTGATCCGGCGCACCCTCGCATTGCGCAAGCGTGCACCGCAGCTGTTCGCCGAAGGTACCTACCGTCCGGTCGACATCAATGGTCCGGCACGCGACTCCGTCGTCGCTTTCAGGCGGCAGCTGGGTAACGATTGGATACTGGTCGTCGTCCCGCGGCTTGTCGCGCCGCTGATGTCGAAGGAAGGGAGCCTCGCATTTCGACCCGACGCTTGGCGCGACACCAGTCTGAAGCTCGACGCCGATGGTGCGGTGCATGATATTCTTAGCGGTCGCAGCATCGACCTGACGTCCGGGCCGATCGTACTCGATCTGCTGTTGAAAGCCCTTCCGGTGGCGCTCGTTACCTCCTTTTCGCCAGGCTAAGGCGATTGTTGATAACGCGGCTGGCGAGACAACGGCGTGACGTGTAATTCAATGACCACTCGCGGCGGCGTGGAATGCAGACACGCAGCTCGACGCACGGGAGCCGGGGAGGGCCCACCTTGAGCGGGGGCACGCCCAAAAGCGGATATCCGGATGGCAGCGACCATGACCTCACGGTGCGTAGGTAGCCAAACATGGTCAGTCGGAGTGGCGCCCGACCCGCGAGAATTCTTTGACGACCAAGAGATACTGCGCGCCGTGCATGTGACCGCGGAACTCGCACGCGAGGTGGGCGTTCCCCTCCTCATCTGAGGAGAATTCACATGAATGGCATCATCTATCTGGTCGGTCTCGTCGTCGTGGTCATGTTCGTCCTGTCCTTCCTCGGCCTTCGGTAGGACATGGCCATGGCCACCGTCACCACCACCGCCGTCCCCGTCGAGACCGTTCCGTTTCGCTATCTCGATTGGGGTCCCGTGATCCTCGGCGCCCTCGGCGCCGCGGCCATGTCCGTCGTGCTGTTGGCCTTCGGCTCCGCGCTGGGCCTCAGCATCGTGTCGCCCTATCCCTATGCCGGTGTCACGGCGAAGGGGGCCGCCATCCTGGCAGCGGTCTATCTCGCTCTCGTCATGGTCGCGAGCTTCGCGGCGGGCGGCTATGTCGCCGGCCGCATGCGCGCGCCCTGGCTTACGACGGATGAGACCGAAAGCCACTTCCGCGACGGCGCGCACGGCTTCGGCGTGTGGGCGATCGGCGTGCTGCTCGGCGCGGCGCTTGCAGCTTCCGGTGTCGGCGCCGTCGTCTCCGCGGCCGGCAAGGCCACGACCGCCATCGCGGCTGCGGGCACGGCGGGTGCCGCGTCCAATCCAGCGATGGGCCAGCTCTCGCTGCGGCCGACCGACTATGCGATCGACCGCCTGCTGGCCCCGGGCCCGGCCGGCGCGCCGGCGGCCCAGCCCAACGCCACGCCGCGCACGCGTGCCGATCTAGAGGCGCCGATGGCACGCGCCCTGGCCACCAGCCTGACCACGCCGCAACTGGATGCCCGCGACCGGACCTATCTCGCGAGTGTGGTGGCCAACCAGACGGGTATGTCCCAGGCTGACGCCGAGAAGCGGGTCGACGAGACCTATGCCGACCTGAAGGCCGCCGAGCAGAAGGCCCGCGATGCGGCGGAGGCCGCCCGCAAGACCGCGATCATTGCGGCCTTTCTCGCGGCGGCGACGCTGGCGATCGGTTGTGCGGCGGCCTGTGCCGGCGCCGCCCTGGGAGCCCGCCATCGCGACGAACGGACGTCCGTCACGTTCCTCGGCTCGACGCGGTTCTGGTAAGAAATCCTGACAATCGTTTGAACGCCGGCGCGGTGTGACACCGCGCCGGCGTTCTTTTTTTGCGCTGCCTCACCATATATGAACAATGGATGGGCTGAATAGGATCGTGGAATGACGGATCAGCCAGTTCGAGGCGCAGAAGACCGACAGGCGGCAAGGCAGCTCAAGCGTCGAAGGCGCAAGGCCCAGATGATGCAGCAGAGACAGGCCGAAATGGCTCAGTCGCCTGTTCCTGCCGAGCCGCAGGCCCGACCGGCTCCCCCCGTTGCCGGGCCATCGAACCCCCTTGGACCGATCGCCAGCCGCGTCGGCCGGATCGGCGGACGGATGGTCATCAAGCAGATTCTCAAAATGCTGATCGGAGCCGTTCTGCGTCGTTAGCGGTTCCGCGGTCGCTTCATTCGCCGTCGGGCAAAGAACTTTCTTCGCGGGGCCGATTCCATCGCAGCTCTTTCACGATGGGCCTCGATTTTGGCAATCACAGTTATTGTTCCCGGGCGGGATCGCAGGCATTTCAGGAGGGTCGGAAGACCGCGGTTTTGATGGAGCAGCTTGCCCCGCGTCACCAAGGCTAAAGCGTCACGACGTTGTTCGTGGGCTCCGTCACGACGGATGATTGAGCGATGACCCAGCCTCCTGTGCCGAACCCCCTCCGCGCCCTCTGTCGACGCGACATGTGCAACACGACCTGTCGGCTTTTCTGAGCCGGCATTCCTTCAAGCAGTTGTCGTAACGCCACGACCGGCCCTCTCGGCCGGAGGAGCGAAGCCATGTCCGATCCCTTCATCGTCGAAATCTGGGGCGAGCCTGCGGGCATCGTCCTGCGCGAAGGCAACGCCTTCCGCTTCCATGCGACCGCGCGCCCGTTCTTCGAACTCGACGGCACGCAGTTCACCACGCCGGGCCATGCGCGCCTGGCCGCGGCCCGGCTGCATCGCACGGTGCGTCCCGCCGCTTCCCGTCCCTTTTGATCCGAGAGCATAGCCATCATGTCGACCCGTCAGACTTTCTTCGTCGCCCTGGCCATCGCGCTCGGCGTCATGTCCACCGTCGTCGCGGTCCGCGCCCAGACGGCGCAGGAGGTCGTCCTCACCAACGTCTCCTATGACCCGACGCGCGAGCTCTACAAGGCGCTCAACGACGCCTTCGCAAAGGAGCAGGCCGCGGCCGGCCAAAAGGTCACCATCCGCACCAGCCATGGCGGCTCCGGCAGGCAGGCTCGTTCGGTGATCGACGGGCTCGAGGCCGATGTCGTCACCCTGGCATTGGCCGGCGACATCGACGCGATCGCGCGCGAATCGAAGCGGTTGCCGGAGAACTGGCAATCGCGCCTGCCTAACAATGCGTCACCCTATACGTCGACCATCGTGTTCGTGGTGCGCAAGGGCAATCCCAAGGGCATCAAGGACTGGTTCGATCTTGCAAGGGAGGGCGTCTCGATCATCACCCCGAATCCGAAGACCTCGGGCGGGGCGCGGTGGAACTATCTCGCTGCCTGGGCCTATGAACTCGACCGCACCAAAGGAGACACCGCGGCGGCAAAGGGCTTCGTCGAGAAGATCTTCCGGAATGTGCCGGTGCTCGATTCGGGAGCACGCGGCTCGACCACGACCTTCGCCCAGCGCGCGGTCGGTGACGTGATGATCGCGTGGGAGAACGAGGCCTTCCTGACGGTGAAGGAATTCGGTGCCGACAAGTTCGACATCGTCGTGCCGCCGTTCTCGATCCTGGCCGAACCGCCGGTCTCGCTGGTCGACGTCGTCGTCGACAAGCGCGGCACGCGCAAGGTGGCGCAGGCCTATCTCGATTTCCTCTATTCGCCGGCGGCGCAGAAGATCATCGCGAACAATTTCTATCGCCCCTTCAAGCCGGAGGCGGCCGACCCGGCCGACCTGGCGCGGTTTCCGAAGATCAAGCTGGTGACGATCGACCAGGTCTTCGGTGGCTGGACCAAGGCGCAGGCCGAGCATTTCGCCGATGGCGGCGTGTTCGACCACATCTACAAGCCGTCCGGCAAAGCCGCGACGCGGTGAACCGGCCAAGCATTGGGAGACTGCCCATGCCACCGATCAAGCTCGAATTGCCGCATCACGGGCGGCAGGGGAACCGGTTGTTCGTCGAACCTCGCAAGTCGCAAGGGTTGATCCCGATGGTCTCGAACGACGACTATGAACGCGAGCGAGGCGAGGAGGGGCGGATGCCCGCGAGGAGAGCCGAATCCCGGCGATGAAAGCGCGGGCATCGAGCGACTATCATACATCTGGAGTAACTCCGATGTACCGGGTCGCCCTGCATGATCCCTATGGCGTTGGATCGGCGTAGGGCACATCTTCCAGCATCAGCCCGAACAAACTTCTTTGCTGGAGGTTGGCATGAGGCGAGAAATTGATCGCGCACGCCGCAATGCGCTGAAAACGGCCGGCCTGATCACGGGTGCGCTCCTGGCGGCGACCTTTCCGAACAGACAGTCGTCGGCGCAGGCGCAGCCCGCCCTCGATCGCATTCGTCCTGTCCCACCCGTTCGCCCCGTGCCGCCCGTTCGCCCCGTGCCGCCGCGCCCCATCCCGACCCCCGGCGGCAGCTGCTTCGCCCGGGGCACGCAGATCCTCACGCGCGAGGGCTATCGGCCGGTCGAAACCCTGAAGGCGGGCGACGAAGTCGCCGTGCATTCGGGAGGTTTCGCCCCGATCAAGGCGATGCTCGATCACACGTTGAACTGGGTGGGTGGCTATTGGGACGGCAATCCCCATAACCTCCCGGTCGTGATCCGGCGCGGTGCTCTGGACGAGAACTCGCCGACCGAAGATCTGTGCGTCACGGCGTTGCACGCGGTATATGTCGACGGCTTCCTGATGAATGCCGGCGACCTGGTCAACGGCACCAGCATCGCCTTCATGACGTATGACGGCCGGGACGTCCTCGAATTCTTCGGCATCGAACTCGAGCGCAACGACATCCTGATCGCGCAGGGGGCGCCCTGCGAATCTCTCTACAGGACGGGGATGAACCGCTGTGCGCCGCATCTGGCGTTCGACGGAGGCCGCAGCAGGCTCCGGTCCCACCTGCGCAGTGCCGCGTCGGTCATGATCGACCGGCGCCAGCCGATCGACATCATCCGGGACAAGATTGAGGAGCGGGGGCTCGGTTTGGCGCGAGCTGCGTAGGCCCTGGGATTTGCCGGAGTTCCATGGATGTCAGGCCAGCCGTAGCCGGGAGCCGTCCTTGTTTCCAAGGCTTCCCGGCTGGCGCTCCCTACGGGATTCGAACCCGTGTTTTAGCCTTGAGAGGGCCACGTCCTAGGCCTCTAGACGAAGGGAGCATAGGGCCAGAGGCGGACTGATAGTCGAATGCCCGCGCGGACGCAACCCCGCTCATTCAGGCGGGCTTTCGGCCGGCGATCCGCGACAGGACGCCGGGCACGAAGGGATGGACGGCCACATCGGTGAAGCCCGCACCCTGCAGATATCCCTTCACCTCCGATTCGGTGTGGGCGAGGCCGGTGCTGTTCTGGATGGCTTCGTTCAGGCCCCAGAGCGCGGCCGAGAGCGGGCCGTTCCGGTCGTCGTGCAGCGTCTCGCCGATCAGGTGCATCTCGCCGCCCGGCGCGAGGGCCGCGAACGCCTTGGCGACGACCAGGCGGATCAGGGCCGGCTCGTATTGCGGCAGGTTGCTCGCCATCACGACCACGTCGACGCCCGACGGGAAGGCGGTCTCGGTGAAGTCGCCGGGCAGGGTGCGGACCCGGTCGGCCGCGCCCTTGGCTTCGATGTATTCGTCCGCCACCACCGTGACCGGCGGCAGGTCGAGCACGATTGCCTTGAGGCCGGGATAGGTCCTGGTCGCCACGATGCTGTAGGCGCCGGAGCCGCCGCCGAGATCGAGCATCAACTTGCGGCCCGACAGGTCGACACTGCGGCTGAACAGGCGCGCGGCGCCCATGCCGATCGAGTAGGTGGCGGCGTGGTAGCGCCGTGCGTCTTCCACCGAGAAGTTCACGTAGGCGCCCAGCCTGTTCTCCTGCGGGTCGCGCAGGCGCTCCGAGAGTTCGCCGAAGGCCTTCCAGCGCGGCTTGGTGAACAGGATCCACGGGCCGGCGTATCGCTCGCCATCCTTGACCAGGAAGCGCTGGACATCGGTTGCGTTGGCGAAGCGTTCGCCGTCGCGCGACAGCAGCGTCATCGCGGCCAGGACGGTCAGCAGCCGTTCGGCATTGCGCTCGGAGATCCCGGCGGCCTTCGCGACGGCGGGGATGGTGTCGTGACCGTGGGCGATCGCGGTGAAGATGTCGAGCTCGACCGCGGCCATCAGGGCGGCACTTTCCCAGTAGGCCTGGGCGATCTTCTGCAACCGTGTCGTGTCGAGGCGCTGGTTCTCCGGCATTCTCGCGTTCCCTCCTTGGTTGCCTGACCATAGCGCGCGGGCCTAAGCTTCGTCGCCGCCGCTGGAGGACCCCGCCATGGACATGCCGATCGCTTCCGAACTGCCGCTCACCGGCATAGACGTGCACGCACTGTCGCCGGCCGACGGCGAATGGGTGCTGCGCCGGCAACTCGCCGCTGCCTACCGGCTGGTCGACCATTTCGGCTGGACCGAGCTGATCTACGGCCATCTCACCGCGCGTGTGCCGGGCGATGCGCCGCACTTCCTGATCAACCCCTATGGGCTGAACTACGACGAGGTGACGGCCTCCAACCTGGTCAAGATCGACCTCGACGGGAAGATCGTCGAGCCGAGCCAGTATCCGGTGAACTACGCCGGCTTCGTCATCCATTCGGCGGTCCACATGGCCCATGCCGAGCGCCACAAGGTCGTGATGCACACGCATACGCGCGCCGGCATGGCGGTCTGTGCGCTGAAGGACGGGCTGCTGCCGGTGTCGATGGTCTCGACCGCCTTCCACGGCAAGCTGTCGTACCACGATTATGAAGGGCCTAGCCTCGACCTCGACGAGCGCGCGCGGCTGCTGGCGAACCTCGGCAACAACCAGGCGATGATGCTGCGCAACCATGGCCTGCTGACCACTGGCCGCTCGGTGCCCGAGGCCTTCCTGCGCCTCTATCAGCTGGAGCGTGCCTGCCAGATCCAGCTCGACGCGGCCGCCGCGGGAACGCTCAATATCCTGGGCGACAATCTCGCGGCCAAGTCCGGCGCCGACATGGACCGCTTTTCGGAGAGGGAGTCCGCCGCGGGCGTTGGCGACCTCGAGTTTGCAGCGCTCGTTCGCAAGATCGACAAGGTCGACGCCAGCTGGCGCCACTGACTCAAGGGAGCGCGCAACTCCAGTTGCGCTCAAGCTCGTCTATCAGCAAGGCATGAGCGCCACTGGAGTGGCGCGCTCCTATGAAGCTGATCGTCTTCCGTTACGCGCGGAAGGTCGTGCGGTCGGTGCCTGAGTAGAGGGCCTTGGCCGACCGTTCGACGGCCTCGCGATGGGTGGCGAGCGCCGCCGCGTCGAGATCGGCCTTTGGCGCGGGTTCGGGATCGAAATTTCCATAGGGATCGCGTCCGCGGACCAGGGTTGCCGAATCCCGCACCTTGAGCTGGCGGACATGGGGCGGGATGTAGCGGAGCGCCAGCCCGATGCGGCGGTCGTTAGTGGTGTTCGGCCCCGACGCGTGGGCCAGCAGCACATGGTGCAGGGACATCTCGCCGGCCTTCAGGGCGACGTCGACGCCGGCGCCCTCCGGCACGTCGACGGCGATCTCCTGGCCGCGGCTCAACAGGTTGTTCTCGTCGAACGTGTCGCGGTGCTCGAGCTGGTTGCGCATGTGGCTGCCCGGCCAGAACCGCATCGCGCCGCTCTCGACCGGTGCATCGGCAAAGGCCACCCAGGCGGTGATCACCTCGTCGGTGCTGAGGCCCCAGTAGGTCGCGTCCTGATGCCATGACACGAAGGAGGGCGACCGCGCCTCCTTGATGAAGAAGGTGGTGCTCCAGCAGAGGATGTCCGGCCCGATGACATCCTCGACCGCGTCGAGGATGGCGGGATGGCGCGCCAGCGCATTGGCCCAGGTGAAGAGCAGGTGCACCTTGTGGCGCATGTTTCCGGCGATCGGTCCGCCCGTCGCACGCTCGTGCTCTTCCAGGCGGTCGCGGCAGGCCCGCGCCTCCTCGGGCGACAGGACGCGGACCGGGAAATGGAAACCGTCGCGGCAATAGCGCGACACCTCGTCGGCAGTGAGACGTCCGGCCATGAGACCTCCACCGTGCTGGGAAGGCGAGTCTGGCGGGCCTTCAGGCCGCGCGCAAGAAAATGAAGACCATAGCTAGATGTCGCCCAGGGCCGGAGGGGGCTGCCGGTTGCGGCGTCTGGCGATCCTGCCGCGTCTGCCGGCCCTGTCGCTCCTGGGCGTGCTTGGGGGCTCCCTGACGAGCGCCTCTTCGGCCTCCCGCAACGCCTGGCTCAGGCGCTTGTTGTCGGTTTGAGCGACCTGCTCGGGGAAGTCGGCTCTGACGACGTCGAGATAGGCGCGCGCCGCCGTCTCGCCCTGGAGATCCTGGATCAGGTGCATCTTCGAAAGGGCCATGAAGAAGCGACGGGCCGGATCGGCCGATCTCTGCATCGCTACGCTGGCGAGGCGGAGTTGTTCCGCAGACGGCATGCCGTTGTCCAATTCATCCACGACCGCCTGGGGAATCTCCTTCGTGCACAGGAAGACGGCGCTCGAGCCGATTTCCCCGACGAAATCGAAATATGCCGACAGGGCTTCCTGATGGGTCTTTATCCAATGCAGCCCTTCGTAGAAGTAGTCCTGCTGGATCACGATGGACCGCCCGGGAATCAGCTTCGGATAAAGCATTCGCACAGCACGAAGGCAGAGGCGTTCCGTCTTGAGGATGTCGAGAAACAGGATTTCGACCGGAGAGTCGGGAATGGCGGCGCGGTTGAAATCGCCAATGCGAAGATCGACGAGGTCCTTCACGGGCTCGAGGTTGCGGCGCAGTTCGGGTTCGAACGACTCCCCCCGTTCAGCCGAAAAGGCGAGGCCATGGCTCTTGAAGAAGTCCGGCATGTTGGGGTTCACGATCGCTCTCTCGAACGAAACGATCGGCTGCGGCCAGGCTCGCACGATCTCTTCAAAGCCGGGATTCGAGCGAACGCCTTCGCCGAAGCAGCGGGTCGATGCGCCGAGGAAAATCCCGGCGTCCACAATGATGCCCTTGCCGGCGTAGTAGCGGCTCGCCAGGCCGAAGAGAAACTGCTTCTCCGGAACGGACATCATCGACGGGGTGTCGAGGCTGGAGAGCGGAGTCGAATTGACCAGGTGCGAGAAAGCGGCGCTCAAACGCGTCATCTGTAGCGGCCTGGTGGGTACCAGAAGCTCAACCTCCGGAGAGGGCGCCATCTGTTGATTTTGTCGATTGGTTCGCACCGCTGCGGCAGCCGTCGCCACCCTCCCAAGGAGCTGCTTCGCCGCGTCCAGTAACGCCATGACCACTCCCGGGCTGATGTGAGGCCAATCTGCCACTGCCCAGTCGACTGGTGCAACCAGCTCTCAGAACAGCTGTAAAAAAGCGAAAACCATCGCGGCGTACATCGCCGAGATGAAAGCGGCGCCCCGGAGGTTGATGCGCAGCTTCCGGTCTGCTGCGGGCCGCAGCCACCAACCGAAATGGCCGGCGATCCAGGGAACGAGGAAGCCCGTCAGCGCCACACTCACGATGTTCCCCAGGAACAGGGAGACGGCGAACGGCAGATGGAGCGTCCGGTCGAGGAGGGGTGTGCCGACGAAGATCCCGAACAGCATGACGATCGGGTAGAGCATCAGCAGGACCAGCATGTTCATCTTCCACACCGGCAGGGGGGCCTCGCCGGGGGCGCTGTCCCTGAACCACTGTTCGAAGCCGGAACTGGCGACGCGGGCATGGAATTCGTCGGTGAGCAGCGCGGCCTCCTCGATGAGCGCCTTGCGCACGGACGAGCGGAGCCAGGCCTGGAGGTTGGCCTCCGTATCGAAGCGCAGGATGGCGACGTAGTCTTCCTGTACGCCGGGCACCGGCGGTTCGAAGCGATAGCCCTGCAGGCCGGGCGCCTTCGACTGGGCGGCGGCGATCTTGCGCTCCCAGGCGCGATACTCGGCTTCCCTGCCGGGCTTCACGCGTGTGGAAATGATGGTTGAGACCGGCGCCGGCTTGATGCCCGTCGCCTCGTCTTGGACGATGTGCACGTCGTCGCGGCCGACCAGCATCGGCGCCGCACCCTCTATGCGCTTCTGGCGATCGGCCGATCCCAGCCAGCGCTGCGCATCGGCGAGGCTGGCGAAGCGCTGCAGGATCACCCAGTCGACCTGGAGCGGCGGGTTGGGCGGCAGGAGCCGCTGCTCGATGAAGCCGGGAAAGTGCTGGATGAAGTTGCTGGTCTCGCCCTGCCAGCGCGCGAAATCCTCGTTGCGCTCGGGCCGCACGCAGGTCTGCGTCACGATGCTGACGCTGCGTGCAGGCCCGGGCGTGGCGACGCTCACGACCTCGCCGCGAGCCTGGCGAACAGCCGGTCGGGCGTGAACGGCAGGTGGGCGAAGCGCACGCCGGTCGCATCGGCCAGGGCGTTCGCAACGGCCGGGGCGACCGGATTGATGCCGCACTCACCCTGGGACTTGGCGCCGAGCGGGCCGATCGAGTCGACGGTGTTGGCGAAGAAGATGTCGGTGTGGGGCGTGTCGGCGTAGGCCGGGATGCGATAGTTGCGCAGCTGCGGATTCACCATATGGCCGTCCTCGTGGACCATGTTCTCCGTCAGCGCCCAGCCGTAGCCCATGGCCACCGCGCCGTCGAGCTGGCCGCGGCACTGCATGGGATTGATCGGGAATCCGATGTCGGCGGCATGCACGCTGTGCAGGATGCGGATCTCGCCGGTGACGCGATGCACCGCCAGCCGCACGCCCTGCACGTTGAAGGCGATGGTGCGCGGCGACAGATAGGCCTTGCGGACGACCGCGAAACGATGGTCGACCGCGGCGCCGGCGGCGTGGAGCTCGCTCAGCAGGATCCGTTTGTTGCCGCAGACGACGGCATCGCCGTCGAGGCGGCATTTCTCCGGATCGGCGCCGGTATGGCGGCTGGCAAAGTCCAGGATGTCGGCGTGCATCGCCTGGGCGGTGAGATGGACCGCCTTGCCCGCGACGACCGTGCCGGTGCTGGCGAAGGTGCCGGTGTCATAGGGGGTGCGGTCGGTGTCGGCATTGACGATGGCGATGTCTGCGGCGCGCACGCCCATCACCGAGGCGGCCATCTGCTGGTGCGCCGTGACGATGCCGTTGCCCATCTCGCACGAGCCGACGGCCAGGTGATAGGTACCGTCGGCGAGCAGCTTCATCTCGGCGCCGGAGCGATGCTCGGTCGGCGGCCCGCATTCCAGCATGGCGAGGGCCACGCCCGTGCCCTCGGCCCAGTGCTCGCCGTCGGGCCGGGCGACGCCATTGCCCTTGGCCAGCTCGCGCTCGACGATGTCGAGACACTCGGCGATGCCATGGCTGCCGAAGCTCGCGTCACTGGGTTCGGTCCAGATCGATTCGACGTTCTCGCCGGGCTGCACGACGTTCCGGCGGCGCATCTCGATCGGGTCGATGCCGAGAAGGCGCGCCATCTCATCGATAGCGCATTCGATCGCGAAGGTCGTCTGCGACGCGCCGTAGCCGCGGAAGCCGCCGCCCGGCACCATGTTGGTGTAGACGGCTTGCCCTACGCCCTTCTTGTTCCGGCAGCGATAGGCGGCGATCGGGCTCGCCATCGCCGCGGCCAGCGTTTCGCTGCCATGGTTGCCGTAGGCGCCGGTATTGGACACGACGCGCACGTCCATGGCGGTCAGCGTGCCGTCCTTGCGGGCGCCGATCCTGACATGCGTCGTCATCTGGTGCCGCGTGGTAGCGCCCACGAACTCGTCCTCGCGCGTCCATTCCCATTTCACGGGACGCCCGAGCTTCATCGTGGCGAACAGGACGAGGTCTTCCGAGACCATCTCCTGCTTGCCGCCGAAGCCGCCACCGACCCGCTCGGTGAAGACGTGCAGGTCGCGCGCCGCGAGGCCCATCAGGTAGCAGAGCTTCTTGTGGGCGGTGAAGGGCCCCTGTGAGCTCGTGCGCACATGCCAGCGCCGGTCGTCACCCTGCCAGGCGATCGAGCCGTGGGTCTCGAGATGGACGTGCTGCACGCGCGACGTCGAATAGGTCTGCTCGTGGATGGCATCGGCTTTCTCGAAGCCCTTCGCCACGTTGCCGATCTCGCCCTGGAGGGTGCAGTAGATGTTGCCGTCGTGGGTGGGGACATTCTTGCCGTGGAGGAGGGGCGCCCCCGGCTGCATTGCCTGGACCGGATCGAAGACCGCCGGCAGCAGCTCGTACTCGACGCGTAGCGCCCGGCAGCCGGCTTCGGCAGCCGCCTCGCTCTCGGCGACCACGGCCGCGATGCGCTGCCCGACGAAGCGCGCGACACTGTCGAGCATGTAGGTGTCGTCGGGATCGACGAGATGATCCTCGTGCAGCGCCGTGCTGTAGAGGCGGCGCGGCACATCTTCCCAGGTATAGACGGCGACCACGCCGGGCACCGCCAGCGCGGCCGTCCTGTCGATCTCGAGAATGCGCGCATGGGCGTGCGGCGAGCGCAGCACCTTGAGATGGAGCATGCCCTCCATCGCCACGTCCATCGTGTAACGGGCCTTGCCCGTAAGGATGGCGTCGGTGAAGGGATTGGGCAGGCTGGCGCCGCACGCTTTGCCCGCGACGTCGGCCTCGATGTTGGATTTGCCGTTCAGCGCGTCGGTGATCGAGCGATATCCGGTGCAGCGGCAGAGGTTGCCCTTCAACGCGTGCGGCAGGTCCGCCTTCTGCTCCTCGCTGAAGGTGGCCGTCGTCATGATCATGCCCGCCGCGCAGAAGCCGCACTGGAAGGCCTGCGCATCATGGAAAGCCTTCTGGATCGGATGCATCTCGCCGTTGGTGGCGAGGCCCTCGATGGTCGTGATCTTGCGGCCCTCGGCGCGAAAGGCCGGGACGAGGCAGGAATGAAACGGCTTGCCGTCGATCCACACGGTGCAGGCACCGCAGTCGCCGGCATCGCAGCCCTTCTTCACGCCGAACACTTCGAGATCGCGCAGGAAGGTACGCAGGCACTGACCGGGACGCGGTTCGGCCGCATAGAGATGGCCGTTGACTTCGAACCTGCTCATGCCAGTTCCGCGCGGATCTGTTCGGCGAAGTAGTAGGTGATGTGGCGCTTGTAGGCGGCCGAGCCGTGGACGTCCTGGAAGTAGCCGTCCGGTGACAGCCGCTCGTCGATCGCCCGGTGGAGCTCCGCGGCCGTCGGCGTGCACTCGAAGCGAAGATGTACGGGTCGCGGCGTCGCGGCCGTGACGGTCAGCAGGAAGTCCGTTCCGTCCTCGTTGACGGTGGCGATAATCAACGCGGCAGAGCGTCCGAGATGGGTGAGCGACATCTGCCGCATGGCGTAGCGCTTGGTGAGCGCCGCCGCGGGCAGGTGGATCGAACGCAGCAGCTCACCCGGCTGCAATACGTTCTTGTGGTTGCCGATGACGAAGTCGACCACGGAAACGGTTCGCGGCGCGCCGTCGCGCGGCCACAAGGTGCAGACACCCTCGAGGGCGACAGTGAGCGAGATCATGGCGCCGGCCGGCAGCGACATCACGATGTTACCGCCGATCGTCGCGGCGTTCCAGATCTTGAAGGACATCAGGAAGGCGTCGATGCAGTCGCGGAAGAGGGGCACCGCCTTCCATTCGGCCGGGCCCTTGAAGGCATGCAGGTCGGCCACGCGACAGGTCGCAGCGATCTCGAGACCTGCAGGCGTCGCGGTGAGTGGCGTCCAGCCCAGCGAATCGAGGTCGATCAGCGTGTCTGTGGCGACCTGCGGCTCGGAGAAGAGCCAGGTGCCCCCCGCCAGCCACGCATAGTTCGGTCGCCACGGGCCGATCTCGTCGGCAGAAGCCGGCCGCTTCACTTCCGCGATGGTGTTGAGGTTCATCGAGGCATCAGTCCTTGTAGACCTCGACGGTCTGCATCATGCCCATCTCCTCATGGTTCATCATGTGGCAGTGGAGCATGAAGACGCCGGTGTAATCGAGGAACCGCGAACGGAAGACGACGCTGCCGCCCTTGCGTTCCACGATGACGGAATCGCGCCACAGCAGGTCCTTCTGCGGCACGCCGTTGATCTGCGTCACCTGGAAGGGATTGGTGTGGATGTGGAAGACGTGATCGTCGTGCTCGTGCGTGTTGACGATCGTCCATTCCTCGACCGCGCCCAGCTTCACCCGCTGGTCGATGCGGTTCGGGTCGAAGCTCTTGCCGTCGACGAAGAATTTGAATTCCTGCCAGTGGCCGGCCGCGTCGGCTTCCGGCGAGGTTGCCGAGAAAACGAGGGTGCGACTGCCCGTGAGTTCGCTGTCCTTGATGTCTTCCAGCGGCGGCTTGGGAAGGCGCGTCGGCAGCTTCATCGGCATCGGCTCGCCGGCGACGACGACACGCGCCACGGGACCGACCGGAGAAGGATGGCCCTGGTCGTAGGGCAGGGCGCGGAACTCGTAGGTTCCGGGCGCGCCCGCCTGCACGAGGATGTCGGCGCGCTGGCCGGGTGCGAACAGGAGCGTCTTCAGCGACTGCATGTTGCTCAAGGCGATGCCGTCATAGGCGATGACATTCAGGTCATGCTTCTCGAGTTCGAGCAGCATGTCGTCTTGGTACTGCGAGCCGACCAGACGCCAGCGTTGCACCTCGCCCGGCTGCATCTCGATCGTCGGCCGCCGCTGTCCGTTGACCGCGATGAAGCGGGTCGCCGTCTCGGGAAACAGGGTCGAGAAATTCTCGATCATGCCGAAGGCGTCGAATACGACCTGCGACATGAGCATCACGCGCTCCTTCGCGGCGGTGATCTCCGGCACGTCCGCGAAGTCGCCCTCGACGATGATGGCGCCCGACATGCCGCTCGCCATCTGCACGTCGGCCCCGCCGTGATGGTGCGGGTGGTACCAGTAGGTGCCGGGCGTATGGTCCTTGGGCAGCGTGATCTCGATGTCGTACTTCTTGCCCGGCACCATCGAGCGCATGACGTTGTCGGCAATGCCGCTCGGGCTGCAATGCGCGCCGTGGAAATGGAAGTTCGTGTTGTTGAACTGGTGCGGGATCGCCATGTTCGCGGGCATCGGATCCCGGTTGGGCGGGAACTCGTTGGTCAGCCTGATCTTCAGCGTCTCGCCGGGCTTCATGCGCAGCGTGGGACCGTAGGGCGCGCCCTCGTAGCTGCGCAGGTAGAGACGCTGGCCGCCGATATCCTTGTATGCGTAGCGGCAGGACAGCGTCGTCTGCAGCACGCCGTCGACCGAGCGCCGCACCTCGGGCTCGGCCAGGGGCCGATCCATGGCCGGCGGGGCGGGTTCGACGACCGGGCCGGGATCGAGGCCCATGGCGGAGTGATCGTGCTGCGGCCGCGGCGCGGGGCGCGGTTGCGCCTGGGCCTGCTGCACGGGCGTCGGGGCCGGCGAGAGGTCCGGCGCATGATGCTGGTGCTGCGCTTCAGCCGTTCGTGACAGCAGCAGGGAAGCACCGAGTGCGGCGCCGCCGTTCAGCAGGTGCCGCCTCGGCATGCCCGTTCTGGCCGGATGGTGATCCTCGATCCCACCCTGTCGTGAAGTCTTTTTCATGTGCCCCCAACCCGCTCCCCGCAGAACACTACCATTTTCGATCACGGCATGCAGGCCGCTCAATCGATGACCTCAGTCGCACGGGCGGCCAGGGACGGCGGCATGGCAAGGCCCAGCGACCGTGCCGTCCCGCTGTTGATGATCAGCTCGACCTTCGTCGTCAGGTCGAATGGCATGCTGGCCGGCTTCTCGCCTTTCAATATGCGGGCGGCGTACAAGCCGGCATGGCGGAAACCCTCGGCATAGCTTTCGCCATAGCTCATCAGGCCGCCGGCCTTCGGAAAAGCTTCCTGAATGAAGATGCCGGGAATCCTGTGGCGCAGCGTCTGTGCCGCCAGGTCGGCGATGGTCGCGTCATCGTCGAAGAAGGGATGGGCGGCAATGTCGAGTGCGCCGATCTTTTGATCGACGATCGTTGCAAGCGCCGCATCAATGCCGGCGCGACTGTCCACCTTGAAGGCGACGAGCCGCCGACCGAGCGCATGGGCTGCAGCCTCGATGCTGGCAGCCTGCTCCTCCGTCACGGCATTCGAGTGCTGCGGTCCGGTTCGCAGGTAGGCGATGGATTTCGCCTGTGGCGCCATCGTGGTCAGCAGCTTCACGCGCTCGGCGGCATATTGCCCGGGCAGGATCACACCCGTGATGTTGCCTCCCGGCCGGTCGAGATTTGCAGCAAGCCCGAGTTCGACCGGATCGGAGCCGAAGGCGAGGACGATGGGGATGGTCGAGGTCGCACCCTTTGCCGCAACGGCCGCTGCAGAACCTCCGCCGACGATGATGATCGCGGGATCGCTCGCAACCAGCTCGGCGGCCAGCGCCGGCAGGCGGCTGAAATCGTTGGCGGCCCAGCGATAATCGAACGTTACGTTCTGGCCGTCGACGAAGCCGGACTCCCGCAGGCCCGCCTTGATGCCGGCAACGGCACCCGCATCGCCATCGGGCTGGTTGCCGTGCAGGAAGGCGATCTTCTGGATCTTGCGCGGCTGGGACCATGTCGTCTGTGACCAGGTTGCCCCCGCAATGACGGGCGAGGCCAGAAAAAGGCGCCGCTTCACTCGACCGTCTCCATCTCGCTCGTCCCTGCCCGGAACTGCACCGTGACCTGCAACGCGTCGTCAAGGCACCCGGCGGATCGGGCGCCAAAGCCGGCGTCAGGATGTAGGTAAAGGTGGGCCGCAGGAACGTCGAGGCGAATTACGCCGAAGCCATGCAATCGGAGGCCGGAACGGGGGCAGGCCGGCCGGCGCGGCAGGATCGACGCCGCGGGAGCGATGCCTCGCTTGCGGCATCGTCCCTGGCGCGGCCACGCGACAGGCCATTGCGGTCGCGCAGCGCTCAGGCAGGAGCCTTTGTCAGGCTCGTGCCGGAAGGAACTTACTTCGTGAGGATCAGCTTCTCGGACGCCGTCACGCGCAGCCGGTAGGTGCTGGCGCCGTGGCGGATGATGAGCTCGCGGCGGCCGGCCATGAGCTGGCTGCTGTCGATGCTGGCGGCGTCGCGTTCCGGCTTCGCGCGGGAAAGGTCACCTGCGGAATGCAGCTGCATCGTCTGGTCCATCTTGGCCTCGCTTGGTTGGTTGCAAATCACTCGCATTTGCAGACTAAACGCGGGCGATGTCAATGGCGAAGCGAGGCCAGGAGGGGAGATTTTACCGGCCGGTGAAGGCGGGCAGCTGGTGCGCCGTCACCGCCGGAGCGACGCCGTCGAAGCGCTCGATCTCGACCAGGCAAGTCTGCGCGATGCAGCCCTGGCTGAGTTTCGAGGCGCCGATGTCGAGCGTCAGCGCGTTCGGGTTGCCGTGCTTCTCCAGCGGCGTGTTGGAGCCCGAATCCTGCGGATCGAACCAAGCGCCGGTCGACAGCCGGACCACGCCGCGGCGGATGCGGTCCGACAGTCGGGCCGAGGCAAGGCAGGCGCCGCGGTCGTTGAAGACGCGCAGCAGGTCGCCGTCGGCGATGCCGCGCGCGGCGGCATCTTCCGGATGCATGGTGACCGGCTGGCGGCCCTTCACCTTGGTCGCCTTGGCGTGCGGGCTGTGGTCGAGCTGGCTGTGCAGCTTGTCGGTCGGCTGGTCCGACAGCATGTGCAGCGGATAGCGCTCGGCGGTCTTCGAGCCCAGCCACTCGATCGGCTCCATCCAGACCGCATGGCCGGGGCAGTCGTCGTAGCCGAACGAGGCAATCTTCTCGGAGAAGATCTCGATCTTGCCCGACGGCGTCCGCAGCGGATGCGCCGCCGGATCGACGCGGAACTTCGCGAGCATCACCGGGTCGGTATTCTCGCCCGGGACCTTGGCGATGCCGGCTTCCCAGAACTCCTCGAACGAGGGCAGCTCCACGCCCATCCTGGCCGACTTCTCGCGGCTTTCCTCGTGCATGTGGACGAGCCACTGCATCGCATCCCGGCCCTCGGTGTAGACCTCGTCGGCGCCGAGACGGCGGGTGATCTCGGAGAAGATCCAGTAATCGTCGCGCGCCTCGCCGATCGGCTCGCGCGCCTTCTTCATGGCGATCAGGAACGGCTCGCGGCGCGCGTAGCCGATATCGTCGCGCTCGAGGCCGGTCGTGGCGGGCAGGACGATGTCGGCCATCTTCGCGGCCGGCGTCCAGAACTGCTCGTTGAAGATGATGGTCTCGGGCTTGGCCCAGGCGATCCGCAGGCGGTTGAGGTCCTGGTGATGATGGAACGGATTGCCGCCGGCCCAGTAGATCAGCTTGATGTCGGGATAGGTGAGCTCCTTCCCGTTGTACGGGACCTTGCCGCCCGGATTGAGCAGCATGTCGGTGAAGCGTGCGACCGGAATGAAGTCGGTGACCGCGTTGGTGCCCTGCGACAGCGTCGGGCCGGACAGCAGCGGAGAGGTGCTGCCCATGCCGTTGGTCGGGCCGTAGCTCGCACCGAAGCCGCCGCCCGGCAGGCCGATCTGGCCCAGCATGCAGGCGAGCGTCACCAGCGCCCAGAAGGGCTGCTCGCCGTGATGCGAACGCTGCAGCGACCAGTTGATGTTCACCGTGGTGCGGGTCGCCGCCATTTCGCGCGCGAGCGCGCGGATGCGCACGGCGGAGATGCCGGTGATCTTCTCGGCCCATTCCGGAGTCTTGTCGGCGAGCGACGGCGCGAACTTGTCGAAGCCCACCGTACAGCGGTCGAGGAACTCCCGGTCGTAGAGCTTCTCGGTGTAGATCACATGGCAGAGCGCCAGGATCATGGCGGCGTCGGTGTTGGGCCGGATCGCCAGCCATTCGATGTCGCCGCCGGTGTCGAGGTCCTCGGCGGTCGGCGTGATGTTGATGAAGCGCACGCCCTTCGCGCGCATGCCGTAGAGCCCGTCCTTGAGGCGATGCACCATCGCGCCGCCGGCGCTGATCTGCGCGTTCTTGTGCGGCGCGCCGCCGAAGGTGACGAACAGCTTGCAATGGTCGGCCAGCACGTCCCACGTGGTGTGCATCGCCATCAGGTCTTCCATGCTGGCCAGGATGTGCGGCATCAGCACGCGCGCGGCCCCCAGGCTGTAGGAATCCTGGTGGCGGACATAGCCGCCGAGGGCGTTCAAGAAGCGATGGACCTGGCTCTGCGCGTGATGAAAACGCCCGGCGCTCGACCAGCCGTAGGAGCCTCCGAAGATCGCGCGGTTCGAATGGACGTCCTTCACGCGCTTCAGCTCGGCGGAGACCATGTCGAGCGCCTCGTCCCACGGCACTTCGACGAAGGGTTCCTGACCGCGCTTGTCGCTGTTCGCTCCGGGGCCTTTCTCCAGCCAGCTCTTGCGGAAGGACGGCCGGCGCACGCGCATCCGGGCCACTTCGTCGGACAGCATGTGCAGACCGATCGGCGACGGATCGGGATCCTTGGAGAAGGGATGGAGCTTCGTCGCCTGGCCCTTGTCGTCGTATTCGACTTCGTAGACGCCCCAGTGGGCGGCGGTCAGGGTACGCTGATGGGTCATGGCACGCTCACGCTGCTTTCTTGGCGATACTCAGGAAGCGGTCGACGGTCGTCTGCTCGGTGTCGAAGGCCGTGACGAGGCGGTAGGCGCGCTCGCCGGGCCGGTCCGACGGCCAAGGGTGATACTGCGCTCCCGCGGCCTGCAATGCATCATGCATGCGCGGCGGCAGGATGACGAAGATTTCGTTGGCGTCGACCGGGTAGAGGAGCTGCGTCCCCTTGAGCGCCGTCAGGCCGGCGACGAGGCGGCGCGCCATGGTGTTGGCGTGGTTGGCATTGTCGAGCCACAGCCCGTCGGTCAGGTAGGCCTCGAGCTGGGCCGACAGGAACCGCATCTTGGAGAAGAGGTGCCCGGCGCGCTTGCGGCGGAACTCGAACTCGCGGGCGAGGTCGGGATCGAAGAACACGACGACCTCGGCCGCCAGGGCGCCGTTCTTGGTGGCGCCGAGGCTCAGCACGTTGACGCCCGCCATCCACGAGAGTTCGGCCGCCGAGCAGCCGACGAAGGCGAGGGCGTTGGCGAAGCGCGCGCCGTCCATATGCAGCTTGAGCCCGTGGCGATGGGCCGTCGTGGCGATCGAGGCGACCTCGTCGGGACCATAGACGGTGCCGCATTCGGTGGCCTGGGTGATGCTGACGGCGGCCGGCTGGGGATGGTGCACGACGCCGTAGACCGGCTGGGCCAGCGCTTCGGCGAGCTTCTTCTGGTCGATCTTGCCGGCGGGGCCGGGGATGGTGGAGAGCTTGGCGCCCGAGGTGAAGAATTCTGGCGCGTTGGCCTCGTCGACGACGATATGCGCCTCGGCGTGACAGTAGATCGAGCCCCAGGACGGCGTGCAGCAGGACAACGCCAGCGAATTGGCCGCCGTGCCGGTGGCGACCGGGAAGGCCACCAGGTCGGGCTTCTCGAAGATGTCGCACAGGCGGCGCTCGACCCGGTGTGTCCAGTCGTCGGCCCCATAGGAGGGCGCGGTGCTGCCGCCGGAGAAGGCCCGCGTCACCGCCTCGAGGATGGCGGGATGCGCGCCCACTTCGTTGTCGCTGCGGAAATTCATTAATTGTCCTCGTACTGGAGCGTCGTTGTGCCTAGCGGCCGGCGCCCGGCGGGAATTCGATCTTACCCAGCAGCGCGCCGCTGCGCGGGTCGACGACATAGGCGGCGTGACCGCCCGGGGTCTCGATGTGCACGACGAGGCGATCACCGACGGCGTTCATCGAGACGACACGGGAGCCGGAGGGCAAGGCTATACGTTCGGTGAAGCTATCGGCAGTGGCCGATGCTGGCGAACGGCCGGCGTTGGGCGTAGAGATGCGCCGGGCGATTTCGGCGACGGCAACGACGAAGCCCACCACGATCAGCAGGCCCATTCCAATTACCAGCACCTTCAGCCAGAGCGGTGCAGAGGCCTGAGCAGGGGACGCCAAGAAAACTCCATGAGCGACGCCGGTCGCCACACCGTGACCTTCGACGAAAGCGCCGCCGGCGAACGGCTGGACCGCGCGCTGGCTGTTGCCTTGCCTGCCCTGACGCGAAGCCGCGTGAAGGCGCTGATCGAGGGCCGCTGCGTAGCGCTGGCGGGAGGCCAGACGATAGAAGAGCCGTCCCGCAAGGTCAAAACGGGCGATGTCGTCATCGTCGATATTCCGGAGCCCGAACCGGCGGTCCCGCAGGCCCAGGACATGGCGCTGGAGATCCTGTTCGAGGACGCCGACCTGCTGGTCATCAACAAGCCGGCCGGGATGGTGGTCCACCCGGCGCCGGGAAATCCCGACCGGACGCTGGTCAACGCGCTGCTGGCCCATTGCGGCGACAGCCTCTCCGGCATCGGCGGCGTCCGCCGGCCGGGCATCGTCCACCGGCTCGACAAGGACACGTCCGGGGTCATGGTCGTGGCCAAGAACGACCGGACCCACCACGCCCTGTCGAAACTGTTCGCCGCCCACGACCTGGAGCGCATCTACAAGGCGCTGGTCTGGGGTGCGCCCAAGCCCGAGCGCGGGACGATCGAGGCGGCGCTGGGCCGGCATCCGGTCGATCGCAAGCGCATGGCGGTGCGCAAGAGCGGGGGCCGGGCGGCGTTGACGGAGTATTGGCTGGAAAAGCGCTTCGGCCAGCCTTTGTCCCCGGTCGCCAGCCTGGTGGGCGCCAAACTAGGAACCGGCCGCACCCATCAAGTCCGCGTCCATATGGCCCATATCGGCTGCCCGGTGGTTGGCGACCCGGTCTACGGCCGCAAATCCCGCAACGGCGCTGCTCCGGCAGCGTTGAAAGTCTTCCCAAGGCAAGCTCTTCACGCAGCTGTGCTTGCTTTTGAACACCCGACGACCGGGAAGGAGGTGCGGTTTGCCACAGAATTGCCCGAAGACTTCAGGAAGTTGGTGGGAACGCTGAACAGCGTTAAGTAAAGCCCCCAATACCCGAGGGGATTACTAGGAATTATATTGACCCGGGGCCATTCCGACTTCTACAGTCGGATTTAGCAGTCGGGGGACGAGAGTGCTAAATGCTCGTTCACCGGCCATCCCGCGTACGAAAGGGGGAGTAGCCATGAGTGTAGCCACCGCAAATCTTCCCGCCCTGCCGTCGTCCCTGACGCCGGAGGGCAATCTCAGCCGTTACCTGTCGGACATCCGGAAGTTTCCTCTGCTGGAGCCGCAGGAAGAATTCATGCTGGCCAAGCGCTGGCGCGAGCACGGTGATTCGAAAGCCGCCCACCGGCTCGTCACCAGCCATCTGCGCCTCGTCGCCAAGATCGCCATGGGCTATCGCGGCTACGGCCTGCCGGTCGCCGAGCTCATCTCCGAGGGCAATGTCGGCATGATGCAGGCGGTGAAGCGGTTCGACCCGGACCGCGGCTTCCGCCTGGCCACCTATGCCATGTGGTGGATCCGCGCCTCGATCCAGGAATACATCCTGCACAGCTGGTCGCTCGTGAAGATGGGCACCACGGCGGCGCAGAAGAAGCTGTTCTTCAACCTGCGCAAGCTCAAGGGCCAGATGCAGGCCATCGAGGAGGGCGACCTGACGCCCGAGCAGGTGACCAAGATCGCCACCCGCCTCGGGGTCCCTGAGGAGGAGGTGGTGAACATGAACCGCCGCCTCGCCGCGCCGGACTCGTCGCTCAACGCCCCGGTGAAGGCTGAGGGCGACATGGAGTGGCAGGACTGGCTGGTCGACGATGCGCCCAACCAGGAAGCCCGGTTGGGCGAGAGCCAGGAACTTGGCCAGCGCAAGGGCATGCTGGCCGCGGCCCTGAAGCAGCTCACCGACCGCGAGCGCCACATCATCGTGGAGCGTCGCCTGGTCGACGAGCCCAAGACGCTCGAGGACCTGTCGTCCAAGTACGGCATCAGCCGCGAGCGCGTGCGCCAGATCGAGGTGCGCGCCTTCGACAAGCTGCAGAAGGCCATGAAGAACATGGTCGTCGAGGCAGCCGCCCGGCCGAGCACTCAGCCGGCCGCGGCGCGGTAGCCCTCAAAGGGGCGTGAGCCCCTCCAGACCGCTTCCACCGGCCGTCCAGCCTCCGCTGCGACGGCCGGTTTCGTTTGGGCGGCCTAATAGCGTACCTCGACCCGGGTTTGGCCGTTCAGGGGCGAAAAGCTCTGGATCGTGCCGGGCACGGCCAGCTCGGCACGGCGATACGTCGCCTGGATCCCTGCCAGGTCGTCCGGGTTCGCAAGCATCGTTGCGAGATCATCGAGGAGCGGCATCTCCTCACGGGGCAGGGTGTCGATGGGCACCCGGTCGGCGAGGCCCCAATAGTCCCAGGGAAGCATCTCGACCTTGTTGAGGGCGGCGAGGTCCCGCATGAGGCTGCCGCGGATGAACCAGAGACCCTGGATGCCGATGCTCGGGACGCCGAAGCGATCGGGATCCGCCTGGCCATTGCGCGCGAGCCGCCAGGCATCCGACGCGACGAGAAATTCGTCGCGGCTCAAGTCGAGTTCGTTGGCCGTGACGCCGACCTTCGATTTGACGGCCGGATCGACGTTGGCGTCGACGAGCAGCCAGCTTCTCTCTGCATCGTTCCAGTATTCGCAGACGCAGTGGTCGCTGTAGGTGTCCGCCGTCTTCGAAAAGTAGGTCGCAAAGCCGAAGCGTATCCGCGCCGGTATCCCGAGATGGCGGAGCATCGAGCACAGGAGCAGGGCATAGTCGCGGCAACTGCCGACAAACCGGGCGGCGGGTTCGCGCGCCTGCAGAAGCGACCGCCCATCCTTCGCGAGAAGCCTTTCGAGGATATCCCGGAGATAGCGTGTGTCGACTTCACCAAGGCGTTCGCGCTCAGCGAGTTCTAGCCCGTAGAGGCCGACGAAGTCCTTGTCGACGATGAGCCCCTGGACACTCCGGACGAGCGCTGAAACCTCCAGCGGCAGACCGGCATAGAGATCTGCATGCCTGCCTGGATCGGTCGCCCTGCCGTTTGTGCGATAGTATTCAAGGAGACCCGGCATTCACGCTTCTTGGCAGGTGGCCACGAAAGCCAGCAGCTCATCGTTGAACCGCGGGGCATCTTCGCAGAAGGGGGAGTGGCCGCAGTCGTCGAACCACGACAGTGTCGCATGCGGCACGATCGCTGCGACCGCTTCCGCGGCGGCTGGCAACACGACCGTGTCCGCGCGGCCGTGCGTAACCAGAACAGGTACCCGGAGCTTCGCAAGCGAAGCGCGCGTTGCGGTGGCGTCGGTCGACCAGCCGCCGATGGCCCGGCGTACGGCCGCCGGCACTTTCATGTTGTAGGCCAATGCTTTTCGAAACGACTGCTCATCGGGCTTGCGACCGTAGCAGCCATCGAGAAAGGCGATGGCCGCGTCGATCTCGCCGGCGAGAGACAATTCTTCCGGCAGCGGTTTCGGGGCCGACGGGCCGCGAAAGTGCGGCTCCTCGATCACCTGCGAGGCGACGAAGTTCACGCCACCCAACCGGCCATCCCCGTAGGTCATCAAGTATTGGCGAATGACTCGCCCACCCATCGACCATCCGACCAGAACCGGCCGCGCGAGTCCCTTTGCCGATAGCACGGCGGCGGTGTCGTCTGCCCAGACCCGGTTTCCGCGGTATGCGGCGGGATCGGCTGGCTGAGCGGAGCTGCCGTGACCGCGCAAGTCGAACGCGACAATGCGGCAGTGGCTGGCGAGCGTGCTGCGAACCTGCGGCTCGAAGCAAAGGTGACTCTGCGCGAACCCGTGTATCAGAACGATTTCGGGTCCTGACGGATTTCCCCATTCGTAGACGGCGAGCCGGGTGCCGTCGGGGGCACGGACCTCGCTCCGCTCCCCCTCGGCCATGAGTTCGGATTTCACTTCTTTTCGATGTTCCACAATACGGTGACCGGAGCTGTCAGCCAGCCGACGACGCTGGTCCGCGCAGCTCCTGGCCCATACCACATGCCGAGCCAGACGTACTGCGCCGTCTCGAGCGCCCGGTTCTGCACCGCCACCGCCAGGGTCTTGCCCTTTACGGGATCGGTCTCCCTTGCGTATGCATCGCGCAGACGCTCCATCTCCGGATCGGTTGGCCAGCCGAACCAGGACTTGTCGCCCTGGGCGATCATCCAGTTGGCCGAGATCGGATTGAGGATGTCGACCGCGATCGCATAGGTGTGGAAGGCGCTCCAGCCGCCCTTGTCGGCAGGATCCTTCTTTGCCCGACGCGTCACGACGGTCTGCCAGTCCATCGACTGCATATCGACCTTGAAGCCGCCCTGTTCGAGCAGCGATTTTGTGACGGGCGCGGTGTTGGTCAGCACCGGCAGGGTGGTGGACTGCATGAGGACCACGGGTGAACCGTCGTAGCCCGCCTCCTTGAGCAGCGCCTTCGACTTCTCGAAGTCGGGCTTCTTCAGGAGGTCGCCCTCGATCTCCACGCCATTGGGCGCGCCACAGACGAAGGCAGCGGTGCAAACCTTATAGTACTGGGATTCGCCGACCGTCGCCTTGAGATAGTCTTCCTGGCGCATCGAGTAGAGAGCGGCGAGGCGGATCTTCGGGTTGTCGAACGGCTTGGTCAAATGGTTGAAACGCAGGGTGAACTGCTGGCCGAGCGGATTCCAGTTCACGGTCTGCACGTTTTTATCGCGCTTCAGGAGCGGCAGGAGATCGTGCGGCACGTTTTCGACCATGTCGATTTCGCCCGCGATCAGCGCATTCACCTGCTGCGTGGGGTCCGACATGTCGATGAACTCGACCCGGTCGACCTTGGCGATCTTGCCTCCGGAAAGCCCGGAGGCGGGCTCGCTGCGGGGCTTGTACTTGGGATTGCGAATATAGACGTGCTTCTCGCCGGGCTTGGACTCGGCGTTCACGTAGATGAACGGACCGGATCCAATCTGGCTGTCGATCTGCTTGAACGGATCGGTAGCGGCGACCCGCCTGGGCATCATGAAGGGCACGTTCGATGACGGCTTGCCCAGCGAATCGAGCACCAGGCCATACGGTTCCTTGAGCTTCAGGGTGAAGGTCTTCGAGTCGACGGGTGACAGATCCGCGATGAAGTCGGAAAGCTTCTGACCCATCGAGTCACGAGCCACCCAGCGCTTGAGCGAGACGACACAGTCCTCGGCCGTCACCGGCTGCCCATCGTGCCACTCCAAGCCGTCGCGCAGCGTGAAGGTCCAGACGAGTTTGTCGGGGGAGACTTCCCATTTGTCGACCATCTGCGGCTTCACGACGTTGTTCTCGTCGGTCGAAAAGAGCGTGTCGTAGACCATGTAGCCGTGGTCGCGGGTAACGTAAGCCGTCGTCCAGATCGGATCGAGGATCGTCAGGTTCCCGTTCTGCACGAACCGCAGGACCTTCTTGTTGTCCTGAGCGGCAACGCCGCTCGCCGCCAGCAACAGGGCGGCCGTCAGCGCCGAGGCTGCACGCCAATTCACTCCAACCATGTCTTGTTCCTCCCTTTGAAGCCGCTGAACTGCGACTCTTCTCTGAAAACGTTTTCAGAACTCTTGCTACAGGGAGAAAGAGAGTCAATACTATTAGAGAGTTGAGTATGAAATCGTTCTTAGAATGACCGCCGTAACCATCCGTGACGTTGCCCGTGCCGCTGGCGTCTCGCTGAGCTCCGTCTCCCGCGCACTGAACGGCGGAAAATATGTGAGTGCACGTGTCGCTCACGATGTCGCCCAGGCAGCCACGCGCCTGGGCTACAAGCCTGACTTCCTGGCCCGCAGCCTGCGTACCCGTTCCTCGGGCATGGTCGGTTGCCTGGTCTCCGACGTTTCCAATCCCCTCAACGCGACCATCGTGCGGGCAGCCGAGGCGTATCTGCGCGAGGCCGGATACATGCTGGTCGTTGCCAGCACGTCGAACGATCCCCTTCGCGAGCGCGCAGCAGCCGGCGAGTTCGAGGGCCGACGCTTCGATGGCATGCTGGTCGCTCCGGGCAGCAGCGCCAACGCCCCGATGTGGCGTGAACTGGCGCTTGGCGGCACGCCTGTCGTGGTTCTCGACCGCGATCCCATTGGCGCCAGCGACGATTCACGCTGGCCTGCGGTTCTGGTCGATCATCACGGCGGCGCCAAGGCCGCGACGCGGTATCTCCTGGGGCTCGGCCATCGGCGCATCGCCCTGCTGACCGCCGACGCCCACATGCGGCCGAGCCGCGGGCGAATAGCCGGCTTCCAGGAAGCCTACGCCGAAGCCGGCGTCGACCCGAGCGGGGCGCAACTCTGCATTCAAACGACGCCCATGGACTTCGCTCAAGGCGATACCGTTGCCCTCCTGCGCGGGGAGCAGCGGCCAACGGCAATCATTGCCCTTGGCACGCGCATCCTCGCGGGCGTCCTGCGCGCTGCCCGGGATCTCGGTTTGTCCGTGCCGCGAGACCTGTCGGTGCTCTCGGTCGGCGACACCGATCTCGCGGCCGTCCATACGCCGGCGATTACGGCATTGCGCTGGAGTTTGGAAGATGTCGGGCGCGCCGCCGCCGAACTCCTGTTGCAGCGCCTGCGAGGCGATTTCGGCGGCGGGCAGTCGCGCGCCCTGCTCGAGGTCGATCTGGTGCTTCGAGAATCCTGCGCTCCGCCACTCCTGCGGCTCTAGCGGTAACCGATCCGCTCGAAGAACTTCGCGATCTCCGTTGCCGCGAGATCGGGCCGTTCATAGTGGACGAAGTGGCCGGCATCCTCCGCGATGCCGGCTTCCACGTCCTGGAAGTAGTTTCCGACGACGTCGATCCAGGCCGACTTCAGGACCGGGTCGTGGCGGCCCCACAGGACGCGCGTCGGTTGGGTGATCACCGGCGGCTTGGGCGCGGTGCCGGCCATGACGGCGAGCCGGCCGGCATTCTGGGAGATGTACCAGTTGAAGCCGCCCTGGAGGTTGCCGGGGCGCATGAAATTGTCGACCCAGCGTTCCAGCACGGCGTCGAACGCGTCCTTGCGATGGCACCAGTGGGTGAGGAAATGCCGGAAGTAGGCGCGGCACGAATCGCGCGAGGCGCCGACGATGGCGGGCGCGAACGGCATCTGGTGGAAGGTCTGGTACCAGATCTCGTTGATCTGCTCGGGCTCGCGCCAGCGCGCCCCGACACCATGGGTGCCGCAGTTGAAGAAGAACAGCCCGGCCACCCGGTCGGGATGGCGGATCGCCAGCCGCTGCATCACGAACGCGCCGACATCGTGGCCGACGAAACCCGCCTTCGCGATGCCGAGGCGATCGAGCAACGCCACGATATCGTCGGCCAGCACGTCCGGCCCGGCCTGGTCCGAAGGACCAGGCGTCGGATTGCCGCTTTCGCCGAAGCCGCGGAAGTCCGGCGCGATCAGCCGGAAGCGATCGGCCAGCCGCTCGAACATCGGCTCCCAGGTCGCCCAGAATTCCGGCCAGCCGTGCAGCAGGAGCAGCGGCGGGCCGCTGCCGGTCTCCGCGACATGGGTCGCGAAGCCGCGTGTCTCGACAAAAGCGTGCCTGACGGCTGACATGGGGCGCCTCCTTGGCTCAGGCCTTCTTCACCATCGCCTCGATCAGCGTCGGTCCGTCGGTCCGGGCCAGCGCCCGGTCGAGGGCGGCGTCGAAGCCTTCCGCCGTGTCGACCCGCTCGGCGGGCAGGCCGAAGCCCTCGGCGATCTTGGCGATGTTCATCGGCGGGTCGTTGAAGTCCATGCCGATCGGCGTGTCGTTGCCGTGGAACAGCTTCAGGCGGTTCTTGAGGATCTGGTAGCCCTCGTTGTTGGTGATCAGGAAGATCACCGGCAGCTTCTGGTTGGCCGCACTCCACAGGGCCGAGATCGAGTACATGGCGCTGCCGTCGCCGATCACGGCCACGACACGGCGCTTCGGCTCGGCGATCTGCACGCCGACGGCCGCGGCGATGCCCCAGCCGATGCCGCCGCTGACATTGCCGAAGAAGCTGTTCTTGTCGCGGAACGGGAAGTAGCTCGGCAAGGTCATGGTGCTGGTGAGGCCTTCCTCGACGACGATAGCGTCCTTGGGCAGCTTGTCGCTGAGGCGCATCATCACCCATTCGGCCGGCAGCGGCTTGGTCGTGGGCGTCTCGACCTTGGCCGCCTTCTGGGCGCGCTGGGCGATCCAGTTGCGCTTGGAAATCCCGGCGAGCGAAGACTTGGCCTGCTCGGCGAGCGGCGAGCCGCCCAGCTTCTTCAGGAGCGGGATCAGCGCCTTCAGCGTCTCCTTCACGTCGGCGCGCAGCGCGATCTCGGCCGGGAAGTTCTTGCCCATCTCCCAGTCGCGCAGGCCGATCATCGCCACCTTGGTTGTTTCCGGCAGCGGCTCGGTCTCGCTCCACACCGACATCTTGAGCACGTCGGCGCCGACGCAGAGCATCAGGTCGTAGTCGGAGAGGACGCGGCGCACGTATTTCTGGTCGCGGTTCAGCGCACCGAGATAGGCGGGATGCTCCGACGGGAAGTGGGCGCCCCAGGCCACGGTCTGCTGCAGCACCGGCGCGCCCAGTGTCTCGGCGAGTTCGGCGGCTTCGGCGAAGGCGTCCGACGTGGCGATCTCGTGACCGGCCAGGATGACGGGCTTTTTTGCCGACAGCAGGCGCTTGGCGAGCTGCTCCAGCGCGGCGTCGCTCGGACGCACGGCGGTGTCGACGCGGGTCACGTCGCCCATGTCGATGGCGGCCTCGTTGTTCAGGATATCGCCCGGCAGTGAGATGAACACCGGCCCGGTCGGCGCCGTCAGGGCGACCTTGGCGGCGCGGCGCAGGATGCGCGGCAGGTCCTCGATGCGGCTGACTTCGGTGGCCCATTTCACGACCGGCTGTGCGATCGGCACCAGCGGCGCGTAGAGCAGGGGCTCGGTCAGGCCGTGACCCTGCTCCTGCTGGCCGGCGGTCACGATCATCGGCGTGCCCGACATCATCGAGGTGTAGATCGAGCCGATGGCGTTGCCGAGACCGGGCGCCACATGGACGTTGCAGGACACCAGCTTGCCCGAAGCCCGCGCATAGCCGTCGGCCATGGCGATCACAACGGCCTCCTGGAGGGCCAGCACATAGCCCATCTCCGGCGCCGAGGAGAGGGCATGCATGATCGGCAGCTCGGTCGTGCCGGGATTGCCGAACATCTTGACGACGCCTTCGTCCTTCAGCACGCGCAGGAAGGCGTCGCGGCCGGTGATGGTGTTGGGGACGTGTGCGTCGGGCATTTCATTTCCTCCTTGAGAGGGGGCGAGGGTAGCGTGCCGTCGTGGCTCGTGAAATGATCGAGTGCATGACGGTTGGAAGACCACGCGCGATGCGAAAAGTCCGTGACTGACCTCGAGCAGAGGATCGTGGCGCTGGCATGCTGGCGCGGGCCGGTGACGATGGCGCCGCTGACCGGTGGGCTGACCAATCTTTCCTATGTCGTGGAAGACGCCGGTGAGAAATTCGTCGTGCGCTGCGGTGACGACATTCCGGTCCATCACGTCTTCCGCGATCGCGAACGGGCCGCCTCGATCGCCGCGCACGCCGCCGGCCTTTCGCCGGAAGTGATCCACACCGAGCCCGGTATCCTGGTGATGCGCCTGGTCGAAGGACGGACCTTCACCGAGGCGGATCTGCGGGCCAACGTCCAGCGCCTCGTGCCGCTGCTGCAGAAATGCCATCGCACCGTCGGCCAGCATCTCGCCGGTCCGCCGAATTTCTTCTGGGTGTTCCATGTGATCCGCGACTACGGGCGCACGATCATAGCGGCAGGTAGCCCGTTCGCCGCGGACGTGCCGCGCTACCTGGAGGCGAACCGGGCGCTGGAATCGGCGCAGATGCCCATGCCCATCGTGTTCGGTCATCACGACCTGCTGCCGGGCAACGTGATGGATGACGGAAAGCGACTCTGGCTGATCGACTGGGAATATGGCGCGTTTGGAACGGCCCTGTTCGATCTGGCCAATCTCTCGGCCAACGGCGCTTTCGGCGAGGCCGAGGATTCGGCTCTTCTAGATGCCTATTTCGAGGGCAGGGTCTCGGACGAACTGTGGTGCTCCTTCCGGGCGATGAAGGCGGCCAGCGCCTTGCGCGAGGCCATGTGGGCCATGGTCTCGGACGCCCACCTGCGGATCCCCGGCGCCGACTACAAGGCGCATGCCCGGGATTATCTCAACCGCTTCGTGGAACTGATGGCCCACTGATTGCATATCGCCCCTGGGGAGCAGTCTTCAGGAGCATATGCATGAGCCTTCGCCGATTCCGTCTCGCTGTGGCATTGGCCGCCGCATCCTTGCTGCCTCTGTCGGCAGCGCAGGCCCAGGAGAAGACGCTCCGCATCGCCATGACGGCGTCGGACATCCCGACGACCACGGGCATGCCTAACAACGGCTTCGAGGGCATGCGTTTCCTCGGTTTCCCGATCTTCGAAGGCCTGATCCTGTTCGACCTCTCGAAGTCGGACCAGCTCGCCACCTTGCGGCCGGGCTTGGCCGAGAGCTGGAAGCAGGCGCCGGACGACAAGAAGACCTGGATCTTCAATCTCCGGAAGGGCGTCAAATTCCATGACGGCACCGATTTCAACGCCGACGCGGTGATCTGGAACCTCGAGCGCATCTTCAACAAGGACAGCGCCCAGTTCGAGGCCGCCGCCACCGGCATCATGCGCTCGCGCGTGCCGATCCTCGCCTCGTGGAAGAAGATCGACGACCACACCCTGTCGCTCACCACGACGCAGGTCGCGTCCTACTTCCCGTGGATGGTTCCCTACATCCTCACTTCGTCGCCGACGCAGTGGGAGAAGCTCGGCAAGGACTGGGGCAAGGTGGGCGCTGCCGGCGCGGCCGGCACCGGTCCCTTCAAGATCACCAAGGTCGTGCCGCGCCAGTCGGTGACGCTCGGCCGCAATGACGAGTATTGGGATCCGACCCACAAGGCCAAGGTCGATTCAATCCTGCTGATGCCGATCCCGGAGGCCAATACGCGCCTCGCCGCGCTGCGCGCCGGCCGCGTCGACTGGATCGAGGTGCCGCCGCCGGACGGCATCCCGTCGCTGAAGCAGGCGGGCTACGTGATCTCGACCAACTCCTATCCGCATGTCTGGCCGTGGTTCTACAACATGGCCGCCAAGAACAGCCCGCTGGCCGACGTCCGCGTGCGCCAGGCGCTGAACTACTGCATCGACCGCAACGCCATCGTGTCGATGCTGAACGGCACCGCCGAGCCTTCGGTCGGTTGGCTGAAGCCGACCGATGCCGCGTTCGGCAAGCCCGAGAACCGTTACACGTTCGATCCGGTGAAGGGCAAGAAGCTGCTGGCCGAGGCGGGCTTCACGCCGCAGAAGCCGCTCTCCTTCAAGGTGATGATCTCGACCTCGGGCTCGGGCCAGATGCTGCCGCTGCCGATGAACGAGGCGCTGCAGGAGAACCTGAAGCAGGCCTGCGGCGTCGACATCCAGGTCGATGCCGTCGAGTGGCAGGTGTTGCTGAACGCTGGCCGCGCGGTGCCCGACAGCCCGGCGCTGAACGGCGCCATGGCGCTGAACGTCAGCTCGCCGTCGAGCGACGTCGGCATGATGTACCGCTACTTCGCGGCGGCCAACTCCTCGCCGACCGGTTCGAACTTCCAGCAATGGAAGGACGACAAGTTCGAGGCGGCACTCACCACGCTGGCCGAGGCGACGGACGACGCGGTCATCCTGGAGAACTTCAAGGCGGCGCACGAGCGGCTGGTCGACAACCCGCCCTGGCTCTACATCGTCCACGACCTTAACCCGCGCGCCTTCAGCAAGAACGTGCAGGGCTTCCAGCCGGCCCAGTCATGGTTCGTCGACTTGACGACGGTCAGCCTGAAGTAGTCTTCCGGGCCGCGGGTGGCAGAAGCATCAGAGCTTCACGCCTGCGGCCCGCAACTCGGCCAGGAAACCGAGCGCGAGCTGACGGACCGCATTCGCCTCGACGTTCATTTTTCGGAATGCACTTGCCGGCGCCATCAGTCCTCCACGGCCGACACGTATGCACTTGCCTTGCCTCACCAGCTTGCCGGCGTGCCGCCTGACGGTCTCGTAGGGCAGGTCCATGGAGTTCGAGATCGCCATCATGCTGACGGGGCGCCGGTCGGAATCCGGCAGCACGTCGGACTGTGGCGACGGTCCGGCATTCGTGACGTGCTTGACGTTGGCGGCCCGGATCGCCGTGAACACCAGCCCGCAGACGATGTCGCCGTCGAAGAAGACGCGCAGGACTTTCATGGCAGCGAGCAGCACATTGAGCGACGCCACGACGATGGCGGTCTGCTCCCTGTCCAGGCGCCGAGAGGCCGGCTGCGGCGATCGCGGCGGCCTGTAGTTTCCGACCTTGAGCCGCCTGAATCCGTCGAGCAGTCGCACGGCTTCGACATGGATCTTGCGCAGCATCGCGGTCGAGCGCGAACTCCGCCGTACCGGCGGGGCCAGGGTGATTCCGTCGTCGCTGGCGACGCAGACGCCGCTGCGCACGAGCTTGTGCACGTTGCGGCGCACTGTCTCGAAGGGGAGATCAATCCGGCGTGAGAGCTCACGGATACCTATCGGCTCGCCCTCGTTGGTAAGAGCGTCGTGCCACAGCGCCACGATGATCATGCCGCTCGCGATGTCACCGTGCAGCAACCCGAAGACCTCGAAGCAACGCAGGAAGAATTCCGCTGAGATTCGTCCGATCGGATGGGCGTCCGGATGGACCGCGTCGGTCGTCGCAGGCGAGCGGTCTGCTCCGGCAACCGTCCGTCGTTTCGATATCTGCGTCACGCGGCGTCACCGATCAGTAGGAATTCGCAATATTAAGTGAACGGCACGCTGGCGGGCAAGCAGACCGGTCTTCGCGGCCTGACCCAATTTGGTGAGTTGCCGAGTTGTCCTGTCTGATCTTTCGAATATAGCGTCCGCTCAAGGGGAGGGAGGATGCGAATGGTTTTCGTGCCGGCGACATTGGCTGGTTCGGGGAATTCCGGGCGGGTCTCGATGGCCTTGGTGGGGCTTGCGCTCGGCTGCGGCATGGCAGTCGAAGCCCATGCCCAGGCGCCGTCGCCCGTCAGCATTCCCTTGAGCCTGGTCGCTCCCAACGGCCCGTACCAGCTTGGCATCAACATCGGCATCAACGGCGGCGCGTCGCAGCGTTATCTGTTCGATACCGGGTCCGCCATATTCAATGCGAACTATCTGACAAACGTGCCGAACTCGCCCTTCGGTCCCAACGGCAACAACATCACGTATGCCTACGGTCCCAACGGAAATCTCGGCAGCGTCACCGGCAACCTGCTCCAGGCGCAGTCGCTGACTTTCTACAATCAGACTGGAAGTGCCGTCACGACCCTCTCGGCGGATCCCGGCTACATGGTGAACGCGGTCACCAGCGTCACTGCCGGCAGCGCGAACCCCAATCTGCCCGACAACTTCAACGGCAAGAACTACTACGGTGTCTTCGGCGCGGGCAACTTCGTCAGTTGGAGTTCGGCCGGGGGCCCCGCCGGAATCCCGGCGCCTGGCGGCGTGCTCGGCCAGACCATCGTGTCGGGCGCCACCCAAGGCTACGTCGTGGCCGCCAACGCCTGGCTCAATCCCGGAGCGACGACCTTCCTTACGCCTCAGCCGAACGGCACCACCGTCACGATTGGCGGCCAATCCCAATCCATAGCGTGCAGTCCTTGCGTCACGGTCGGCCTGACGCCGGAAGTGATCGGCCAGTTCGCGCCCGTCGGCCCACTGAGCTCGACCAGCCAGGTCGGCGTGGTGCCGTTGCAGACGAATTCGCACGGCTTTTACAACCCTTATGGTGGCGACAAGGGCAACAAGGGGGCGACCGCATTCGGTGCCACCTTCACGGTCTCGCTCACGCAGGACGGGCAGACCGTGAGTTCGACGGCCCCGACGCTGCTGGACAGTGGCGCTTCGCCTTTGTTGTCACTGGCGCTTAATAACCCCGCGATCACCAGCGATGGCACAAACGTCAATAACGACGTTACGGTGTCGGCTATCGGCGTGACGCCCGGAGGTACGTCGGTGCCGGGACTGCTTCCCACGACCGCTGTCTTGGCCAATCCGCCGACCTCGGTCCCGACGGCGACCTACCACTCGGGCTTCTATCCGGCCGATCCAACCTGTACCGCTCCCAACACCTGCAATCGCAGTGGCATCTGGTTCTTCCTGCAGAACTCCGTGATGTACGACCTGAGCGACAATGTGATCGGCTACACGCCGTTCTTCGTCACCGACACCAAGCTGGCGACGACGGCGGGGGGAAGCCTGATCGTCAGCGGGTACAATGTGCCGCTGGGTCTTGCCGGCGTGATCTCCGGAGCGGGTGGCGTGCAGGTCGGACAGGGCGGTTTGGTCCAGCTCAGCGCCAACAATACCTATACCGGCGCGACGACCATCGATCCGGGAGGGCAGCTCAACATCGCCGGCCCGGCCAGCATCGCGATGTCCAGCGGCGTGACGAACAACGGCATATTCGACATCTCGCGGGCGTGGAACACCGTCTCGGTCCAGAACCTCCTCGGCAGCGGCCAGATATTCCTCGGTGCGGGAAAGCTCACGATCACCAATGCCTCCGGCACCTACGCCGGCACCATTGCCGACAGCGGCGGCGCCTACGATGTCGCCGGCGGCAAGATCGAGCTTACCGGTGGCATGCTCTTCCTGTTGGGCGCCAACAGCTATTCGGGCGGCACGATCGTCAACAGCGGCGCCACGCTGGTGATCCAGGCCGACAGTGCCCTCGGCAATGCCTCGGGCGGGCTGACGCTGGATGGCGGCACGCTGACGGCGATGGCCAATCTCACGACGGCGCGCAACGTCAGGCTGGATTCGAGCGGCGGCACCTTCGACACCAACGGCTTCGATATGACGCTGGGTGCGCCGGTGACAGGAACAGGCGGGCTGACCAAGAACGGCTTGGGCCTTCTCGCCCTGTCGGGCGTCAACAGCTACACCGGCGGCACGGTGGTGAACGCCGGCACGTTGCAATTGGCCCCGGGAGCGGCGCTGCCCTCGAGCGGTGCGCTGGTCGTCAACGGCGGGACGATGGACTTCAACGGCAACAACGCCACCGTGAACGGGCTGGCGGGCGTGGGTGGCACGATCTCGCTGGGCAGCGCCGACCTTACCGTGGCGGGGCAGGACAGTACGGCCTTCGCTGGAACCATCACCGGCACGGGCGGCCTGACCATGCAGGGTCCGGGCCTGCTGATGCTCACCGGCATCAACACCTACACGGGCCCGACCAACGTCGCGGGCGGCCGCCTTTCGGTCAACGGTTCGATCACCAGCGACGTGACGGTCGGCCCCGCCGGCAACCTCGGTGGCATCGGCACCATCTTCGGCAGCGTGAATGTCCTCGGCGCCACCGCGCCGGGCAACTCGATCGGCTCGCTGACGGTGAACGGCTCCTACACCCAGGCAGCCGGCAGCAGCTACCAGGTGGAGACCAACAGCGCGGGTCAGGCTGACAGTATCAATGTCACCGGTGTAGCGGGCACCGCCAACCTCGCCGGCGGCACGGTGGTCGTGACCGGCGCGACCGGCGTCTATGCGCCCAGCACCACCTACACCATCCTCAATGCCACCGGCGGTGTCACCGGCGCCTATGCCGGTGCAGCCAGCCTCTATCCCTTCCTGCAGCCGTCGCTGAGCTACGACGCCAACAACGTCTACCTGACGCTGAGGCCGGGCGGCTTCGGCGCCGGCGGCGCCACGGCCAACCAGTCGGCGGTGGGCCGCGCGCTCGACCGGAGCGTCGCCGGGTCGAGCGGCGATCTCGCCACCGTCGTCGGCACCATGGCGACGTACACGCTGGCCCAGGGCCAGGCGGCGATGAACGCCATCAGCGGCCAGAACTACTCGGGATTCGGCACCGCCAATGTCGGCGGCGGCGTGATGTTCATGAGCGCGCTCGCCCAGCAGCTGTCCGCAGTGCGCACCGGGCGTGGCGAGGTCAGCCGGATGGCGCTGGCCGAGGGCTGCGACCCGTTCGCCATTGAGGCCTGCGACAGCGAGCGCAAGAGTCCGTGGAGCCTGTGGGGCACCGCCATGGGCGGCCTCGCCACGGTGGCCGGCGACGCCAATGCCGGCACCCTGACCTACAATGCCGGCGGCTTTGCCACGGGCCTCGACTACCGCCTCGATCCCACGCTGCTGTTGGGCGGCGGCGTCGGCTTCGCCAGCGGCACCCAGTGGCTGGGCGGGTTCAGCGGGCAAGGCACGACCAACAGCTACCAGGCGAGCCTGTTCGCCTCGTTCACGCCGGGCGCGTTCTACCTCGATGCACTGGCGGGCTATGGCTACAACGACAACCAGATGACGCGGCAGATCGTGCTGCCCAACCTGGCGGCGCGCGCGGCGCAGGGCCGCACCGGCGCCAACCAGTTCCTGGGCCAGGCCGAGGCGGGCTACCGGATCGGCCTCTACGATCGGGCCAACGCTTCCCTCACGCCCTTCGCGCGCCTGCAGGCCACCAGCATCAACCAGGCGGGATTCAGCGAGAACGGGGCACAGTCGCTCAACCTCACCGTGGCACAGCAGACGACGTCGTCGGTGCGCACGGTGCTGGGTGCGGAGCTTGCGGGCGACATCGATGTGGGCTGGGCGGAGAAGCTCGCGCTGCTGTTCCGGCTGGGCTGGGCGCACGAGTATGCCGACACGGCGCGGCCGACGACGGCGGCCTTCGCCGGCGCGCCGAGACAGAACTTCACGGTCTATGGCGCTGCCCCGCAGCGCGACGGCGTCACGCTCGGCTTCGGCGTCTCGACCGCCGTTGCCGACGGAACCCAGCTCTACCTCCGCTACGCCGGCGAGTTCTCCACGGGCTCCTCCACCAACTCCCTTACCGGTGGCTTCAGGATGATGTGGTAGGACAAGCGCCCGGCGAAGACTTCAACGCGCGCAGAGCTTCGGGATCTTGGACAGCATCTCGAGCGAGCAGACCTCGGCCGGGAAGAGGGCCCAGACCGCGACCAGGATGACCGCCAGGAAGATGAACGGCCGCAGCACGCGCAGCATGACCGGCAGGATGATCTGCAGCGCCCAGTAGGCGATGATCAGCCCGATGACCACCGCGAGCACGCGATACTGCATGCTCCAGCTGTCCCATGTGCCGAGATTGGCCCGTGTGAGCAGTTCGTTGACGTACTCCACGATCAGTCGCGGAACGGATCGGTCATCAGGATCGTGTCCTCGCGCTGCGGGCTGGTGCTGAGCAGCGCCACCGGGCAGCCGACCAGCTCCTCGACGCGGCGCACGTACTTGATGCAGGTGGCCGGCAGCTCGGCGAAGGAACGGGCGCCCTGGGTGCTCTCGCTCCAGCCTTCGAACTCTTCCCAGATCGGCTTCAGCTTGGCCTGCGCGCCCATGGTGAAGGGGAAGCGCTCGATGCGCTTGCCGTCGAGCTCGTAACCGACGCAGACCTTGATGACCTTCTCGCCGTCGAGCACGTCGAGCTTGGTCAGCGCGATGCCGTCGATGCCGTTCAGCTTCACCGCTTGGCGCACCATTACCGCGTCGAACCAGCCGCAGCGGCGGCGGCGGCCGGTGTTGGTGCCGAACTCCTTGCCGCGATCGCCCAGGCCCTGGCCGATCGCATCGGTCAGTTCGGTGGGGAAGGGGCCGTCGCCGACGCGCGTGGTGTAGGCCTTGGCGATGCCCAGTACGTAGCCGACCGCGCCGTTGCCCATGCCGCTGCCGATCATCGCCTGCGCCGCCACCGTGTTGGACGAGGTGACGTAGGGGTAGGTGCCGTGGTCGATGTCGAGCATGGTGGCCTGCGCGCCTTCGAACAGGATGCGCTTGCCGGCGGCGCGCAAGGCGTCGAGCCGTTCCCAGACGTCTTCCGCGAAGGGCAGGATCTTCGGCGCCAGCTCGAGCAACTCGGCCGTCAGCTTGGCCGCATCGATGAGGGGCTGGCCCAGCCCCGTGCGCAGCGCATTGTGGTGTGCCAGCAGCGTGTTGACCTTGAGCGGCAGCATGTCCGGCTCGGCGAGATCGCCGACGCGGATGGCACGGCGGCCGACCTTGTCCTCATAGGCGGGACCGATGCCGCGCCGCGTCGTGCCGACGCGGATGACGCCAGGCGCATCCTCGCGCCAGCCGTCGAGGTCGCGATGCAGCGGCAGGATCAGCACGGCATGGTTGGCGATCTTGAGGCTCTTCGGCGTCACCGACAGGCCCTGCTCGGTGACCTTCTTCACTTCCTCGAGGAAATGCCAGGGGTCGATCACAACGCCGTTGCCGATGATCGAGAGCTTCCCCTCGCGCACCACGCCCGACGGCAGCAGCGCCAGCTTGTAGGTCTGGTTGCCGATGACCAGCGTATGGCCGGCATTGTGACCGCCCTGGAAACGCACCACGACCTCGGCGCGTTCGCTCAGCCAGTCGACGATCTTGCCTTTGCCTTCGTCGCCCCACTGGGCGCCGATCACTGCCACGTTGGCCATTGCCTGTTTTCCTTCGGCCGGTTCCCTTCACACACGAAAACGCCTCCCCGGGGCCGGTTCCGGAGAGGCGTGATGTCGGATAGCACTTCCCCCCGCCCGGAGCGAGGCGAAATGCATCCTCAGAGCGGCACGGCCTGGCCGTCGATCAGGGCATGGCTGCAACGCAGGCGCTTGGCCTCGGTCCGCGGCTCGGGCGCCGCGACGACAGCGCGCACGACGGCATAGCCCTTGGCCTGCCAGATCGCGGCATCGTCCCAGCGCGTGCCCATCTCGACGTAGAGACGCGGTCGCTCGGCCGGTGGCTCGGAGGCGGCCAGAACCGCGTCCATGTAGACCGTGAAACCGGTCGCCGATTCGCTGACGCCGTCCTCGGGATAGCCTGCGGAATAGCGCCCGCCGCGTGCCAATTCCTCGCGGCCCTTGAGCGCGAACACCGAGAAGGAGACGCCGGTCTGGTATTCCAGCCCGCGATATTCGACGGGGTCGATGGTGAGCGGCAGGCCGTCCTCGGCCGCGGCGACAAGTTTCACGACCTCGGCGAGGCGGGCGGCTTCGGCCGCAGCGGCCTCCGGCAACTTGAGCTTGCCGAGCTCCGCGAGGCCCTTGTCGGCAGGGCCGGCGGCCCGCAGGAGGCCGACGAAAAGATCGACTGCCTTCCTGTCGACGCCGGCCTTGGCGACGCCGCCCTCGTCCTTGCGATCGAGCGCCCGGCGCAGGCGGCTCATCGCCTCCTCGGGCTGGTCCACGCCGCCCGCGACGGCGGCGACGAGCGTGGGCAGGTTGAGGTCCACCGTCAGGTCCGACACGCCGATCGCGCGCAGCGCATCGACCGCCAGCAGCACCGCTTCGGCATCGGCCTCGGCGCTGTCGACGCCGATCAGCTCGGTGCCGACCTGTGCGAACTGGCGCTCGGGCTTCAGCGCGCTGCCGCGGACACGGATCACGTTGCCGCCGTAGGAGAGGCGCAGCGGGCGGGGCTCGTGCTTCAGGCGCGTCACGGCGATGCGCGCGACCTGGACCGTCATGTCGGGGCGGACGCCCATCATGCGCTGCGAGACCGGATCCATGAGGCGGAAGGTCTGCGGCGCGAGGGCGGCGCCCGGTCCGCCTAGCAGCGACTCCTCGAATTCGACCAGCGGCGGCTTCACCCGCTCGTAGCCGAAGGCGGCGAAGCGTTCGATGGCGACGTCGATGGCGCGCGCTTCGCGCGCCGCGTCGGGAGGCAGCAGATCGGCCAGTCCTGCCGGGAGCAGGCCGCGATGGTCGTTGTCGTTGGAATTCATGGTGCCGCTTGATAGCCCATTGTGCTGACATTGGGGAGACAGGAGGAAGGCGGGGGAGGCGCGGCTCGTTTTCCCATCGCGCATGGGTTATTGCTCCTCGAATGAATCCCGCCCCCCGTCCGGCCGTCTCCGTTGTGGCGCCCTGTTATAATGAACAGGATGTCCTGCCCGAGTTCCTGCGCCGGGTCTGCGCGGTTCTCGACGGGATCGGCGGCACCGGCGAAATCGTGCTGGTCGACGACGGATCGCGCGATCGCACCTGGGATGTATTGGCTGACGCCGCAGGCCGCGATCCGCGGATCGTCGCCGTGCGCCTGATGCGCAACCATGGCCATCAGCTTGCCCTCACCGCCGGGCTTTCGGTGTGCCGGGGCGAGCGCATCCTGATCATCGACGCCGACCTGCAGGATCCGCCCGAGCTGCTGACCGACATGATGAAGCTGATCGACGAAGGCGCCGACGTGGTCTACGGCCAGCGCCGCCAGCGCAACGGCGAGAGCCTGTTCAAGCGCGCCACCGCGGCCGCCTTCTATCGCCTGATCGGCCGCCTGACCGATGTGCAGATCCCGCCGGATGCCGGCGACTTCCGCCTCGTGACGCGGCGCGTGCTGGATCTGTTGCTGGCGATGCCGGAACGTCACCGTTTCATTCGCGGCATGGTGGCGTGGATCGGCGGCCGCCAGGTGCCGCTGGTCTATGACCGCCACGCGCGCGTTGCCGGCGAGAGCAAGTATCCGATCGCCAAGATGGTCCGCTTCGCCGTCGACGCCATCACCTCGTTCTCGGTCGTGCCGCTGATGGCCTCGATGACCATCGGCTGGATCATGGCGGCCCTGGGCTTCGGCTTCTTCATCTACTCGATCGTCGGCTGGTGGAACGGCCACACGCTGCCGGGCTGGACCTCGCTGATGGCCGCGGTCGGCCTGCTGGGCGGCATGCAGTTCCTGATGCTGGGAGTCATCGGCTCCTATCTCGGCCGGCTCTACGATCAGAGCAAGGGACGGCCGCTGTTCATGATCCGCGATATCGTGGGTGGCCAGATGGGCGGGCAGATCGAGGGTCCGAAGTGAGCACGCCCGATCCGCCATCCTGGTCGGGCGAGCCGGCGGAGTTCGACGACTATGCGGCGGAATACCAGGGCGGCCTCGACAATCCCATCAAGCGCCTGATGGGCAGTTCGCCCGACCAGTTCATCGCCGTGAAGGCGCGCTGGCTGCTGCGCCACGAGCCGGCGCTGCGGACTGGTGGGCTTTCCGTACTCGACTATGGCTGCGGCGTCGGCAGCCTGATGCGCGTCCTGATCGGGCTCGGTGCCAAGGGATCGTTCACCGGCTGTGACATCTCGACCGGCATGCTGCGCCAGGTCGAGAAGCGCTGGCCGCGCGAGCTGGGCGCGCCGCCGGCGCTGGCGCCACAGCAGGGTGCAAGCACGCCTTTTCCCGACGCAAGCTTCGACATCGCCCTGATCAGCGCGGTGTTGCATCACGTGCCGATTGCGGACCGGCCTTCGGTCTATGCCGAACTCGGCCGCGTGCTGAAGCCCGGTGGCCGGCTCTATGTCTTCGAGCACAATCCGCGCAATCCGCTGGTGCGCTACGTCATCGCCCGCACCCCGATCGACCGCAACGCCATCCTGCTCGACGCGGGCGAGGTCCGGCACGGCCTGCTCGATGCAGCGCGCTACGATCTGGACACCGAGTACCTGATGTTCATGCCGCCCGGCCTGGCTTTCCTCCGCGGTATCGATCCCCTGCTGGCGTGGCTGCCGATGGGCGCGCAGTATGCGGTCACGGCCCGTAAAGCGGCCTGAGGAGGGATGGATGGATCGCCAGGTTTTCGAGACCGAGCTGAAACGTGACGGCTACGACGAGATCCTCACCGGCACGACCGCCGGTCCCAAGCACAACACCGAGCACAGCCATCCCTACGATGTGAAGGCGATGGTGATCGACGGCGCAATCACGCTCGCCTGGGACGGCAAGACGCAGACCTTCAGCCCCGGCGAGGTCTTCACCATGGCGCGCGGTTGCCCGCACACCGAGACGTTCGGTCCCGAAGGCGCCGTGACCCTGGTCGGCCGCAAGCACTAGTGACGAGGACGACGCCAGCCTGGCAGCTCCTGCTGGCGTTCGCATTATCGCTGACAGTGCTGTGCGGCCTGATCGGCTGGCTGCAGAATGTCCACATCATCAGCAATAACGGGATGTACAAGAGCATCCAGGCCGAGCCCTGGATCGCCGATCCATCGACCGCGCGCCTCGATCCGTCGAATTACCTGTTCTTCCCGCTCTATGGCGTCAGCGCCCAGCTACTCGATGCGCTCGGCATCCTGCGCGGCGTGCCCTGGAAACAGTTCGCCTATCTCAATGCCTTCTGGGCGAGTCTCGGCACGGTCGTCATCTATGCCTTCGTCCATCGCCTGACGGGCAGGGCTGCCGTTGCGACGCTGGCCTCGGTGTTCCATCTCGGATGCGGCTTCGTCCTGCTCCTGTCGGTCATCAGCGAAGACATCATGCCGGGCTACGTGTTCGTCCTCGCCTCGATGGCGCTGGCCGGACTGTGGTTCGACAGGCCGACCTGGAAGCGCGTCGCCATTGTCGGCGTGCTGTTTACCCTGGGTTGGCTGATCGAATGGCGCCTGATGTTCCCGACCTTGCCGGCGCTCGTGCTGGCGCTGCTGGTCGCGCCGGAGCCGGTGCGGCAGCGTCTCGGCCACGTGCTTGTGCTGGTGGCTTCGGTCCTCGCCACGTCGGGCATCGTCCAGCTCCTGTGGGAGGGCCATAACGGGGCCATCGGCCTGCATGACATCCTGTGGACGGGCAAGGGCGTGGCCACCGGCTGGGCCGGCGTCACCTGGGACAAGGCCTGGATGATGCTGTCCGGCGTCGGCAACTACCTGCTGCTGGTCGGCGGCTTCGTCGACCCGCGATCGGCGCGCGAAGCCATGCTTCCACTGTCGCTTTCCGTGCTCGTGCAGGTCGCGATCTTCATCGCGAGCGCGAGCGTCCTGTGGCCGCGCCGACACGAGCCGCGCCTGCGCGCCGTCGTGATTGTCTTCCTCGGCACGCTGGGAGCCGGGCAGGTCCTGAACTTCTATTCCCAGCCGCAGGATCCGCAGATGCAGCTCAACGTCATGCCGTGGCTCACGGTGGCCTGGGCGCTGCTGCTCGCGGCGGCGCTGCCGGCGCGGCGCGTCGCGGCCATCGCGCTTGCGGTCCTGTCGTTTGCGCCCTTCGCCTGGAACGTCCCGGCGCTCGCCAAGTGGCGCGGCGACGACACGCGCTGGCTCACGGCGATGGCTGAGCTGGAGAAGCGCTTCCCGCCGGACTCCAGCGTCTTCCTCTATTTCGGCTACGAGCCGATCACGACGTGGAAGTACGCGTTGTGGAGCCGCACCTGGGATTGGGACAACAAGGTCGCGATCCCACCGGCGCCCTCCGCCGATCCGAAGTTCAAATGGATTGCCGTCAATGCCGGTGCGATTCGCCATCCCGGCTGGACGGCCGCCGAACACGCGGCGTCGCTGAAGCGCGACATCGACCTGGCGCTCGACCGCGGCTATCGCGTCATCGTCTCCGACATGTGGTCATGGCCATCCGACGTGTTGGCGGCCTATCTCGGCACCGTTGCCGCCGCGGGCCGCACCGATGCGATCTACCGGATGCTGCACGACGATTTCCGTGCGACCGAAGCCTTCAAGGATCCGATCGCCGGAACCTATTACGAGCTGCGCCGCCGCTGACTACCTTGCCTGGCGCAGACGCTCGCAGCGCTGCGGCGCCGGCTTGACCTGCGTGGCATTGGCGAGAGCCGCCAGGGTCGGGGCGAGCAGCGCTTCTCCCAGGAGTGCCTGGCCGGCATCGCCCGGATGGACGCTGTCCTTGTAGAGCGCGAGCTTGTCGGCGCCGTCGAAGAGGTGCGTGAGGTCGACGAAGCGCTCGCGCTGCGGACTTGTTGCGACAGCAGCCTTGAGCGTGTCGTACAGCGCCACCATGCGCTTCTGGCTCAGTATGTCGTCGCGGGCGATGCCGGAGTTGGCGGCGCTCATCGCGCGGCCGGGCTGGAGCGCCACGAAGCAGGCGAGCTTGCGGCCGGCGCATGAGGTCAGCACCTCGTTCATGTTCTCGGTATAGAGCCCGGCGATCGACTGGGCGTGGCGCGTGAACACCGCATCGTCCTGGTCGAGTTGGCGGCGGAAGGCCAGCACCTCGGCTTCGAGCTGGTTCTGCATCATCGTGTGCAGGATCGCGCTGTGGGTCGACAGCCACCAGAAGAAGCCGTCGCCGTAGAACTGGCTGAAGCGCAGGCCGAGCTGGAACGGATCGCCCGGCCGCACGCCCGAGTTGGCGGGAATGGTGACGTCGTTGTAGCCGTCGAGCACGAGGGCGAGGGTGGCGTTGCGCGGCACCACCGCGAGATGGAAGGCGAGCCGCTCCTGCAGCGACACGAAACCGCCCATCGCGGCGTTGAAGACATAGACGTCCTGGCGACCGAGCGTCTCGCGCAACCGCTTCTCGAGCAAAGCGTGCCAGGTCGTGGCCTTGCCGGTCGCCGAGAAACCCTGCGCCACCGAGCCGCCCAGCACATAGATCAGGATCGCATCGGGTTCGTCGCAGGCGATGCGATCGACCTCGGCGGCGGAGTAGCGCGCGCGGTCATGGCTGAACAGGAAATCGGACAGCGGTGTGGAGGAGGCAGGCGCCACCTCGGGCGAGGTGTAGAAGCCGAAGCCGCGCTCGCGGTAGCCCAGCGAATCGGGACCGCCCGGTGCGAAGGGCAGGCGGTCGTTGGGCACGAGGTACTGGTAGTCGCCGGTGACGAACAGTGGCTGGTACGGCCAGCGATAATGCAGCGGCTGCAGGCCGAACACCCAGCGTGCAACCAGCTCCGCGACGATTACCGACATGACGAGCGTGGCCAGGGTTGCGACGAACGCGCGAGAAAATCTCTCCATAAGTCTCATTTATTGCGTTCTTCTCCCCAAGACCACGCATTGACGACACCCTTCGATATCCGTATATCGGCCGCGGGCCACGCTCCCCCACCGGAGTGCATTTCTTCTGTAAGGGAGAATGACAATGACGAAGCCGTCAATGCGTCCTGCGCGTCCCGACTTTTCTTCGGGTCCCTGCGCCAAGCGTCCGGGCTGGACACCGGAAGTTCTCAAAGATGCCGCCGTCGGGCGGTCCCATCGTTCGAAGCTCGGCAAGAAGAAGATTGTCGAAGCGGTCGATCGTACGCGCGCGATCCTCGGCATTCCCGCCGACCATCGCATCGCCATCGTTCCCGCGTCCGATACCGGCGCGGTCGAGATGGCACTGTGGTCGCTGCTGGGCGCCCGCCCGGTCGACATGCTGACCTGGGAAAGTTTCGGCGAAGGCTGGGTCACCGACGTGGTGAAGCAGCTCAAGCTCAAGGACACCCGCACGCTCAAGGCGCCCTACGGCCAGATCGCCGATCTCAATTCGGTCGACTGGACGCACGACGTCGTCTTCACCTGGAACGGCACGACCTCCGGCGTGAAGGTTCCCAACGGCGACTGGATCGCCGACGACCGCGAAGGCCTTGCGATCTGCGATGCGACCTCGGCCGTGTTCGCGATGGACCTGCCGTGGGCCAAGCTCGATGTCGTCACCTGGTCCTGGCAAAAGGTCATGGGCGGTGAGGGCGCACACGGCATGCTCGTGCTGTCGCCGCGCGCCATCCAGCGGCTCGAAAGCTACACGCCTTCCTGGCCGATGCCGAAGATCTTCCGCCTGACCTCGGGCGGCAAATTCTCCGAGGCCATCTTCAAGGGCGACACGATCAACACGCCGTCGCTGCTCTGCATCGAGGACGCGATCGACGGCCTGAAGTGGGGCGAGGGCGTCGGCGGGCTCAAGGGCCTGATGGCCCGCTCCGAGGGCAATCTCGGCGTGCTCGAGACGTTCGTCGAGTCCCGGTCGTGGGCCGCCTTCCTGGCGACCGACAAGGCGATCCGCTCCAACACCTCGGTCTGCCTCGTGATCAAGGCGCCCTGGTTCACGGCGCTGCCGGCCGACAAGCAGGCCGCGGCGGCCAAGAAGATGGGCGACCTGCTCGAGACCGAGAAGGCGGGCTACGACGTCGGCTCGTACCGCGACGCCCCGCCGGGCCTGCGCATCTGGTGCGGCGCGACGGTCGAGAAGGCCGATCTCGAAGCGCTGCTGCCGTGGCTCGATTGGGCCTACGCCGAGATCGAGCGCGATTTCTCGTAGCTGGGGACGCGTCACTCCAGTGACGCGATCTTCCTGCTGCTGCATCGCATGACGCGCCACTGGAGTGGCGCGCACCCAGCAAAGAATTTGGAGTCATCCCATGGCAAAGCCCAAGGTTCTCATTTCCGATGAGCTGTCCCCGCGTTCCGTCGAGATCTTCTCGGAGCGCGGCTGCGACGTCGATTTCAAGCCGGGCCTGAAGCCCGCCGAGCTGCGCGCCATCATCGGCAACTACGAAGGCCTGGCGATCCGCTCGGCCACCAAGGTCACCGCCGAAGTCCTGGCCGAGGCCAGGAAGCTGAAGGTCGTGGGCCGCGCCGGCATCGGCGTCGACAATGTCGACATCAAGGCCGCGACCTCGCACGGCGTCGTCGTCATGAACACGCCGTTCGGCAACGCCATCACCACCGCCGAGCATGCCATCGCGCTGATGTTCGCCGTCGCCCGCCAGGTACCGGAGGCCAATACCAGCACCCAGGCCGGCAAGTGGGAAAAGAACAAGTTCATGGGCACCGAGCTCAGCTTCAAGACGCTGGGCCTGATCGGATGCGGCAATATCGGCTCGATCGTCGCCGAGCGCGCCATCGGCCTCAAGATGCGCGTCGTGGCCTACGATCCGTTCCTGAGCGACCAGCGCGCCACCGAGCTGGGCGTCGAGAAGGCGACCCTGGAGCAGGTGCTGGCCCGCGCCGACTTCATCACGGTGCACACGCCGCTCACCGAGCAGACGAAGAACATCCTGTCGCGCGCCAACCTGATGAAGACCAAGAAGGGCGTGCGCATCGTCAACTGCGCGCGCGGCGGCCTGGTCGACGAGCTGGCGGTGCGCGACCTGCTGGTCTCGGGCCACATCGCGGGCGCGGGCTTCGACGTGTTCGTCGAGGAGCCGGCCAAGGCGAACGTGCTGTTCGGCGCGCCCAACCTCGTCTGCACGCCGCATCTCGGCGCCTCGACGGTGGAAGCGCAGGAGAACGTGGCGCTGCAGGTCGCCGAGCAGATGGCCGACTACCTGCTGACCGGCGCCGTCACCAACTCGCTCAACATGCCGAACGTCTCGGCCGAGGATGCACCCAAGCTGGCGCCGTTCCTCGACCTCGCCGAGAAGCTGGGCTCGTTCGCGGGCCAGCTCACCGACACCGACATCAAGGCCGTCTCGATCGAGTACGAGGGCCAGGTGGCGAAGCTCAACGTCAAGCCGCTCACCCAGGTGGCGTTGATGGGCGTGCTGCGCCCGCAGCTCGACACGGTGAACATGGTCAACGCGCCGGTGATCGCCCGCGAGCGCGGCATTGAGGTGGCCGAGGTCAAGCACGAGCGCGAGACCGACTACAATTCGATGATCCGCCTCTCGGTCACGACGGAGAAGTACACGCGCTCGGTCACGGGCACGCTGTTCGGCGGCAAGCATCCGCGCATCGTCGAGATCAAGGGCATCGAGATCGACGCCGAGTTCGCGCCGCACATGCTCTACATCACCAACGACGACAAGCCGGGCTTCATCGGCCGCCTGGGCACCCTGATGGGCGAGGGCAAGGTCAATATCGCCACCTTCCATCTCGGCCGCGACAAGCCGGGCGGATCGGCCATCGCGCTGGTCCAGGTCGACCAGCCGATTTCGCCCGAGCTGATGGGCAAGATCGGCGGCATCGAGGGCGTCGTCCAGGCGAAGGCATTGGGCTTCTAGACTTCATCATCGTTTCGATATCGCGAAAGCCCCCGGGAGGGGCTTTCGCCGCGGGTACCGCTATTCAGCACCCGCCTTGATTTGCGCGCATCGTGAATTATTCTCTTCGGTTGAGGCCTCTCCGGCTTGTCAACAGTTGCGCGCATCCCCATGGGTTGCAGCCGGTACATCGACTCGCATAACGTCGGGTTGTGTACGGGATGTGACAGATCAAGGGAAACTTATTGCCAGTTGAGTGCAGTTGGCAATTTACAAGTAATCGTTTTATCCCTTTACTGACGCCCGGACTGTGAATGGGAAGTTGGGGGCTCGGCGTCGCGTACTTGGGGAATGTGATGAGCGCGGGGTGAGCGTCTCATCCGTTTGCGGCAGGAAACTGCCGACCGCACAGCGCTACCTTAAATCCCGACGCTTGAAGACTAGCGGCCGCCTCGCGGCCTGCTTTGGTGTGTGGCGACTGTACTTGGGGGTACTCGGGAAATGGCAAACTTTACCGGCACTTCGGCGGACGACACGTTCATTGGCACCGAATTCAACGATACCGCGATCGGCAATGGCGGGGACGATCAGCTCATGGGTTACGGTGGTGACGATACGCTGCACATCAACGGTAGCGGCATGAGCGTAGCCGACGGCGGTGCCGGCAGCGATACCTTGATTGCAGAGGGTGGTGGCGTAAAAAACCTGGCCGGCGGCGACGATGGCGACTTTCTTTACGTTGCCGGCGCAGCAGCCGGTTATGGCATCTACGGTGGAGCTGGTTACGACACGCTCGGACTCTACGGGGCAGTGGCCGACCTCAGCAGTTCATCGATCTGGGAAGTTGAAGCGTTTGTGGGCACGAACTCAAGCGACACGATCACGCTTACCTTGCCCCAATTCGCTGCCTTCAAAATGTTCGATGGCGGCGGTGCCACCGACACGGTGAAGCTGACCTTCTGGGGCAATATGGTCATTTCGGACTACACGACAGGAGCATGGTTCAACCTGTCCAATGTCGAGTTGTTGCAGATATTTGGCGGAAATGACGCCGATACTCTCAATGTCACCGATGAGCAGTTTGGTCAGGTCACTTCTTTCGACCTGTCGGACGGAACCGACACGCTTCACGTCGGAGTGGATGGAAACGTCGATTTCACGACTCGTTTCCCGACGCTGTCCGGGGTCGAGTATCTCACCTTGATGGGAGAGGGCAGCGTCAGGATGACCGTGGCGCAGCACAACCAGTTCTGGTCGGTCGCCGGCGGTCTGACGGTGACAATTGCCGATACAGGCGCGCATCTGAAGCTCTATACGCCAGCCCAGATCGGAGAGTTGGCGGGGCGCGGCGTCGACATGCTCGACGCCACGGACAACCTGCTCGAGCTGAGCGTCGCGCAGTACCTCCAGCTTGGCTCGGTCGGATTGACGGCCTCTGACGTCGTCGTCTTGGCCGACAGCGCCACCAACCTGCAGGCGCTCACGCCGGCCCAAATCGCCGGTCTGGCGGGCAAGCGCATCGACAGGATGGACGCCACGAACGACAGCCTGATTCTGACGGCGGCGCAGTATCAGGCGCTGGGAACGGTGGCGCTGACGGCAGCGGACACGGTGACGCTTGCCGACACGGGTGCGACGATCGGTGCCATGTCGGTGGGCCGCTTTGCGGCCCTCGCGGCTGCGGGCATCGACCGGATCGACGCCACGGACAATGTGTTGTCCCTTTCGGTGGCCCGGTACCAGGCGCTGGGGACGGTGGCGCTGACGGCAGCGGACACGGTGACGTTGGCCGATACGGGTGTCGCGCTGGCTGCGCTGACGGCGGCCGACATCGCTGCGCTGGCGGGCAAGGGGATCGACCGGATCGATGCCACGGCTGATGTGCTCACGCTGACGGCGGCGCAGTATCAGGCGCTGGGAAAGGTGGTGCTGACGGCAGCGGACACGGTGACGCTTGCCGACACGGGTGCGACGATCGGTGCCATGTCGGTGGGCCGCTTTGCGGCCCTCGCGGCTGCGGGCATCGACCGGATCGACGCCACGGACAATGTGCTGTCGCTTACAGTGGCCCGATATCAGGC